>NHEP01000221.1 GCA_002171515.1 bacterium TMED88 | reverse complement strand
GCCCACTCTTGCTCTGAGAGACCGCGACGCCGAGCCTCCGCGGCCAGGCTTTGATCGGGTGACGGCTCGTAGTTCGGCGGATCGCCCAAGAGAAAGAGCCGTTCGAAATCTCCGACCAAGAATCGGAGCATCTCGGGGGTTTGCTCTGTCAACAAGGCCGCACGGAAATTCGGATCTTTCAATCGGGCCCATTTCTCCTCTCGACTCAGGTCTTTGATCGACTGGTAGGTCGGGTGGCCGATAAAGGGATGGAGGCTCGCTTCCAAACCCAACAACAAACCAATGGCCCGAGGGGCAACCTGAGCCTTCATGGGAAGGCCCACTTCAGCCGCCTCCCCGATTTGGTCGAGCAGCCGTCGCCATTGATCGGGAACCCGATCATTCTGCGCCACACTGATCGACATCGGGCGCCCGGAGATCTCGACCATCTTGCGCAGCAGCTTAAACTCGTCTTCAAGGTCCGCGAAGTCGGCCACGATTTCGAAAACGCCCAATCCCCCGCGGCCAATCTCTTCCGCGATGCCCAGCATTTCTTCCGGACCGGCTGTGAGACTCGGCGTCGGCTCTCCATCCTTCGTGCGGTGGTTGCGCGTACGAGAAGACGTAAACCCGAGAGCACCCGCCTCAATGCCCTCCCGTGCGAGACGGCCCATCCGGCTGATCTCTTCCGGATCGGGCCTGACCCGATGATCCGCCCCGCGCTCACCCATCACATAGGCCCGCAACGCACCATGGGGCACTTGTGCCCCCACGTCGATGGCCAGCGAACGGGATTCAACCGCATCGAGATACTCGGGAAAGCTTTCCCATTGCCATTCGATGCCCTCCGCCAGAGCGGTGCCCGGGATATCCTCTACGCCTTCCATCAAGCTGATCAGCCAGTCATGCCGATCGGGAGAAGCCGGGGCGAATCCGACGCCGCAGTTCCCCATAACCGCTGTGGTCACGCCCTGAACCGAGGAGGGGGTGAGTTCTCCATCCCAGGTGACCTGGCCATCGTAGTGAGTATGGACATCCACCCAGCCCGGCGTCACCAGCAAACCATCCGCGGAGACGGTCTCCCGGGCCGGCTCATCAATTTGACCGACCGAAACAATCCGACCGTCGCGAATCCCGACATCAGCGGTTTTTCCCGGGGCCCCCGTTCCATCGATGACTTCGCCACCTCGAATAATTCGATCGAGCATGCGTCGGTCTCCTTCTTGATCCGTCTTTTTCTGGCGAATGGAGTCTCAGTTCTCCCTCGACTTTGACCACCACCCGCGCTCGAAATTTCCCCGCTCGGCGCGTCTACTTCGCCGGAATCTGTGAAGACAAACCGCGGATCGTCTCGACGTACTCTTTCACGGTTTCTGCGATAATTTCCGAAACCGGCCGAATCGCGTCGATGCGCCCCGCGACTTCTCCTGTTAGTGCGACCCCAGCGCCCACGTTGCCCTGGAAATAAACTTCTTTCACGCCGGCCCCTAGGTCGGCCATGGGGTTCCCTTCTCCCGCTGCGAGTCGCTCGGTGCGTTCGGTTCTAAGAGCCCTCAGGGCGGGGCCTTTCTCTGGCTTGAGGAACACCGTATCCGTTTCGGCGGCCTCGACGATGGCGTTTTTCCAACCTACGTGAACCGGCGACTCCGCGGCGGACACCATCCGGGTCCCCATTTGAATGCCCTCGGCCCCTAAGGCAAAAGCCGCTGCCATCGATACGCCATCGCAAATTCCCCCCGCCGCAATGATGGGCACATCGACTTGGCTGCGGACCAGCGGGATCAGGACCAGACTTGAAACAGGGCTGGGATTCTTAAAACCACCCCCTTCGCCCCCTTCCACGACAAGGCCATCCACGCCCGCAGCCACAGCCTTCTCGGCCGCGCGAAGGGTCGGCACCACATGGAAGACCGTCAAACCCTCATCCTTAAGTCGAGCCGTGTGCTGACGAGGGTCACCCGCGGAGGTCGTCACGAAACGCACCTTTTGATCTACCACGAAGTCCACCAGCGACGGATCTCGAACGAAAGCTTGCGCGATGTTGACGCCAAAGGGCCGCTCAGTCAGTTCCCGCATCTTTTGGATTTCAATTCGAATCGCGTCAATTTCTCCAGACGAAGTCTCGATGATTCCCAAAGCCCCGGCCTCCGAGACCGCTGAGGCCAAGGGAGATCGCGCGATCCAACCCATCGGGGCCTGAAGGATCGGAATCTCGACGCCCAGCATTTGGGTCACTCGATTATTGAAAATCATCATTTCTCCGTCGGATCTCGGTCGGCGATTTGGGACCACGGAGGGTAGCGCTCGACTCGATGAATTCCCCAATCAGACATAAACACCTGATTAGGCCCATCCCGTCGACTCCGAGGGCGGGCGAGAGAGCCCCTCAGGCGCGGGCCGACCCCAGCACGACGACCACGGTAGACTCTGACCACACCCGTCGGCCGAGCAAGCGAGAAAGGAGCAGCAAAAGATGTCGACCACAGGCCTTCAGATTCCTCGGGGTCCACAGCGCATTGTCTGCTTGACCGAGGAGCCGACCGAAATTCTTTATCGGCTGGGTGAAGGGCACCGTGTGGTTGGAATCAGCGCGTATACAGTGCGCCCGCCAGAAGCACCTCGAGACAAGCCCGTCGTTTCGGCCTTTATCGGTGGCAGCGTCAAAAAAATAAGTGCACTGAACCCTGACCTCGTGATCGGTTTCTCGGATATTCAGGCTGATCTCGCTCGGGATCTCATTCAGGCCAATCTCCCCGTACTGATTTTTAATCAGCGGTCGATCCAAGAGATTTTCGAAGTGATCGTGAACATTGGCAGCTTGGTCGGTGCAGGGCGAAAAGCCACGGCTCTGGTCAGTGAATACAAGGAACGCCTCGATCGCGTCGCGAACCTCAAGACAGGGCTCGCCGTGCAGCCTCGCGTCTATTTCGAGGAGTGGGATGATCCTATGATCTGCGGCATCCGCTGGGTGAGTGAGCTCGTTGAAATCGCGGGCGGAATGGACGTTTTCCGCGAACGTTCGAAAGGCAAGCTGGCTCGCGATCGCTTTGTCGATGTTGAAGCCGTCAACCAAGCTCAACCCGACCTCATCTTGGCCAGCTGGTGCGGCAAACCCCTCGACCGGGAGGCTCTTCTCAAAAGAGCGGGTTTGCAAAATGTGCCGGCTATTCAGAATGATCGGATCGCCGAAATCCCTTCTGAAATCATTCTCCAACCGGGTCCAGCCTGCCTGACCGACGGCCTCGATCGCCTTGTGGACGAAATTGAATCAGTCCGACGAGCGCTTCAGCGGTAATCGATCTGGGACAGTCCGGGCTTGATTTCGTTTTCCCAGGCTTCAAAAAACTGATCGGAATCGGAGAGCAAAGAGAAGACAAAGTGCCGGGCGCCGGCCTTCGCGAAGGCCTGCATCTGCTCCAACCAATCTTCGGGGCGGCCCAACAGGCAGTACTTCTTCGCGGCATCACGAAACGGGCGGTTGTAAATCATCTGGAGCATCCCCGCGGCTCGATCTAAGGCTTGCTCGTATACGTCGTCTTGCACTGAGAAAAGAAAAGCCGCCGTCTCGAAGGGCACCTCCTTGCGACCCGCCTGCTTGGCATGTTGACGAATATTCTCCAGATTGTCCGCGTACTGCTCGGGGGAGCACATGTGTGAGATGTAGCCATCTCCGAGTTGCCCGGCGCGCCGAAAGGTCGGCCCCTTCCGTCCACCGATGACAATCGGAGGACCTTCCGATTGAAGAGGCTTCGGCGAAAGAGTGATCGGGCCGAAATTAAAATGCTCACCTCGATGCTCGACGCCCTCCTCCCTCCATAGACGACGCACCACTTCAATGGATTCGTCGGTACGTGGACCCCGCTCGGTGACCGGAATGCCCGAGGCTTCGAACTCCGGTGGGAACTCTCCACCCACCCCCACGCCAAGCGTCAATCGCCCCCCCGAAAGAACGTCCAAAGTCGAGGCGACCTTGGCGGTCGTCGTGGGATGCCTAAGAGGCATCAAATAGATCCCGGTTCCAAGGCGAATGCGCTCGGTCGCCGCCGCGACAAATGAGAGCAGCGTGAGTGATTCTAAAATAGGGATATAAAAGGAGATATGATCCCCCACCCAAGCGCTATCGAGCCCCGAGTTCTCGATCCGGCGGGCGAGCGCGAGAACCGACGCTCGGTCTTGGCCGCTGATTACCGTTCCGCACTCTAGGTGATCTCTCAGAATCAGAGGATCAGTCCCCATCCTGTCGAGACCTTTCCGCTGCCTTTCGCTTGGCCCCGCGAATTTTATGAAATCCCATCAAGGCAAAAATGCCCGACATCATTTGAAGGGTCGCGCTCGGCTCGGGCACGACGTACACGTCGGTGACATACACTAGATACGACAGGACGGATGAACCATCGTTCGGATAATCGATGAGAGGAACTGAGGGGAATGAACTTGGGTTTAGATTCCATTTCTCTTGATCCACGATATCGTCCACAACATCTAAGCCGTCGAGGATCACTCTCCCAAACACCGCATATCCATCTTGACCGGGTGCCGGATCAAAAATCAGATTGTCCTCCGTGTTGATAAACCATTGGCTCGTGGCGGAGTTTGGATCATTGGTCCTCGCCATGGCGATCGTGCCCCGTAGGTTTGAAAGAACGGCCTGCAAGGGAATCGGTGGATTCGTGACGACTACTTCGGCCAACCCATTCTGGATGAAATATCCCCCCCCCTGAATGATCCCGAAGGATCCAGAATCCTGCAGATTGAGGGCTCGATGGATGAATCCAGTGTTCGTGTAGGCCCCACTCTCCACGTAGTCGAGAAAGTTGTCGACCGTGGTGGCGACGGAAGAGTCTGCTCCGCAAAGCTCAACGTAGAAATGGCCGAGGGATGTTTCGAAGCCCACGAGCGGGTTGTCGGGATCCTCGGTGCAGACCGCTTGAGCGTGCGAGGACAAACCCACCAAGAAGAGGGTGCAGAGAAAAAAAGAGCGAGCCACTCGAATTCCGCGATTTTGATTCAGTTCCATTTCCCACTCAGAGGCGACCGGGTCGCGAGCGCCTCGCCTGATCAAGACGATCGAGTTTACCATGCGACCCGCCTGGAAGACGCCTGAAATGAAGGGCTCATCTTTTCTCGAGCAGAAGGCATTCCGCCGGCAAGGTCGACGCAAAAGCGACGAGAGCGGCAGAAAACCCAGCAGGCTTCCCGTCATTTGCGTAAGACTTCCGTTCCGACTATATCCGGGGAATGAATCAATCCGACGAGCATACGAATCGACAGTGGCGCCTCCGGTCCAGACCGGTGGGCATGGTGCGGACCAGTGACTTCGAGTGCGTGGAGGAGCCGCTTCCCGCGCTCGGTGACAATCAAGTTCTTGTTCGAAACCTCTACCTCGCTTTCGAACCCGCGATGAGGGGCTGGCTGAATGACGTAAAGAGCTACGTCCCTCCAGTGGGAATTGGAGAGGTGATGCGGGCCTCCTCCGTCGGCCAGGTCATCGAATCGAGGCATCCGAGCTATGCCGTGGGCGATCTCGTTTCGGGCATGCTGGGCTGGCAAGAATACGCCTTGGCGGACGGAGAACCTGGCCCCATGGGCCGCCTCGCAACGGTTCCTGACGGCATCGCGCCAGAGGTCATGCTCAGCGCACTCGGCGGAACAGGGTTGACGGCCTACTTCGGAATGACGGACATCGGAGAGGTTCGAGAAGGCGATACGGTACTGGTCTCCGGCGCAGCTGGAGCCACCGGGAGTGTCGCGGCCCAGATTGCCCGGCTCCGAGGCGCAGAACGCGTTGTCGGCATCGCGGGGGGGCCGGAAAAGTGCCAATGGTTGACCGAGCAGGCGGGTTTGGATGCGGCCATTGATTACAAATCGGAAAACCTGGCTCGGCGGCTACGCGATGAACTCCCTCACGGCGCCAGCCTGTTCTTCGACAACGTCGGTGGACCCATCCTCGATGAAGCCCTCCTCAACATGGCTCAAGGCGGGCGGGTAGTCCTTTGCGGAGGAATCTCGGGCTACAACGAAGAAGAATTGCCCCCGGGACCCCGAAACTACATGCAAATCGTGATTCGACGCCTGACCGTGCGTGGTTTCATTCTGATTGATCACTTCAAAGATGCCGGCCGCGCCCTAGGTGACCTTTCCGGTTGGTTATCCGAAGGACAGCTCGCTGTGGCCACCGATGTCCAAGAGGGCTTTGAGAACACGCCTCAAACCCTACTTCGCCTCTTCGAGGGAAAGAACCTCGGCAAGCAACTCCTCAAACTGGCGGATCCTCCGATCCCCCGCTGAAGTGAATCCTGCTGGGCTAGGCCTCGGACTCTGCGAAATCAATCGCGCGACGTGCGACAAGAACAGCGAATAGGCCGCAGAGCCCCAAAACAACGACCCCCATCAACAGCAGGGTGTTCGGCTCTCCCCATCGGTCTGCCAAAAATCCGTAAGGGAGAGACATCAAACCGAAGCCCGCAAAGGCGAGAAGGACAAGCGACATCACTCGGCCGATGTAGTCCACCTCAGTATGGTGAGCGATAACCGCTGAATTCAGGCTTTGAAATCCACCACTCCCATATCCCACGAGAAACATCCCCAACATCAAATACTCGAAGGATGGCCAAAAAGCCAGGCTGACAAGAGCCGCGCCAAAGAGCACACCGTGGCCGGTATAGATCCAATGTGCTCGGGGCGAACTCGCAAAACGAGCCACAAAGAGACTGGCTGTCAAAGCACCCACCGCTGAAGAAACAAAGAGCGAGCTGACATCAGCAGCCTCCAGCCGATACACATTTTCGACCAGCCCTGGCAAGACCGTCACGTGCGGAAAACCGGCCAGGATCACGAGAACAAAAAGGCTCACGAGAAGTCGCAGCTTCGGGTGCCGCGCCACATAAATTAGGCCAGCCCATACATCTGCAAAAACGGGCTTATCTTGGGCGTCCTTCCGAACCACTGATTTGGGTAACAGCACGAGGCTGGCCGCAGAAACGGCGTAGAAAAAAGCCATGCATAGATAGGCACCGACTGCTCCAGAACGAGGCCAGACCAGCAGGCCTCCCGCCAGCGCAGGGCCGATCACCCTCGCAGCCGTATTGGCGACATTGGTCACCGCCATGGCTTTGCTTCGCATCTCGGCGGGCACAAGATCGACAACAAGCCCCTGCCGAGCCGGGCCGAGGAAAGCCAGGCTGGCACCGATCAAAACTGATCCCGCCGTGAGCCACTCGATGTTGATCTGATCACGAGCAACGAGCAACGCAAGCGCAACGAAGGCGACGACGGTTACCCCCTGGGCTCCCGCAATCACACGACGTTTCGGCCACCGATCCGCAAAAGCACCCCCTAACGGACCCAGTGCCGCCATAGCGATTCCCTGGCCCGCCACGACGGTCCCAACGGCTTCGTTATCCCCCGATATATCAAAGGCTACGACGCTCTGAACAATCATGGCCATGAAAAAAGCCAAGAAAGACAACATGCTTCCGATCCACTGAACGCGAAAGTCGCGATACACCAAGGCGCCAAAGGTGTCGGACAGCCATGAATTCATCGGCCCACGATAGGGGATCAAATGGAAGCTCGGGCGGCTTTCACCCGAAAGGGTCTCCGATTGAAGAAGCCAACGCGAGCAGACCGACGAAAGGCTACCGTGCCTTTATGATTTCCTTGCAGAACGTGAGCAAGATCTACCCCGGCGGGGTTGGAGCGATCGAGAGGCTCTCCCTGGAAATCGAGGCAGGGGAGACGCTGGTCTTGCTGGGGGCATCCGGCTGTGGAAAAACGACCACGCTCAAACTGATCAACCGCTTGGTCGAGCCCACCTCAGGGACCGTACTCATTGAGGGTCGGGATGTGACCTCTCTCGACCCCGTCGTTTTACGCAGACAAATCGGATACGTGTTTCAGGGAATTGGACTTTTCCCGCATTGGACCGTGGCCGAGAATGTTGCGGCCATTCCCAAATTGCTCGGTTGGTCCGATGCACGAATCCAAGACCGGGTCGATACCCTGCTCAACGATGTGGGCTTACCCCCCGACGCTTACCGGGCGCGGCGACCGGCAGAACTTTCGGGGGGCCAACAGCAAAGGGTCGGCGTCGCCCGGGCCCTTGCCGCCGAAACGCGAATTCTTCTGATGGACGAACCCTTCGGAGCTGTGGACCCCATCACTCGGGATGGCCTACAAGAACAGATCAAACAAATCCAAAAGCAGCTCGATCTCACCATCATTCTGGTGACGCACGATGTCAGCGAGGCCTTACTGTTGGCCGACCGCCTCGCCATCATGGATTCCGGCCGCATCCTCCAAGTCGGCTCAGCCCACGAGTTATCGACTCAACCTGCGGATCCGCAAGTCGCCTCTCTTCTCGCTATGCCCCGAAGACAAAGTAAAAGATTGCAGTCGATCATCGGGGCCGGAGCCACGGCGCGAGACCGGAGTGATGACGACTGATGGGCGAAGCCTTTCAAGCACAGTGGGCCCACTTCCCAAACTACTTTGCCCACCATGTCTTACTCACCGTCGGCGCCCTCGCGATTGGAATCCTCTTTTCCCTCCCGCTCGCCGCGCTTGCCCTCCGTCGACCCGCATTGGCACCTCCCTTGCTCGGTCTATCGAGCATTATTCAAACGATTCCCGGACTGGCCCTTCTAGCCTTAATGGTGCCTCTACTTGGACGGATCGGAGTTGTTCCCGCCCTGGTCGCCCTCGTGCTCTACAGCATGCTTCCGATCCTTCGAAATGCAGTAACTGGAGCGAACGAGGTGGATCCAAACGTCCTTGAAGCCGCTCGGGGAATCGGCATGACGGATCAGCAGATTCTCGTACGGGTTCAGCTTCCACTGGCTCTCCCCGTGCTCGTCGCCGGAATTCGAACCGCTGCGGTCTGGACAGTGGGGATGGCAACACTGTCCACGCCCGTCGGGGCCACCAGCCTGGGAAATTTCATCTTCAGCGGACTCCAAACCCAGAATACCGTGGCGGTTCTGATGGGCTGCTTCGGCGCGGCCGTTCTTGCCATCGCCCTGGACGGCTTGATTCGGCTCGGGGAATGGGCCGCGGCCCGCCGAAGTGCTCGATTGGCCTGGACATCCATCGGGCTTTTGGCGATTTCAATCGGATTGGCTTGCCTGCCGATTCTGGCCGCAGGCTTCGGCGATTCCAACCGACCTCGGGCGACCGTTGGAGCCAAAACTTTCACTGAACAATATATCCTGGCCGAATTGATCGCGACAAAACTCCGTCAAGCAGGGTTTGACGTAACCCTTCGAGAAGGTCTCGGGTCCACAGTCGCCTTCAACGCCCTTTCTAACGGCGACCTCGATGTCTACGTAGACTATTCGGGCACGATCTGGGCCAACTACATGAAGCGCACCGACCCGGCGAACTCTGAAATCGTGCTCGAAACCTCTCAAGAATGGCTGGCCAACGAGGCCGGAATCCAACTGCTCGGCCCGCTCGGCTTCGAAAATGCCTACGCGATCGCAATGAAGTCTCAGGCGGCTCGATTGAAGGGGATCAGCGACCTCTCGGACTTGGCCGAGCAGGCCCCGCAACTCGCGCTCGGAGGAGACTACGAGTTCTTCGCCCGGCCAGAGTGGCGAGAAGTCGAAGCCGCGTACGGCTTGAAATTTCGAGAACAACGAAGCTTCGACTCGGCATTAATGTACGGAGCTGTCGCAGACGGTCACGTGGACGCCATCAGCGCCTTTTCGAGTGATGGCCGTATCGCGGCCTACGATCTCGTGGTGCTGGACGACCCTCTGCAAGCCTTTCCCCCTTATGACGCGGTGATTCTCCTTTCAGATCTGGCCGCCCAAAACCCGCGTTTCGTGGAAGCGCTCCGCCCACTGCTCGGCGCCATCGGCGATTCTCAAATGCGCGAGGCCAACCGCCGGGTCGATCTCGACGGGGCCTCCGTCCACTCAGCAGCAGCCGAATTAGCGTCCGAAATCGCTTCCCGGGCGAGACCGTCCGATCCGCCCCCCAACTTCGGAGCCCGCTAGAGCGGCAAGAAAAAGAGATTTCCCTAGACTCTTCGCCTCGATTCGATGAGGAGCAAGCGTGGCCCAGCCCCAAATGACGCCCCCCGGCATCCACAGCCGGACAACCGATGAGTCGCCGGACCCACACCGACGCATCATCGAATCCTTCTTGACGGTCCGGAACCTGACCGAGGCGTTGACCTCAAACCTTGAACCTGAGGATTGCGGCGCGCAGTCTATGCCCGATTGCAGTCCTGCCAAATGGCATATGGCCCACACAACATGGTTCTTCGAAACCTTTGTCCTGGGCCCCCACGCGAAGTCGTACGAGCCGTTTCACCCACAATTTAGCTACCTCTTCAATTCCTATTACAACGGGATCGGCGAACGCCAAGCTCGCCATCAACGTGGCCTCCTCACCCGACCCACTCTCGACCACGTGTTGGCTTACCGAAGTCATGTCAATTCATCGCTGGTCGCGTTAGTTGAAGCGAATGACCCCCAGAACCTTAAAGCCATCGGTGAAATCATCGAGCTGGGAATACATCACGAACAGCAGCATCAAGAGTTGATTCTGACTGATCTGAAACATCTCTTTTCCCAAAACATTCTCGCCCCGAGCTATCGCCCGCCACTCGCGACCGAGCCAAGCTCCATACCCGCACTGAACTGGATCCCGATCCCTGAGGGTCTTCACTGGATCGGCGCAGGTCCGGACGGATTCCATTTCGACAACGAAACCCCGGCCCACCGGGTGTTTATCGAAGAGGGCCTGATCGCAGACCGGCTCATTACCAACGGTGAATACCGGAGCTTCATCGCGGACGGTGGGTATACCACGCCAGAGCTTTGGCTCGACACGGGGTGGGCGACGGTCCAGAAAGAAGGCTGGACGAAGCCTCTGTACTGGCGCGGCGGACCACACGACTACCGGACCTTCACCCTTGCGGGGGAGCAAGAACTTCAAAACCACGAGCCAGTCGCCCACATCAGCTTTCTCGAGGCAGAGGCCTTCGCCCGCTGGGCCGGCGCACGCCTTCCCAGCGAAAGCGAATGGGAAATCACCTGCGGTCAAATCCCGATTGAGGGTAATTTCGTCGAGTCAGGCCGATTCCATCCGACTGCAGCGGGTCCAGCCCTGACGAAGGCACCTCGCCAAGCATATGGGGATCTGTGGGAGTGGACCCGGAGCAGCTACGGGCCCTATCCGGGGTATCAACCCGAAGCCGGCGCCCTGGGCGAATACAACGGTAAATTCATGTGCGATCAGATGGTTCTCCGAGGCGGCTCCTGCGCTTCCTCCGCAGCACACCTCAGGCCAAGCTACCGAAATTTTTTCTATCCTCCCGACCGCTGGCAATTCTCCGGGATCCGGCTTGCGAAAGACGCTCAATGATGCCGTCAGAGACGAATCAAGTCAGACCCCTCCACGACCTGCATCCTTCCCCGAGCGATATGCTGGCCGAAGTGACCGAAGGACTTTCTTCTCATCCGAAGACCCTTCCGTGTAAATATTTCTATGATGCGCGCGGCTCAGCCCTCTTTGACCAGATCTGCGAGGTTGAGGAGTACTACCCTACCCGCACCGAAATTTCGATCCTGAGACAGCATGCGACGGAGATCAGCCAAGCGATCGGCCCCGACGCTCTTGTTGTCGAGCCGGGGAGCGGGAATAGCCGCAAAGTCCGACTTCTCCTTGAAGCCCTTAAATCTCCTGCGGGCTACGTCCCCCTTGACATCTCAGGAGATCACCTGGTCGAGGCCGCGGATAAGTTGGCGCGCGACTACACTCACCTGCCCATCTGGCCGGTCTGCGCCGACTTCAACCAGAGCATTGCAGTGCCCCAAGAAGCCTCCGACGCCGGCCGAAGACTGCTCTTTTTCCCGGGTTCAACCATCGGCAACTTCGACGAAAAGGATCGCCGAGCCCTGCTTGAGCGGTTCGCTCAACTCTGCAGACCCCATGGAGGCCAGCTCCTGATCGGGATCGACCTCATCAAAGACACGAAGCGACTCGAGCAAGCCTACGACGACAAGCGGGGAGTGACCGCCGCGTTCAATGGCAACTTACTCACTCATATCAATCGAGCCCTCGATGGAAACTTTATCGTCGACCAGTTTACTCACCGTGCGCTTTTTAATCGGGCCCATTCTCGAATCGAGATGCATCTCGTCAGCGAAATCGATCAGACCGTCGAGATTCGCGGGCAGCGATTTGCCTTCAAAGCGGGCGAAACCATCCAGACGGAAAACTCATACAAATTCAGCATCGAAGGTTTTGCAGAAAATGCATCACACGCCGGCTGGCGATTCGAGCGATCTTGGTCCGATTCCGAGAACTTATTCGGCCTGATGCTGTTTTCAGCAGAACGCCCCTAGAACTCGTAGACCAGATTCCCCGAGTACTTGAGGTTGTTCTTTTTCTGAAAACGCTCATTGGGTGCCGGAGGGGACCCCGGAACAGGCAGACGGGTATTGATGCCGCTGTCGTATTCATTTTGCACACCGAATTTCAGCGCTAAGCCGTCAATCGGCGCCAAGGCGATCTGGTAGGCGGCGTTCGCCAGCAGCCGAAATCGCGGTAGATCGGCGAAATCCGGGTAATAGGTGATGTCCGCGCTGAGCTCGTGCCCCTTAAACGGCTTCCAGGATCCCACCAAACCCACCACGCCTTCCGGCCGAGTCTCTCGTTGCTCGATGACGCCATTATTCTCGTCATCTGACCCGGTGGTGTAAGCGACACCAAAACCAAGCTGGGTGCTGACCAGATAATTGGCCCCGCGTAAAAACTCGTAACCGACACCGGCGTTGGCCCCAATGCGGTTTCGCCATACTTGGTATTCATCGAACTGATAACGGGCGAGCCCGAAAATGTACAGAGGCGAGTCTCCGAACAGAAAGTCGTGGTTGTAGGTCCCGGTGAAGGAGTTGGTGTTCGCAACGCCTTGCTGACTCGAATAGAAATAGCGGGCTTGAAAATTGCTGCGGTACGACTTGGTTGAATTGCTGAAGGCCAAGGACCCGTTCACGCTGGCGTCATCGGAGTTACCGCTTGCACCACTAAAGCCAAAACCCACGCTGCGCGCCCAGCCTTCCATGAACTGGGTCCCAAACAGGCCCGGATTCGGCGGATCAGGCTTCTTCAGGTCGGACTTCGGAATCGTCATCTCGCCCAGTTGCGGATGCTCCACGACGAGCTTGTCATCGTCCTCCGACAGAATCTTCACGTCCATCTTGTCGCCATTCTCAAGCTGAATTTCTTCTGCCCATGCAGAACTAAATCCGATCACACTACAGAGCATCACGCACCAGAACCAACGAATCACGTTTCTCTTCTCCTTGAAAACAACAGTGCCAACCAGACAAATCGAAGAGACGGCCGCCTTTACGGCCGGCCGTCTCTTCTCGACTTCCATCCGGTCCTAATGGGTCTAGGACGCCTTTGCTCGCTTCGGCTAATGGGTCGCCTGAGCGGGCATCTCCAACACGTGGAGATCTTGCTGGGGGTAGGGGATCGAGCATCCGCCCGCCTCGAGATTCTCTTTCAGTGCCCGGGTGAGATCAAAGCGGGTCGGCCAATAGTCTCCGCTGTTCACCCAGGGGCGAACCACAAAGTTCACCGATGAATCGGCCAACTCCGAAACCGCAATCGTCGGGGCAGGATCTGCCAAGACCCGCGCTTCCTTGGAGAGGGTTTCTTCGATAATTCGCTTGGCGGTCCCTAAGTCGTCGTTGTAAGACACGCCCATCACAAGATCGATTCGGCGAGTATCGTGCGCGCTGTAGTTCTTGATGACTGCGCCGTAGACCGACGAATTCGGAATGATGATTTGGATGTTGTCGCCGGTCTTCAGCAGCATCGTGAAGAGTCCCAGCTCCGTAACCGAGCCTGCTTGACCCGCCACTTCAACAAAGTCACCAATGCGAACGGGCCGGAAAATTAACAGCATCACGCCTGCAGCAAAGCTCGACAACGTGCCCTGCAAAGCCAAGCCCACTGCCAAACTGGCCGCTCCGAGAACGGCGACAAGAGAGGTCGTCTGCACGCCAAACAACGAGAGCACCGCGATGAGAACAACAGTCAGCGTCAGGTAGTACCCCATGCTGCTAAAGAAGGGGACTAAGGCCGCATCGATATTGCCCTTTTCAAGGGAGCGCCTCACGCCCCGGCGGACCATTCCTGCCGCCCAACGTCCCACCAGCAGTAAGGCAATGGCCCCGACGACCTGAATGCCCCAGGTCGACATCAAGTCGGTGACGATTTCTATAGCTTGCTGGGTGGATCCGGTTACGTCGTTTACGTCCATAATTTTTCTGCTCCTTACAGCGCTTAGGGGGATCCGGAAGTCTGATGAACAGCGCATTGTCCGTCCAGTCCCACTGAAGTTTTTTACGACTCGATCTATGTCGAATTTCGCTTCTCCTCAATGCGGGTCGCGGGAGTGGCTTCATTTACGGATTTCTATCTCCAGAAGGCCCAGTAGAAAAATCAATTCGATGTGGTACAAAAGACACGGACTGGTCGACCTCCCGGCTTAGTCAGAATTCACTGGGGCGTCGGGTCAGCGCCTCAAACATTGAGGGGCGAGCACAGCGGAAAGCGTTACTGTCGCTCGCTCAGAGCCGCCGCTGGCGATTTCCGCTCAGCTGCGATCACGGTGCCCCCTGTTCGAACTCACCCTGGCCGTTCATAAGAAAGAGGCTCCAACGCTATGCAAATTGGAATCGTTAATTCGTCCGTCGGTAACCCCAATGCGCGGCTCGAGGACGTCGTCGGAGAAATTGAGCAGTTCGAAAAACAGGGATTTGCCTTCGTGTCGTGTCCAAACATCTTCGGGGTCGATGCCATCACGGCCATCGCCGTCGCGGGCCAACGAACCGAACGGATCGAAATGGTCACGGGGGTCGTGCCGAGTCCGCCGCGTCATCCCGCAGCTTTGGCCCAGCAAGCTCTGACGACGCAAGCCGCGACAGGTGGACGCTTCGTGTTGGGCATCGGTCTTTCTCACAAAATCGTCATCGAAGACATGTTCGGCCTCTCCTATTCGCAGCCCGCCAAGCAAATGCGGGAGTACCTCGAAGTCCTCATGCCGTTGCTTCAGGGCAAACCGGCTTCTTTCCAGGGCGATCTGTACCGAGTGAATGCCAGCGTATCGGTCGGCGATGCCGACCCCGTGCCGGTTCTCGTCGCCGCCCTCGGGCCGAAGATGTTGGAATTGACGGGCCGACTCGCCCAGGGCACCTCCACTTGGATGACCGGACTCAGAACCCTTGCCGACCATGTCGTTCCCTCGATCAACCAATCCGCCTCCTCATCAGGAAAGCCGAATCCGAGGATTCTCGCCGCGATCCCCATCGCGCTCACCGACGATGCGGGGAGCGCGCGCGAAGCCTGCGATCAAGCATTCGCCATCTACCCTTCTCTGCCCTCCTACCGGGCCATGTTGGAGCGCGAAGGCGTGGCGCAGCCTTCGGGAATCGCGCTGATCGGCAACGAGGCCACCCTGCGCCAAGGCATCGCGGCTTTTCGCGATGCGGGGGTCACTGACTTTGCGGCCAGTCCCTTTCCCGCCGGCGAGGGCGTCGTAGACCGAACGTTGGCCTTCCTTCAATCCGAAATGTAAGCCGCAGAGAAATTCGCCCAGCATGGCTTTAGGGAGTCGACAACCCATCACGATGCCGAAAATCGACTGGCGAGCGGTGGCGAACACACTCGACCGCCGCGGCTACGCGCGCGTCCCGGGCCTCGTGACAGCCCGAGACTGCTGCGCATTGCGAGACCTCTACTCTGAGCGAGCGCGCTTCAGAAGCTTTGTGGACCTCGGCGCCAAGGGCTACGGAGACCAGGGGGACTATCGGTACTTCGCTTATCCCCTGCCGGCCGTTGTGAGCCGGCTTCGGTCGCAGCTCTATCGCCCGCTCGCCAGGATGGCCAATCGCTGGGCCGAAGACCTGGGGCGCCCCGAACGGTTCCCATCGAGTCTCCGGACCTATCTGAAATCTTGCCATGCTGCGAGCCAGACCCAACCAACACCCCTTCTGCTGCGATACCAAGAGGGGGGATACAACTGCCTTCACCAAGACCTTTACGGTCAACTCGCCTTCCCGTTTCAGGTCGCCGTGTTGATCTCCAATCCCGAGTCTGATTTCACAGGGGGAGAATTTCTCCTGACCGAGCAGAAACCTCGGGCCCAGGCTCGCGGCGAGGCGGTTGCCCTTCGGCTAGGCGAAGCCATCATTTTTCCCAATCGATTTCGGCCGGTGGAGGGAAAACGAGGGACGGTTCCCTGCACGGTTCGACACGGCGTCAGCCGGGTCACCTCTGGAGAACGCATGGCGTTAGGCCTGATTTTTCACGATGCCGAATAACCGAAAGGACTCGACGTGCGGCTGAGCGGTGCTCATCTCTACGTCGATGTGGACGACGTACTCGCGGAAACAACCCGGGCCATCCACTCTGTGGCGTCCGCCCTTTTTGGACATCGAGTGGAATATGAGCAAATGGCCCAATTCGACCTCGCTCGCTCACTCCAACTCAACACAGAGGAACATGCCCAGCTCTGGAGGGCCATCCATGAAGACGAATTTCTGGAATCCCTTCAGCCTCTGCCCGATGCCGTCCAGACGATTCAAAGATGGCATCAAGCCGGAGCGGAGATCAGCGTCGTGACAGGACGTCCCCCCGAGAGTCGGCCGAGCACGCTCGCCTGGCTCAAGCAACTTGAGATCCCCCACGACGCGCTGGAGATCGTCGATAAATATGGAAGATTCGGAGACGCGGCCGTTGCTTCGAAGGAAGATCTGGCCCATCGCGAGTACACCTGGGTGATCGAGGACTCCTGCGAGATGGCGGTTTTCTTCAGCGAGAGAACCCAGTCCCAAGTCTTCCTGATCGACCGTCCGTGGAATCAAGAATTCTCCATCCAATCCTCCCAAATCCAACGGGTCCGTGGCTGGCTGGAGCTCGAGAAAGTCTGTTCGGTCCTTAGACCAGATGATGGCAAGGCCCGCTAGGGCCCGGTTGACGCCCGTGATATCCTTGGCCCATGGATCATCCGACGACCTTTCGACCTGAAGAACACGCTGTCTACAACGCTGAGAAAATGGGCAAAAGCACGCTCTTTTCCTCGGAACGCATCCTCGTCGGCCTCAATGCCTTCGAGCCCGGCCAAGAGCACAAGCTCCACGCCCATGAAGGGATGGACAAGGTCTATCAGGTCCTCGAAGGAGAGGGGCTCTTTACCCTTGAAGGCCAAGAACTCCCGATGTCGGCGGGCGTCATGCTGATCGCGCCGGAAGGTGTGCCGCATGGCATCCGGAACACCGGCAGCCAGCGACTCCTGGTGCTTGCGATCCTCGCACCAGCCCCCTGATTTTCGCCGGCCGACCGGTCGGCGCGTTGCTCAGCTTGACTCGGCTTGGAAGTACGGATTGGCCCCTGAGGCATGGTCCGTCGTATCAAAAATTTCCGTGACCTCTGGGACCTGCGCCCGCAGCATCGACTCGACGCCATGCTTGAGGGTCTGGGTCGACATCGCACACCCCTGACACCCCCCGCCCATGTGGACAAAGACTCGGGTGTCTTGGACATCTAACAATGTGATCACCCCACCGTGGTCGGCCACCGCGGGGTTGATATCACGATCGATCACCACCTGAATCCGCTCACGCAAGTCGCCCAAGTCCGGCCCAGTGGCCGCAGCCGAAGGCGGCGAGCCGGCCGATGGCGCCGAAGCGACAGGGGGGGCGGAAGCATGCACCTCTCCCAGCACCTCAGAAAGTGCCGTCTCAACAGCCCCTAGAATATCCGGCCAGCTCACGCTTTCTCGGCGAGCGACCACCAAGACGTCGCCCTTACCGATCACCGAATGAACGCCTGGAATGCGCAACAACGCTTCGGCGGCCGGCCATGCGGCCGCTTCTTCAGGGGTCTCGAAAAGAGAGGTTCCGCCGGGTGAAACCGCACGGTCAAAGCGAATCGGGCAAGTCACCGCATGGGGACCCGGGTCTTCGAATGTCACGTGATAGGCCCGCGCTTTCTCCTGAGGCACCTCACCAGAACCGTCATTCGAAAAACTGCTTCGCATTTTATCCAGCAAACCCATTGTCATCCTTTCCGCCCATTACTCGAAGGCCTTCGTGGAGGAGCCGGCTTGGCCAGAAAGTAGCAAGACTCGATGCTCCATCTCTTTAAGGGGCATGAGGTCTCCCTTCCGGGAGGCCACCTCCATACCCGCGCGGTAGACCCCTTCTGCCTCCCGGGCCCGATCAAGACGCTCGAGGGCCTTCCCCCGGGTCAAGTAAATCGCCGAATTGTCCGGATCCACGACCTGAGCGCGGCCTAAAGTGTCAGCAGCTTCGGACCAGTTTTCCAGCACCAAGAGCGCGCTCCCAAGCCCAAAGAGGGCAACGCCATCCTCTGAATCGATCTCAAGCACCTGGGCGAACATTTCCTTTTTTCGGCGAGCATCTGCCTGCTTCTGTTCGCTCAAAACGTCATCAAGTCGCTCGGTATCGACCGCCGTTCCAGAGCGCTGAGCCATACTCTTCTGCATGGCCTTGGCGGACTCCTCCTCGGCGGTCTCCTTGTCACCAATCTTCATGAAGTACAGGGAGAGGTTGGTATTCACCATGGGCTCGGCGGGAGCAATTTCTTCAAGTCGCTTAAAAATGTCGATCGCTTCGTGGAATCGTTCCGAACGCCCCAGCATCACGCCAATCGCTTCGTAGCCGTCGGAAAAAGTGGGGTCGATTCGAAGGGCTTCCTCCAGCCCTGCCAGGGCTTTCGCCTCCTGGCCTTGGGCAAAGGCTCGGACCGCTTTGTCATACAAAAAGGTCACTCGCTCTGTCGCCCCAGGCACGTCGTAAAACGGCAGTAAAACAACTTCGGCCTCAACAACCTGACCTTCCAATTTTAGTAAAAGCTTCGAACCTGGAGTTCGATGCTTTTTATCGAGGTAGGCATAGACGACCACGGCGTTCGCCACCGGGGACAGAGTCCGAGAGGCGAACTGACCAATCGCGCTGCCGTCCTCAATGCAAACCGGTCGGCCCGGATCGGGGATGGAAGCGAGAAGCTCGACCCATTCGGAATCGAAAGGACCATCTACCGGACGCCCGAGGACGAGCCCCCGCAGAGCGAAGGGCAGTTTTCCATAAGTCCGAACCCGCGCGATGACTTCCTGCCCCACGTAGCAGCCCTTGGTGTAACTCACCGTCTGCTGCTCAAGGCCGGTCTCCGGAAGGATGCGCTTACGGCCTGAGGTATCGGGTCCAATCCGGACCAAACCCGCCTCGATGCGAAGGGTCTCCAAAGTGGGGGAAAGAAAGGGTTCGGTCACTTCAATCAAGCCCAATCCTCGACTCACCGATCGAAGCCCCTCGAGCCAATCGCTCGTATGGTCCGCTGTGGGCCGCGAAAGCAGAACCAGCCAACCCGCGTCGCCCGTCAGACTGTGCCGAATGAGCAGCGTCTGCGAAGGCAGGCTTCCCGATGAGGACATCGTGACGGCCTCCGGCGGCGCTGCTGCGAAAGAGCCGGCTTCAGCCTCCAACCACTCATCGAGAACTTGATCGGCAACGGGTCCTTGAATGGCCCACGCGTCGAAATCCTCGGAGAGATCGAGCAACTCCACCCGGTCGGCAAAGAGCACTGCGTCTAATTCAGCCATTAGAGACTGCACGCGCTCGCGCTCAAGCATCAACAGCACAACCGGTCCGTCCTCCTCATCCGCCAGCCGATGCAGGGAGAAGAGTTCCGCCAGTTGCCCTTGGCGGGTCACTCGGGCCGACCGGTTGCCCTGGCCCGGCTTCAACCCCTCGACATCATTGGTGACTTGCGAATGCAGGAAGGTGAGGACGTCGGGGCCCCTGGCCAAGAGAAACCCAAGGTCGCCCAGCCCCGATGCAGGAGGTCCGAGTTTCGCAAGCAAGCCGTGGGCTCGAACCACCCGCGCCCGCTCGGCCAAGGCCGCCCTTTCTGGCGCGGAGGCTCTCAACGTCATCGTCGGCTCCGGCCGTCTCTAGAGCGAAAAACTCTCGCCGCAACCGCAGGTATTGCTGGCCTGGGGGTTATGAAAAACAAAACCGCGGCCATCGAGTCCACTCTGATGATCCAAAGTCACCCCGCGCAAATAGATGGTCGACTTGCGATCCAAGAAGACTTTCAGGCCCTCAAAATCGACGACGGTGTCACCCTCTCGCTGTTCGGTGAATTCGAGCAGGTAAGAAAGCCCCGAACATCCACCGCCCTTAATGCCGAGACGGAGACCTGGCATGCCCTCGGCGGCCAGCAAACGGCGCACCTCTTCCTGAGCCGATTCGGTCAGTTCGATGACGGATTCCGCAGGGGCCTCGGCGGCTGCTTCAGCCGACCCACCACCCGGCAACACCCAATCCGCCGGCAAGGACGCGAGCGAGCGATCGCTCGCGGCCACCGCTTTCCTTTGATCACTTCCCGTGGGGGATCCCGAACTCATTGTGATTCTCCTCATCCGTCTGCGGATGCCCGTCCGCGCCCGCTCGCGATTGAATGGGCGAATTCAAACCAACCGAAACCGGCGAGCCGGCCAAATTTTAGATGCCGCGGGCCAGGTATCGGTACACGCAAAGGAAATATGATGCTTTCCACGAGCTCGAAGCGCGTTGAAAGGTACCTCCCGGCCCGATTTAAGACAAGTTACCCGGAGGGGGTCCTATGTCGCCGACGACTCAGACTCCATTGAAGGCCGCCGGGGGAGGAGTAGGCTCCTCGCATTCATTCCCCACCACCCGGCGCCCTCCCCCAGCCACCGATGGAGTCCCCCATGACGTCCCAGCCCCCTGTCCATGGCCATTGCGATGAGCGCTTCGCCTCCGTGCGAGAGGTCTTCACCCGAAACCTGCAAACGGGTCGCGATTGTGGAGCGGCCGTCTGCTTCAGCCTCGACGGCGAAACCGTCGTCGACCTATGGGGGGGCTATCTCGACCTCGAGCAGACGCGCCCCTGGCAGCGCGACACGATGGTCAACGTGTATTCCACCACAAAGGGCATGACGGCCCTATGCGCTCACCTTTTGGCGGAGCGCGGACTCTTGGACTTCGATGCGCCGGTGGCTCAGTATTGGCCCGAATTCGCTGCACACGGCAAAGAAAATCTTCCCGTTCGCTGGTTGTTGAGCCATCGCGCGGGGCTACCCGCGATTCGTGAGACTCTTCCGCATGGCGCCCTCTACGATTGGCCCGTGATGACCCAAGCGCTGGCCAACACCGCGCCTTGGTGGGAACCCGGCACGGATCAGGGCTACCACGCGTTGACCTTCGGGCACCTCGTTGGAGAGGTCATCCGACGTCTATCGGGGCAGTCAGTCGGCACATTTTTTCAGGAGAACATCGCGCGGCCGCTGGAGGCAGATTTTTACATCGGTTTCGGCCCTGAACTTGATTCCAGGACATCGGACCTGCATGGTCAGTTGGTTGCATCTTCGGGTTCAACCCAATCCGAATCGAAGTCATCAGGCTCTCCCGAAATCCCAGAAGCCTTAAAGGCTTTTATGCGCAACATGTCCGACCCAACGACCATGGAAGGGGCCGCCTTCAGCAACCCACGGCAGCGAAGCGGGGACGTCAACACCCGCGCCTGGCGCGCCGCCGAAATTCCCGCTGCGAATGGCCACGGCACTGCGCGCGCGCTGGCACGAATTTATGGAGCGCTGGCGCGAGGGGGTGAGATCGATGGCGTACGGATTCTCCAGTCTGAAACCATCGAGCAAGCCATCGAAGAGCAGAGCCATGGACCTGACGCCATCTTGGGTCAAATGCCCCTTCGCTTCGGCCTCGGTTTTATGTTGCGCTCACCCGTGATGCCTCTGAGTCCTAGCCGTAGAGCCTTCGGGCATCCAGGGGCCGGGGGTTCCATCGGGATGGCGGACCCCGACGCCCACGTCGGATTTGGCTACACGTTGAACAAGATGCAGATGGGCCTCACCGGCGGACCCGGGGGCTTCGCCATGCTCCGTGCTTTCTATGATGCCCTCTAAACGCGAATTCCAAGGCTGCAAAAGGCGCGCGCCTGAAAGACCCAGCCAACCCTTCACCACACGACGCTAGCCGTGCGACCGGTCCCAGCGCGGCGCCAGCCAAGCCATCGCCCACCCATAAATGACGCAAATGCCCGCTGCCGCCATCAAGGTGGTGGGCGCACCCAGCGGCGCGGCCAAATAGCCGAGCAAAAGGCTGCCGAACGGGATCAAGCCTGCCCAGCAAACTTGAAAGAGGCTCATCACTCGACCTCTCTTGGTTTCGTCGACCACCTCTTGGATCAGTGTCTGAAGCCCGGTCATAACTGCAAAGTAGAAATATCCAAGGACGAGTTGGGAGACCAGGGCCAAAACGATTGAACGCGTTGCCGCAAAGAGTCCCAGTGAAAGCCCAAAAGCCGCCACCCCCAAGGCTGCGCCCCGCAGCGTTGGCGCACGGGACGAGCGACCCACGGAAAGGGCACCCGCCATGGCGCCGACACCGGTCACGGCCACGATCCAAGCAAACATGGATGGGTCACCCAGCACATCTTGGGCAAAGGCCGGTAAAAGAACCACGTGTGAAACGCCGAAAAATGAGAGCGTCGCCACGGTGAGCAGGGCCGGAAGAGCCGGCTTTTTCTTTTTGGCATGTTCAAAGCCACCGAGAATGCGCGCAAAGAGGCCCCCCTCTTCGGCATCCGGCGCGTAGCGTTCGATCTTCATCATGGCCGTCAATATGGCCGCCACGGTTGCCGCCGCAGCATAGAGGGTGAAGGAAATCTCGAATCGAGAGGTGGCCACCATCGGGGCGGCCAACAGCGGACCCACCACTCGGGTCAAGTTGTTGGCCGCCGACTGAAGCGACACGGCGCTCGACAAATCATCCCGAGGAACGGAATTCGCCGCGATCGCCATGCTGGCCGGCCCTGAGAAAGCAAAGGCCGTCCCCATCCCGAAAGCGATGACCAGAAGCATCGAGGGCGAAATGTCTCCAGCGTTCGTCAACCACGCGAGAACCGTCGTGAGGATTGCAACCGAGAGATAACATGAAAGAACAATACGCTTGCGGTCAAGGCGATCGGCAACGACTCCAGCAATCGGTGCAAAGGCGAAGGCGGGAACGAAGAGTGCAAAAAAGAGAAAGCCGCTCTGCCGAGTATCGTTATGAGTCAGCTCAACTGTGAGGCCCTGGAGTGAAATGTGGGAAATCCAAAAGCCGGTTTGGTTGATCAAAAATGAGATGAAGAGCAGCCGAAAGGCCCGGTGCCGAATCGCATTGAACAGACCCGGGCGGGCGACCGGAGACGAACCCTTCGGCGCCTGCGCAGAAGGGACCCCCATCGCAACAGAATCAGCGGGGTTCAGGGCAGCGTCACCTGGGTTAGCGCCCAGGCTTTCTTCGGCGTGGGACTTCACCAAGGGTAGGCTCGCGGAAGGAGAGGGGGAAAGGAGAGGCGCAGCAGTCTAGGAGAAGCCGGCTAAATATGCATAGAGCGGCTTAGAGGAGTAAGCCGTGCGTCAATCTCGATCCAAAATATCCGAACTGAATTCGGTCGCATAGACCGGGTTTTGGGCCTCAATAACTCTTTCCGCCCGGTCTCGAATGGCATCCGCCGGAAGAGGATGAGTATGGATCCAGAACTCGCCCGCTCGGATTGATCGAAAGACGATGCGACCGACCTCTTCTGGCGCCATCCCGGCTTCTACGCCGGCATTCAGCATGTCGGAAAAGGTTCGTTCCGCAGGGGAGGAAAGGCCCCGGGTTGCAGAGCGATCCGGCGGTCGAATCCGCTCGGACCGGGTAATTCCTGTCGCGATCGGTCCTGGGCACAAGACCGAAACGCCGATGTCGGCGCCCTGCCCCGCCAATTCATGAAAAACTGATTCTGATAGAGCCACGACGGCATGTTTTGAAACGATATAGGGCGAGAGGTAGGGGCCAACCATCAAACCACCAAGCGAGGCTGTATTGACGATATGCGCCGGAGCGCCTTCGTTCAGAAGAATCGGGACAAAGGATCTCAAGCCGTTGACGACTCCGAATAGATTGACGTCGATCACCCATCGCCAGTCATCGTCGGTCCTCTCCCATGCATTTCCCCCCACCAGTACGCCCGCGTTGTTGCAGACAAGGTGAACGGCGCCAAAAGCCTCAAGTGCTTGGCGAGCGAGTGCATCGACTGCCTCCGCTTCGCGGACATCCGTATGAACCGTGTGCACCTCGGCTCCGGCACCCCGCAACGCTTCCGCGAGGGATCCAACACCCTCATCATCCACATCGGCCAAAACCAGCCGCATGCCTTCCCCAGCAGCAATCTGGGCGATCCCACGCCCGATCCCACTGGCTGACCCGGTGATCACCGCAACGCGGTCTTTAAATTCTTTCATTAAATTCTCCTCACGGGGGACGACTCAATGGCAAAAGACTGCCTCCCGGAAATTGTGCGACACAATATGTGGCCTGGCCTCTCGAAGAAAGGCCCCGAATCGACTATCCCGGTCGCCGGAAGTTTTTTCGGTCCGACTCTACAGCCCGGCGAAAATCGCAAGAGTCGAGATGGTCGTTGACGATTCCCATCGATTGCATGAACGCATAAAGGGTTGTCGGGCCAACAAAACTCCAGCCACGCCCGCGCAATTCTCGACTCATCGCCTGGGATTCCACCGTTTCAGTCAGTCGGCGTAGCGTGCCGCGATCGAAGCGCTTCGGTCGCGTAGAAGGATCCGGCTCAAATCGCCAAAGCCATGACGCCAAAGAACCCTCTTCATCGACCAGATCACAGGCTCGGCGAGCATTCGCAATGGTCGCTTCGATTTTACCTCGGTGTCGAACGATGCCTGCATCGCCCAACAGGCGCTCCACACTGCGACGATTAAAACGCGCGACCTGCTCGAAATCAAAATCGCGGAAGGCTTTTCGAAAAGCCTCTCGTTTCCTCAATATCGTGAGCCAACTCAAGCCGGATTGAAAACCCTCGAGGCAAATTTTCTCGAACAGCCGCCGGTCATCCTTTACCGGTCGGCCCCATTCAAAGTCGTGATAGGCCTGATAGTCCAAGTGAGGACCCGTCCAGGGACACCGTCGAGGCCTCACGCAGGCAGTCCACTTGGCGAGATCAGACCACGGTGAACGCGGAGGCGCCGCGGGCTCACGCGCCGGCCCCCATGGCGGCCAATACATTCGCACGGTGGCCAAGGGTGTGGGCAATACCCGAAAGAAACGTGAAAACTCGACCGACGAGAACGAAATCGGTTGGGACATCGACCAGGGGGTTTTCCCGAATGGCTTCGAAAAGTTCGTCCGTCATCTCCTCAGTGAACTCCCCCTCAAACCGACCCGTGTCGCTCCGACCAATCATTCGGCGGGCAATCATCAAAAGAACATCGGTGTCCCCGTCTGCAGTCTGAAAGCCCAACTCGGTGAACGCTCGCACCATGGCAGATTCATTCACGGTCATCATCGAGAACAGCAGCTCAAAAAGCCCCATCCCGAAACCGTCAGGAAGTTGCTTGCAGAGACCGTAATCCAAGACAACGGTATCGCGGTTCGGTTGCACCATCAGATTTCCCGGGTGCGGGTCTGCCTGAAAAAATCCCGCCGCAAAAATCATGCGGACAAAAATTTGCATCAGGTCCTGAACCACCAATTCTAGGTCGAGGCCCGCTGCTTCAAGCGCCGTGGCATCGGTGATTTTGATCCCCTCCACGAGCTCCATCGTCAAGACGCGACGACTGGACCACTCGCGGTAGATCTTGGGAACAACGACGCCCTCACCCTCTCCAAAAATTTCGCGAACGCGATCAGCGTTGTCTGCTTCACGAGTGAAATCGAGCTCCATCTCGAGATGATCCGTAATTTCTTTCAACAACGGCAGCAACGCGATGGGCTGCGGGTCGAAATACTCGTAGATTCGGCAGGCCAGTTGGACATTCGTCAGGTCGAGTCCAACCAGGTCTTCAAGGCCTGGGTACTGCACCTTCACCGCCACCTCACGTCCGTCCAAAAGCCGGGCCCGATGGACTTGGGCCAGCGAAGCCGACGCCAGAGGCTCGCGATCAAATTCGGCAAACAGGGTGTCGAGAGGCTTTCCCAGCTCTTCTTCGACGACCTGGCGAACCACAGTAAAATCACAGGCGGGTACTGAGTCGTGGCACTGCTTCAATACCTCAACGAAGGGTTTTGGGAAAACATCCGAGCGCGTGGCAATGGCTTGGCAGGTCTTAATGATGACGCCACGCATCTCGAGCGCACAATCAAGAACGGCTTGGGCTGCGCGCTCGTGGACTCGATCGCGATGGGTCGAATCACCTTCGCCCCACGCTTGCCACGCTGAGGGCCATTTATAGAGCCCCCAGATAAAAACTCCAGTGCGGGCGACCCGCCAAGTTCGCCACGCCAGAGTGGGCCATTTCAAAGTTCAGCGCTCAATGGCTCAAAACCCGTTGTAGCCGGAGGCGCCCAAACGGTTTCCAGTGAGCGAAATTCCTCCTCGATGGACTGACGATTCTCAAGGCCCTGCAGAGCGGCATGGAGGCTCTCCTGCGCCTGATCTTTCTGCTCTTCTGGCCTTGTGCGGGTCATTTGCGAAAGCAGCGCGTGGAGCATGCCAAAGACGACTTCTCGCCCAGGAAGCGTTTTGTCATCGACGGTGCGGATGGTGCGACCCGCGAGCTCAGACAAAGCAACGCGGAGGTACTCGACGTGGGGATTTTCGTCGCTCTGGATATAACTCACCATGGCCGATGCCCGATCGGGCTCCGCGGAGATTTCCGGATTCGACAAAACCGCATGCCCCCAGGAAAACACCTGTTCGGCAAAGATTTCCACCAGAAGCACGTTTGAAAGCATCATGATCATCGACTCAAGGGTTTCGTCGATTTGCGGAAAGAGGCGTTCACGCTTCCGAGCCCTTCGACCGCCCCCTCCCATGATCCGCATCAAAACGTCCTGAGGAATCTTCGGATTCTCAAAGGCCAAGTCTCGGGCGGCTTCCCACATCTGCTTGTGGCCACCCTGCTCACCCCAGCCCGCCTCATCCCGGGCGTGGGCCTCAAATAGGCCTTGGCCGAGATGGGCCAGCGCCGTGCCTTCGATGGGCTCAACCAAACTCCGGTCGAAGTCCGGGAGCTTGACGTCGCGAATCACTGCGCCGAAACCTTCCACCACAGAGATGACCGTGAGCGCACGCACGACGGGATCGCGGACTCCGTGGCGGCAGAGCAAGATGGCCTGATCGACATTCGGGTATTGGGGCGGGATCAAAGCTTTTGAGATTTCAAGCAACTCGCCCCCAGATTCTTGAAGGGCCGCCTGCCAGGTCGCGATGGCCGGAAGCCGATGACGCGTCCGTGGGGATCGATACCGGCCATCTTCATCGAATCCTCCATGGCAGCGCACGCCATTCGCGATCAACGGCTCGGCGTACTGACCATCGTCCAGCAGCTCTTCGAAAGAATAATCGGTTCGGGAATCCGAAGATCGATTCAGGTGATCGGTGTGAAGGGGGGTCTCTGACATTTCAATCGAACTCCTTGGATGACGAGCCAAAGCGGGACACGATTCGCCTAGAAGCCCGTCCAACGGCGGCCGTGGCGCGCCCCTCGAGAATAGCCGAGGCTCGGGGGGAAGAATGCTGACTTCTGCCCCGGCGGGAAAACCGAACCCAAGGAGTGCGACGCAATGACCTGGAACGCCGTCCGTCTTTTTTGTCTGTTCTGTCTTGGCGTCGGCTGGCTCGCCTGCAGCGGTTCGCCGGAGGGCCTTTCATCGATGCCCCGGACCAACGCCGACGTCGTCTTTTTCGGCGACCGGATCATGACGGTCGACCCGACGACCGAAGGCGCACAGGCCGTGGTCGTGGTGGGAGACGAAATCGCAGCGGTGGGAAACCGGCCTTTTGGAGAAGCCTGGATCGGCCCGGAAACTCGAGTGGTCGAACTCGGAGACCAATCCCTGCTGCCGGGCTTTATCGACGCCCACGGTCATGCCGCCCTCGTCATGCAATTTCTGCCCAACGTGAATGTGTCCTCGCCGCCGGTTGGCCCGGCCCAAAACATCGATGACATCGTTGACCTCCTCAAGGCGCATATCGAAGAGAAACAGATCCCTCCGGGCGAATGGGTCATCGGCTACGGATACGACGACTCGCTTCTCGCCGAGAATCGGCACCCCACTCGTGAGGATCTCGATCGTGTTTCAACCGAGCACAAAATTGCTCTCGTCCATGTCTCTTTTCACCTGGGCACTTTCAACTCCGCCGCGCTCGAAGCCAGTGGCATCAATGCCGAAACGCCTAACCCGCCGGGTGGCGTGATCCGCCGGCAGACTGACAGCAAGGACCCGAATGGCGTGATGGAGGAGGCGGCCGCGATGATGATTCTCCGCCCCGCCTTCGAGGCCGGGGCGGCCGAGCGATTCGCGCCAGATCTATTGGCTGCACTCAACTATCACGCCGCCAATGGCATCACGACAGTGCAAGATGGAGCCAGTGCACTGCAATTCACAGAAGGTGTGCGTCAACTAGCCGCCTTTCAGCCTCTACCGATCGATCTGGTTGCGTATCCCCATAGCTTGGAAATCGTCCACCTCGAGGATCTCGCAGAGATGGGCTTCAGCCCTTCCTATGAAAACGGATTTCGCGTCGGCGGTGTGAAGTTTGTACTCGACGGATCGCCCCAAGGTCGGACCGCCTGGCTGACTGAGCCCTATACCGAGGGTCCGCCCGGCGCCTCGGCGGACTACGTCGCCTATCCGATCGTCGACCCTCAGCACTACCTCGACTTTTCAAAAAAACTGATTCAGGCAGAAATTCCCTTTCTCGCCCACGCGAACGGCGACGCCGCCATCGATTTAATGATTGAAGGCATTGATCAAGCAACACCCGACGGCGAGCGCGATCACCGATCCGTCGCCATTCACGCCCAGCTGACTCGCGAAGACCAGCTCGATGAGATGAAGCGCCTGGGGATTGTGCCTTCCTATTTTGCCGCCCATCCCTACTTCTGGGGGGATTGGCATCGGGTGAGTTTCGGCGATGAACGCGCCTCTCGGATCAGCCCCCTCCGCTCTACGCGAGATCGAAATATCCCCTTCTCGATCCACAACGATGCGCCGGTGGTGCCCCCGGACATGCTTCGATTGATCCAGATTGCCGTAGAGCGGGAGACACGGAGTGGACACGTGCTGGGTCCCGACCAACGCATTTCAGTCGAAGACGCCGTGCACGCGGTCACCCTGGGGAGCGCGTATCAGTATTTTGAAGAGGATCGGAAAGGCTCGATCACCCCGGGCAAGCGGGCCGACCTCGTGGTCCTTTCCCAAGATCCGCGGGCCGTTGACCCCAACACCCTCGACGAGATTGAGGTCATCGAGACGATTGCCCGGGGCCGGACCGTCTACCCCGCCGCCGCGCCCTGAGAGAAGCACGGTCCGCAAACCACCTGAAGCACATATTTCCCCCTGGGGACTGGCGGCCCGCCTCACCTCACCCAGTGGGCCCGCCAAGCGGCTTGACAAATCGGCTGCGCGACTGCATATTCGAAACCGGAATCCGATTCCGATTTAGGGATATTAGGGATCAAAGCATGACGCCGCCCCCCGCCCCCACACTGCAGTGGATCCGCCCGCCCCGACAGGCGCGGACCCAGGAGACCCTCGAGCGGCTGCTCGACGCGGCCGAAGCTTTGCTGGCGGAGAAGCGTTTCGAGGATGTCCACATCACCGAAATCGCTTCGCGGGCCGACACCTCGGTGGCCGCGTTCTATCGCCGGTTCAAAGACAAGGAAGGTCTGCTCCACGCACTCCATGAGCGCCTCTGCGAAGAGGCCTTCGCGACCGCCGATGACGCCTTGGCGCCCGAGCGCTGGGAGGGGGCTGGACTTCGATCCATTTTGGACACCATTGTGCCTTTTCTCATTAATGTGTTTGAAGAAAGGCAGGCGCTTGATTTGGCGGTCTATCAGCGGGGCTTAACCGATGAGGCGATGCGCGAGCGTTCCCATCGATTGATTCGCCACGTGCTCGATGGCCTCGGACGCTTGATCCTTGAGCGCCGAGAAGAGATCTTGCACGAACAGCCCGAACAAGCGGTTTCTTTCGCCATGATGCAAACGGCCGCCACGCTGACCCATCTCTACACAGCGCGCTTTCGAGACGTGGGCACTCCACGAATGAGCGATCAGCAAATCGCGGAGGAAACCGTTCGAAGTTGTCTCGCTTACCTCGTCGCTCATCGCGGAACAATTCCGCAACCTGATTTGAAAACCCCAGCCGGAGAATCCAAATGAAAAGATTCATCGAACCCAACGAACTGGCTCGCGACAGCCGCTTTATCCGTCAAGACAACGCGATGGCGACAGTACTCGCCTCAATGCCCGACGATGTCGACGCCATCGTTGCAGCGTTTGAGCAATTCTCACCGATGATTGAGGAGTCCGTACGCGGCACCGCCGCCCAAGAACTTTTTGAGGCTTACGGCCCTGCATTTACTCTGGTCGTCCTCAATGAGCCCCTCGATCCGGATTCCGCTGCGGCCACCATGCGACTGATTCTGCGAATGCATGGCATCTTTGTCGGAGAACTCCAGGCCCTTGAGGGCGCGGCCCGCTCCCTTTGGGACTTCCCCGATGCGCCCTGGGAATTCAAGATGAACATGGCCCGGCAGTGCTGGGACGAAGGCCGCCACGTTCAGATTTTCGAAAAGCTTCTGGAACACCTCGGCGGCCATGTCGGCATGTTTCCAGAGAGCACCTTTCTTTTTGAAGCGGCCTGCAGCGACGATCCGGCGATGCGAGTTGCCGGCGTCAATCGAGGACTCGAAGGCTTGGCCTGCGATGTCTTCCGCGACATGATTCGTTACGCAGAAAAAACCGGTGACGAGGTCATGCAGCAAGCGGTCGACTACGTATTGGCTGACGAGATTACTCACGTCCGCTTTGGCAGCGAATGGGTCAAAGAATTTACCAAGGGCGACCCCGAACACCTTCAAAAAACTCAGGATTTCAGACGCGAAGTGGACAAGCAATTCAGCTTCGGTGGATCGCGCTCAGATCGTGAAGATGCAGCGATCCCGATCGCGTGGGAGGACCGCAAGGAAGCGGGCTTCTCGGAGGAAGAGCTGCAAGACTTGGCCTCGGTTTCCGCGGAGGGGCCGTCTAAGGAGACCCTGACCCAAGCGGCGCAGATTCTCCGAGAGCGATTCCATGCCAAGCGAAACGGTGAAGGAGCCCGGTCATGAGCGAGCGCATGTATCCGGGCATGAGCCCCGACGAACGAACGACCTTTTCCCCTTACTCGGCCTTCGACATTCCAGCGGACCTGCGTCAGCTCCACGGCCGATACGACGTTGCATCCGTGGCGCGGCGGGTGAGGAATTTCCGCTATGCGGAAGAATGGATGATGATGATCATGGGAGGCTGGGTGGCCACCATCCCTGAGGTCCCGGTGAAAACCGGCCTTGGTAAAGTCATCTGGGAAGGGGCCCAGGCTGCGGATGAATTCGGCAAGCGACTGCCGGAGCTTCGCTGCGGTCGCAAAGCGGTTGAAGCCTCTGAGGCTTCGAATGAGGGCTTCGCCGGCTTTGTCCAAGCGGTGGCAGGTCCGGAGACCCCCGACCTCACCATTGAAAAATTGGTGGGCGTCTTCGACGTGCTGAAACCGCATCTGGTCGAAATTTATGAAACCACCATGCGGGAAACGGATCAAATTTCTGATGCCCCCACAATCGAGATTCTCGAGACGGCCGTTCGGAAGACACGCCGCCATATCGCTTGGGGCCAAGAAGTCCTTGACCGCCTCTGCGACACGGAAGCGCTTCGCGAAAGACGGCGGGCGCGAGCGGACGAACTCTCCGAGCAGCTGTCGGCCAGCGGAGGCGTGACGGGCACCCTCGCCTCAGATCGAGGCCAGCTGAACTGATCGCCGGGCTTGGGGAGGTGGCGTTCATCACGCCGCCTCCCCCAGGACTGCGCCTTTTGGCCGTCAAACGCGGCTTGCTGTGAGCGGCGAAACCGTCGACCCTTGGGGCCCGTCCTTTTTGAAAGAGCCAGGGGTGATTCCCCGCTTCAGGAGACCCGCTTGTCGCCGCCCAATCCCGGAGCGAGTCAGACCAACTCACCCCGTAGGCGAATCATTCTGGCCGCGATTGTGTTGGTCGCGCTAGCCCTTTGTGCCCAGCTAATTCGCCAGCACCTCGACATCGAGTGGTCCACCGAGTCGATTCAGTCAACGGTGGCTCGCGCCGGCGTTTGGGCTCCCCTCGGCTTCATCGCCCTGGTCTTGGTCCGGCAGCTCCTGGCGATCCCCTCGGTTTTAGTGCTGACCTCGGCGGGCTTACTTTTTGGGGCGCCTCTCGGGGCATTGGTCGGCGGGATTGGGATCAGCCTGAATGCCCTTTTGCTTTTCTCTATGGCGCGCTTCATGGGACGTGACTGGATTCTGCCCCGGGTCGAGCAGCGCTATCCCGATTTCGAACGGCGTGCCCAGACCGCTGGACCTTTTCTCGTATTCGTCATGACGGCTCATCCGATGGGCGTCTTGACCCCGATTTACTTAGCTGCCGGAGTGACCCGAATGAAGTTTTGGGTCTTTCTTCTCAGCCTCGTTCCCGCGGCTTTATTTCGGGCAGGGTGCTACGCGTTTTTGGGGGCTTACCTGCTCGACCCCGGTTCGCCTGGCTTCTGGTGGGCCATGACGATTTTGCTCATGGCCTCAATTTTGCCCCTCGCGCATCCGGGATTTCGACGGCGGCTTTTTGGGCTGCGCTCAATGCACTGATTGGGACGGAAACCGCACTTCCCCCCCAACGGCTTCATCAAGGGTATTCTCTCCACGTCCTGATCGCGCAAATAGGCACATGTCGGCAAAAGGGATGCGTCAATCATGAGCGACCTCTTTCGTCCACCGATCAAATTCAAAAACGTCATTGAGAACCCGTCCCGGGTTCGAGACCTGATCGAAAGAAACGGTCCCTACTACCCAGTCCAGCGTTACTTCAGCAACGCAGCGCAGTACCGGGCTCTGGCGGGCTCCGACTCAGCTCCGATGCTAATCGCCCCGAACTTCAGGGGTGACTGGGCCTATGAAGAAGCTCTGATCGAGGGAATCGATCCGATTCTGCACCATCAAGGCTTTCAAAAAGGTGCCGCCGAGCTCTTCGACGCCGAAATCGTTCAGCCCTTCTCGGTCTACGCCAATATCACATGGCAGCTGCCTTTCTCCCAGGGAAATGGACATACCGATGTCCCCGAGTTCCGGGGCGTCAACCGAACCCAGTACCCAACGCCTCTGCTGAGCGTCATGGGGCATTCCAGACTTTTCGAGGCAGAGCGCATTTCGATTGCCACCGCGGTGGCTTGGTTCTATAAGGGCTCGGATGGTGGATTCACTTATTGGGCAAAGGGTCCGTCTGCGCCCCCCAATGTCCACGAGGGCAACATTTACAACACAGCCCTTGAAGCTGACAACGAGAGAATGTTTCACCGCGTGAGACCCGTCGGCTCGCGGCGAAAGGGCATGTTGACGGAGCTCACGCTGGAAAGTCACCTTGAACACCGAGGAGAGGGTGCCTGGAGGATCGTCGACGACGGTCGCACGCTCGCGGAAATGCGGTGGCCCGATCTTCGCATCAGCCTCTCTTGGAAAGCCCGGGTTTTCCCTGATCGTCACGCGCTCGATCGCTACGTCGATCACAAGAATGATCTGACGATCGAGGAAGTTTTCTCGCGCTTTGCGGGCGATCTTACAAAGAAGGGAATCGCGTTTCCCGAATCTACGGACCCTATTCACGATGAATCCCTGATGGAAATTCTCGCGCAGACCTATATGCGAACCCCCACCGAATTCGAGCCCCTCTCCGCCTGACGGGCGCCCCTTCAGAGGACTTTTCTTCATGCCTCATCTCGTTGAGATCGACCTCGCCGAGGCACGCCACCCTGAGGTCGCACGCCAAGAACAATTCCGGAGCCACCTTCGGAAAGGTCTGACCGAAACCGGTTTCGTAGTTCTCGCGGGACACGGAATCCCAAGCGACCTCGTTCGAAAGGCACACTCGCTCTTTGAAATTTTTTTTGATCAGCCGGCGGGGGAAAAAGCTCGAGCCGGCGGCGTCCCGGGCGGGCAGCGGGGATTCACGCCCATCGGAGTCGAAACTGCCCGCGAGTCGATCACGCCCGATCTAAAAGAATTTTTTCATGTCGGCCAAGAGACCCGTACGGTGGCTTCTGCGCAGCCCCCCTATCCGGCCAATGTGTGGCCGACACAGCCGGCGGGCCTCAAAACCGTGGCCCTTCACCTCTACCGGGCTCTGGAAGATGTCGCGGTCGTTCTTTTGGAAGAAATTGCCCTCGCCTTTGGGCTCCCGCGTGCCACTCTCTCCACCATGATCGTGGAAGGAAACAGCATCCTCCGAGCCGTTCATTACCCCCCGGTGCCGAAAACAGCCCACCCTCTTGCCATGCGGGCGGCGCCGCATGAAGACATCAATCTCATCACCCTGCTTTGCGCGGCTTCGGACGACGGGCTCGAGATCTGCCTCCGTGACGGAGTTTGGACAGCGGCCGAGAGCAAACCCGGAACTCTGGTCGCCGATGTCGGAGACATGCTGGCCCGGGTCACCAACGGAAAATTGCCCGCAACCACACACCGGGTCGTTGCACGGGGCGAATCGGCAAATCGTTCCCGTTATGCACTGCCCTTTTTCGCGCACCCGCGACCCGAATGTGACCTGAGTGTTTTGCCCGCTTTCGTGCCCCCGGACGAAAAACCGCAATTCCCCCCCACGACCGCCGCCCGATTTCTTGAGGAGAGACTCCGAGAGATCGGCTTACTCGCTGAGTGAAGGAAAGATCCATCATGCCTCTCACCCCCGTAGACGATGCAGAGAACAACTCCGAAGAAAACGAAAATCGAGCAGAGCTTTGGATTCTCCCCTACCTCGAAGACTCTTCCCTCTGGCCGGTCCTGATTGTCGTGATGGCCGCCTTGGCCGCATTTCTCACGCCAATTCTTCTGTATGCGGTTTATCACCTGAACGTCCAAGCGATGCTCGCGGCTCTCCTCGTCCTCTGGCTGACCGCCAAGGCCATTCGGTGGGAGTGGCGCCTCAAGGGACGTCCAGGAGGACTGGCCTTCGTGCTCGCACTGGTCTGGTCCGCCGCATCATTCACGGTGATTTACGGCCTGCGCCAGGGCTGGCTTTAGCCGGCCTCCCCAGGCGCGCGTTCGGGTCTGGGATCACGCTGGAACGCGGCTGCATCGCCGGCGACAGGCGCCCCCTTACCGTAAGATACAGCGATGCAAGAGGGGCCCGGAGAGGAGGAGGTCGAAACGAAACGACCCGCCGGGCCGCGTGCCTGGATCGCGGAGTCGAAGGACCATCCGGCGGCCACTGCAGCCCTCGTCTTCTGCATCGCCGGCGGCACAATCCTCGCCGGCGCGTTGATACCTGAAAGTATCAGTCTGCCAAGACGGCTGCTGGGCGGCGCGATCCTGGGAGGCCTCTCTTGGCTTCTCGTGATGGTCGGCCGTCTGATCGACGGGGAGTAGGGAGACCCGATCCTCGGACTAGCGCTTGCGCGCGTCCGCCGACACCGTAGAGTGTGAACGGGCGGCTTCCTCTTCCTCTTCCTGAGCCAAGGTGCGCCGAATAAAAAGCCCCACGACAACACCGAGCATCAGCAAGGGAAAGAACGTCATGAAAGCGGTGGTTCCGATGAAAGCCTTCCGACTTTCCTCTTCCTGTCCACTCATGCAGACCGTGCACGCCCCTACCGGTTCGGGCAAAACCATCAGCGCGAGCAGTGTGAATGCTGCGCCGAGGATCAAAGTCCTCAGGTAAAAACGGTCCCATGAGTCATGAGAGGCGACGCCCATCAGAGGTACACCACGCCATACACAAAGGGCCACACGCCCACAACAAAGAGCCACAGGGCCTCCGCGGCACCAAATAGGCTGGGGGACAAGAAGCCGCGCTCCAACCTCAAGCAGGCATAGCCAAGCAAGACCAGAGCCCCGATCGCATGCATCGCATGGATTCCAACGATCACGTAGAAGAAGCCACCCAGCGTGCTCGAAGTCATCGTGAGGCCTTGGGTGATCAGCTGCATCCACTCAAAGCCCTGAAAGATGATAAAGAAAGTACCGAAACCCAGCGCAGCCCAGAGGGGACGCCGCATCGCCTCGCGATCGCCTCGCCGAAAAGCGCGATGGGCCACAAGAATCAAAGCTCCACTGATCATCAGCATGACGGTGTTGAAAGCCGTCGCCTCGACGGGCAAACGAGGCTGGTCGGGCGGGGGCCAAACCGGCGCGGAGGCTTTCACGATGGTGAAGGCACTGATGAAACCGGCGAACAGCATGGCCTCGGTCAGAACGAAGACCAGCATGCCGAATAGACCGTTGGAAATCATGCCCCGTGACGTCGGGCGAGCCGGCTCGAGATGGGAGCTTCGTCGGGCGCTCACAGTCGCCACCGAGGATCAGTGTCCGCCTGAGCCATGTCCTTCAGGAGCATGGGACACGTGGTGAGCCGGGGGAGGGCTGTATAGCCACATTTTGAGATTCTTTTTCCAGTTATCACCGCTGGATTCCATCACGTCGGGTGAAACGCCGGCAAAGAAAAGCATCATGAAAACGAGGCACGTCGTCATGACGTAGGAAATGAATTTCGGGGCCTCATTGATGTGCATGAACTTACGAGCCACCAACAAGGCTTTCACGCCGGCAATTCCAAAAGCGGTGATCAGCGTGATCACCTGAATTTCGAGCATAGGGCCCAGGATGCTGACGACCAGCAGAACCAACAGGATCAGATAGACCTTGCCGTAGTTGTGTTCGTGCTCGTGTTCTTGCTCAGACATATATTTCTCCCTCGTCGCGCGTGATCGCGCGGGGATCGGTGCCTTGAATCACTTGGCGATATAGAGAAGGGGGAAAAGAAAGATCCACACGATGTCGACAAAGTGCCAGTAGATTCCGATCAATTCGACCCGATGGAGCTCAAGGCCCTTGGCGGCTTCTCGGGCAACGATGGCCATGATGAAGGCTCCGGCGATCACGTGAAGCGCGTGAATCCCGGCGGCTGTGTAGTAGAACGACCAAAAGGTGTTCGACGTGATCGTAAAGCCGTGAGTGATCTCGGTGTACCATTCGAAGCTCTTGATGGCGACGAAGGTCATCGCGCCACCAATCGTATACCAGAGATACCGAGCTGCCTTCTTGCCGTCGCCCTTTTCCGCCGCCGCATGAGCCGACACGGCCAGAAAACTTGAGGTCAGCAGCACGAAGGTATTGGTAGCCCCGATCGCGGTATTCGTATTGGCCGCCTGCTCGGACCAAGAGTCGTGGGAGAGGCGATACATCAGATACGACGCCAGCAATCCGCCAAAAATGACGATTTCTGATGCCACGACCCACCATACGGCGAGCAATCCGGTGGGCATGCCTGAAGCGCTACGGGTCGTTGCGATCGGTCTCATTCGATTTCCATGGTCTGGAGTGGAAGCCAGCTGGTCCTAGGCCGGAGACTCAAGCGAGCCCCCGGAGTTGGCTCAGTTGGGCAAATGTTGGGGCCAGTAATCTTCTTCCCGATCGGGATGGCTGTACTCGTAGGGCGGCCGATACACCGTCGGGAGCTCCGGCCAGTTTCCATGCGGAGGCGGCGAATCCGCCGACCACTCGAGCGTATTGGCCTTCCAGGGGTTCTTCCCTGCCTTGGGGCCGCGGAACATACTGTTGATGAAGTTGTAGAGCCAGACGAACTGGAACCCAAGCATCACCACCAGCGACATGGTTGCCAGAATCCGAAGCTGCTGAAGCTCAGGCGTGGCGAGCGCCGGAAAGTTCTGGAAGTCGAAAATGCGCCGATGCTGGCCGGCCGTCCCGAGCACGAAAAGCGGGATAAAAATGAAGTTGAAGGAAACGATCGAGCCCCAGAAGTGAATCTTGCCCAGGGTATCATTCATCATTCGTCCAAACATCTTCGGAAACCAGTAGGAAACGCCGGCGAATGTGCCGATGATCGCAATCGGGTAGAAGGTGTAGTGGAAGTGAGCCAGCACGAAGTAGGTGTCGTGGAAATAGACGTCCGCCCCACTGGCTCCGAGAAAGATCCCCGTGACGCCACCGATCAAGAATTCACCGATGAAGGCCAGGGCCCACAGCATTGGAGTGGTCAGCCGGATCGAACCCCCGTACAGGGTGGCGATGTAGACGAACATCATCTCAGCGATCGGGATCGAAATCAGCAGGGTGGTCAGAGTGAAGATATGAGCCATGCGGGGGTCGATCCCTGCAATGAACTGGTGGTGAGCCCAGACCGTAAAGCTCAAAACGCCGGTACCCACGGCGGTATGCAGGACCGTCTTGTAGGCGAAGAGCTTTTTCCGAGCGAACACGGTGATGATTTCGGCCGTGATGCCCACTGCTGGCAACAACACCACGTAAACCTCGGGATGACCGAAGAACCAGAAGAGATGCTGCCAGAGAATCGGGTCTCCGCCGCGATTGGGATCAAAAAACGCCGTGCCTAGGGTTTGGTCAAAGAAAAGCATGATGGCACCGGCGATCAACGGACCGACTGAAACCATGAAGAGGATGCTCGCAATTACAATCATCCAGATGACCATCGGGATGTCGTAAAGCTTCATGCCTGGGGCGCGGCTATTCATCGCCGTCGTAATAAAGTTGATCCCACCGAGAAGAAAGGCCACGAACTCAAGCGCGACCGCGAGAAGCCACAGACTGGCCCCCGCTGGCGTGAGGTTGTACTGCGACTTCGCGGAGAGCGGCGGGTAGGAAGTCCAGGCGCCACCGAAGCCCCCGCCCTCAACCAAGTAAGAGGACAGCAGCACCAAGGCACTGATCAAAAAGATTTGATAGCTGAGACGGTTCAGCTTCGGGAAAACCATGTCATCCGCCCCGACCATCAGCGGAATGAGGTAGTTGCCGAAGGCCGCGATTAACACCGGCATCGCGACCCAGAAAATCATGATCGTGCCGTGATTCGTAATCAGCGCATTGTAGTTGGCCGGGGTGACGATGCCCCAAAGCGGGACACTTTCTCCAGGAAAAGCCAACTGCATGCGGAACACGTAGGACATGAAGCCGCCAATCACGGCCATCAACATTCCGGTGAACATGTACTGCATGGCGATGATCTTGTGATCCGTGGACAGCAGATACTTACTCACGAAACCTTGGTCTTCGTGATGATGATCGCCGTGCCCGGGGTCCACCTCGTGGGGAATCGACTCAGCCATACCTACTCCTGAATTGCTCGAGTGGGCGTCGTGACGGCCGCGAGCCGAACCGGCGACTCGCCGGCGACCCAGGCAGCATGTTGCGCCTCGTTCTCAATGAAAATTCGTGCGCCCATCAGACCATGGCCGATGCCACAGATCTCGGCGCATTGAACGTCGTATTCCCCCTCTAGGGTCGGCTCGAACCAGCCGGTAATCGTTCGGCCCGGAATGGCATCCTGCTTGAGCCTAAAAACCGGCACGCTGAAGTCATGGAGGACGTCGACGCTTTGCAATTGGTAGTGGTAGGTCACGCCCTTCTGAACATGCAGTTCATTCACCGTCGCAATGTCGTCGGCCGTGTCGAGCTGACCGTCCGCCCCGGGATGCTGGAACGTCCAAGTCCACTGTTGACCGACCACGCGCACCGTCTGCTCAGCGGGGGGCAGATACTGCTTGATGTTGTACCAGACGCTCACCGCGCCCACGATGATGAAGACATCGCAGACAAGCACGAGCAAGTGCGGGATCGTGATCCAACGCTTCTGGTGTTTCAATTCTCCGGTGATGTACTCAGCCTCAGTGCCTGGGCGGGCTCGAAACCGAAAAATCAGCCAAATGAAAGTGCCAAAACTCAGCACGAACCAAAAGGCCACGAAGGCTCCGATTAAATTGACGAGATTATCGATTTCGGAGGCATACGTTGACGCCTGCGGGAGATACCACTCTAACATTGAGAATCTTTCTGGTTGATCGCGTTTCTGGGCTCTATCCTCGGGTCAGAGGATGAAGAGAAATACGGCCGCGATGAAAGCACCGACAGCCGCCATGCTGATGTAGAAGATCCGCTGTGCGAGGTCCTCAGGGTCGTATGCCTTCGCCATCTTTTCCGTCCTTTGTAAGCGCTGTCCGACGGGGAACGAGGGACTGCCGGATAAATCGTCGCAGCCCCTGAGAACAAACCCGCCTTATTCTGGTCAGCTTAGTTGTTTAAGGTGTCGATGTAGGTCACCACGTCGACGATGGCTTGCTGGTTGGGCAGGATGTTTGACATTCCTCTCATCAACACTGCATTCGAATTGGCGGGATTCCCGCCCCGGATGCCCGCTTTGTACTTCTCCAGAGCACTCACCAAGTACCAATCGCTGGCATGGGCGAGGGCCGGAGCATTCTTGGCCTCATCGCCCTGGCCTTCAGGACCATGGCAGGCCGCACAGGTCTGGTAGTAGGTCTTGCCCGCATCGAGATTGCCCCCGGCCACGGTGGGGGTGGGTCGAGCGCCTGGCATGCTCGACACGTAGCTCGCGACGGCCGTGATATCTTCGTCCTTCTTGAGCCAACGCGACATCGGGTGCATCCGCATCCCGCCCACATCTTCCGGATGGGTCCCGCGCGCGCCGCTGCGGAACATCTTAAGCTGGGACTCGATGTACCACTGATCCATGCCCGCGATTGCGGGCGCGAGGTACACCTCGTTGCCGCCACCGTTGGTGCCGTGGCATTGCGCGCAGAGGTTGTAGAGCTGCTGGCCCCGGGCATCGTCTGCCGCCCATGCGCCCGAGACTCCGGCGACCGAAATCAGGATGGCGAGACCAATTCGATAAACTATGCGGTTCAAAATCATTCTTGTTTCTCGGGACTTGCCTGGAATTCGCGTCGGAAGGCTCCAACGGATTCCGAGGGTTGGGAGTGCGGCGAGAGAGTACATCCTCACCGGATGGAAACCGACGCACGAGGTGCAGCGGATGGATGCGGTCCGCGCACCTAGCCCCCGGATCTGGAGAATCTGGGTCCCGAGGTCTGAAAACCTCGCCGTTGCCCCGGCGGGGATTTAGACCAGGTCCGCCACCAGGGTCAAGCCGAAGATCGAAAAGCTGCTTTTTCCGGACCGATCTGGGCCACCAGCGGGGCCAACTTCTCCTCATCAAACCCGAAAAGCTGAACCAGGTTGCCTCCGAGCATCGGGGTCAGCTCTTCTTCGGGCAAGTCCATGAAGGTTTCCAGGAGATGGCCCTCAGTCTGGGGCCATGTTCCCTCGGGGTGAGGGTAGTCGCTTCCCCAGGCCAAGTTGCCCACGCCAATCTCATATCGCATTTCCGCTTCGCGTCGGGGCATGCAGGAAGCACCGATCATAATGTTCCGGGCAAAATACTCGCTGGGCTTCATCGACATGTGGCTGGTGTAGTCCCCCAACTTGGCGCTGTAGGGGGTATCCGCATACCGAAAATCCAGTAGGCGGAGGTACTCCGGCACCCAAACGGCCGTCCCCTCGGTGAACATGACGCGCAAATCCGGAAAACGCTCGAAGACCCCGCCCCAGATCATCGCGGTCAACGGGCGCGCGAGGAACCAGCACACCTCGCTGATGTAAAATCCGATCATGCCGGGATTATCTGCGTGGTAATCGTTCATGGGTGCAGGGCCCGAGTGAAAGCTGGCCACCATGCCGAGAGCCTGACATTCGGCCCAGAAAGGGTCGAACTTCGGGTGGTCATAGCCTTCCAACTTGCCCCACAAGACCGGCAGCATGCAGCCCTTCAGCCCATTCTGCTTGGCCCAACGAAGCTCTTGGACACCTTGGTCCACATCCCAAAGCAGCGGGATAATCGCCATCCCGGCTCGGCGCTCCGGGGCCATCTGGCAGAGCTCAGCCAACCATCGGTTGTGAGCCCGCGCCCCGGCCCATTGCAGCTCCGGAACAACCTCCTCAACCGGGAGCGAGATCCCGGCGCCAAAGGGCGGCATATTCATCTCGGTGATGCCGTCGGGATAGATCACCTCGCCGGCAATCCCATCGCGGTCGAGCACCTTGAGGCGCGCATCACTGTCCCACGCTCCCGTGAGACCCTCTTCCTGCCCGTTTCTCCACTCCGCGTTGATGTCGTCCACCAAGAATTTTTTGGCGGCCTCCTGGGTCGCCTCAATTTGGATCGGCAACGCAACATCGAACGCATCCCGAAATTGTGGATCCACGTATTCGCGATACTGCTCAGGCGGCAATCCGGCATGGCAATCGGAAGAAATAACGAGGTATCGATCCATCAGTAGGTCCTCCAACACTTGAGAGATGGGGTCAAGCGTCTTGACTGTAGAATTGCTTGGTCCAGCGTCTGAAGTCTCCAAGCATTTTATCCGCCTCGCAGAGCATGGGCTCACTGCGATGGACTTTGTGGGTCCAGATCCGCATGTCATCGCGCAGCCCCTTGGTGAGGGCATCGAACCACTCCTCTCCCGCCGTATCGACCATGTTCTTGGTGGCGGTGAGGGCCCATCGTGAGATGGCGTGGTAGCGATCGATCGGGGCCGTCGAGGAAAACATATAGAGGCCGGTCTCGGGAATTCCGCGACTTTCGACGCTCGACATCCCAATACACCAAGTGTCCCGCAAGAGCTCCATCTTGAAGGTGCCCCAGGGCGTCTCTTGCTCGGTGTGGCTCACGGCCGAAAAGAAGCGGCCATCCGGGGCGAAAATCAGCTCGGTTTCGGGGACGTCGACGGACGAGTGGACCACCTGAAAATGCACCGGGTCGAGATTGTTCTCCGCCATGTCTTGCACATGCACGGGCACCTCAATTTCGAAAATTCGAGGCTCCGACCACGCCGGATCACTGAATTGGCTGATCTCCGGGACCTCCCAATCGGGGTCCGCTTGCCGGTCGTGATGCCACACGAAAATCATGCCGTTTCGCTCAACCGTCTCCCATTTTCGCACCCGCGCCTTCGGGGGAATCCGTTCGCAATAGGGAATGGCAACACAGGCCCCGGTTTCTCCATCGTACTGCCAGGCGTGAAACGGACAGCGAATGGTCTCGCCGGCAACCCGACCCCCCTCGGCCAAATGCGCGCCCAGATGCGGACAATAGGCGGAAAGCACTCGGGCGCGACCCGTCCGGGTGCGGAACAGGACGAGCTCTTCAGAGAAATAGTGGAGCCGCTTCACCTCTGCGGGTCCCAGCTCGTGGGACCATGCCACGGCGTACCAACCGTTCGGAATGCCCGGTGCGCTCTCATCTTCAACCATTTGAAGTCCTCCCTGGCTCGGCCATTTAGTCTGTGGGCCTCACCGCGTCAGCGAATCCGCGAGAAACCGGGCAGCCGCCTGCGCGTTGTCGCGCAGCGGGTAGCGGTCAAGGTTCGCCCAGTTGAACATCAGGACGTAGAAGGCGCCCATCAACATGTCGGTCAACGTCTCGGGCGGATGAGCTTCGGTCAGATCGCCCTCTTCGAGACCGTCTGCAATCAACCGACTGAATCCTTCGTGGAGCCGCCGAGCCTGATCGTGTTCGGCACCCCCCTCGTGGGCGACGTGGACCATTTCCGTCAAAACTTCGCGCTGCATCGGACCCGCTTGTTCCATATTTTCGACGACCTGATCGAAGAACAGACGAATCCGCTCGGCAGTGGACGTCGTCTGCTTCCGAACGGTCTCGATATCCTGGATGAGCTCGCCGACGCCTTCATTGGCGAGTTCTCTCATCAGGTGTCTTTTCGACGGGAAGTAGTTGAAGAAGGTCTTTTCCGCGATGTCGACCCGCTCGCAGATCTCTTGCACCCGGGTCGCTTCGACGCCTTGGGCAGCAAACCGCTCCCGCGCCACCTCAAGGAGACGGTTGCGCATCGCCCTCTTGCGGCGCTCTCGCCGACCCATTTCCGAAGCGGGTTGAACCGGGGGGGTGTCCATGGCGAGAGCGTACTTTGCCTACAGCGAAGTGCAATCTTACAGCCCCATGAACTTTTTTATAATAGGCATGACCCGCGGGGATACCAGGGCCCTATTCCCTCGCTTTAGGTTCCTCAGAGGCCCTACGAATCGCCGACCAGCGGAACGGCGAGAGCTGCTGGGCCACCCAGCCCATGGGATAGCCCGGCAGNTCNGCCAAGCCGATCTCTTTTGGCGGCTCCCGGTCCGCCGGCAAATAGCGAGTTCCGAAGACGACATCCCAGATGATCAGGTTCTGGCCGTAATTGCTGTTGGCCTCCCGAATCGTCTTGGAGTGATGCCAGCGATGGAGTTCCGCCATGCTGAAGATCCAATTCAGAGGACCGATCCGGATGGGCATATTGGCGTGCTGAAAAACCCCGTGGACCGCTGCGACCAAAAGCCAGAGGGAGAGCACCTCAATGCTGGCCCCCAGCGCCGCCAAGGGCACGGTGGCGACAAAATTGACCATCAGGATATCGACCGGGTGGAAACGGGCGGCATTGAGCCAGTAGAGCCGCGGGGCGCTGTGATGGAGGGCGTGGAAACGCCACAGGCCATCCCATTCGTGTTGGAAGCGATGGACCCAGTACTGTCCAAACTCTCCGATCACGAGGGCCAAAAGCAATTGAAGCGCCAGGGGCCAATCAACGGGCCAAATCCCGAGCCCCCCCTCTCCGAAAACCCACGCCGCGAGGCTGATCCCGGTGATGCGAAGTAGCGGGTCCGCCAAACCGCTGACGAGGGTGACCGTAACGATATGCCCCAAGTCAACGCCAAGGTCTCCCTGGTTTCGGTTCCACTCGCGAAAATGAGGCGCGAGACGCTCCAGCGTGATCACCACGAGAAAAGCCGGCAGCTGTGTGGCCAAAACCGCCAACCGCGGGTCGACCCCGTGGTGAATCAAGGCAATCGCCACCCCCACTGCGGCGGTCAAAACCACTGGAAAAGCCACCCAAGCAACTGCTTTGCGGCCGAACCCGGTCAAGCCGGGGGCGTCTTCCGCCGCCTTCATCGCTGGCCGCCTAAACAGCGCTTCATGTTTCGATGAACTCGATTGTGTTGCCGTCAGGGTCGGGAACGAAGAGTTGCTTGGCCGCCGGACCGATCGCCATCACATCGAGGCCGGCCGCCTCCAATTCTCGCTTGACGGTGGCCGCCTCCTCGACCTCGAAGGCCAAGTGATGAGAGAGGGGTGAGGCGGATGGAGCGGGTTCTTCCGCATCTCGGCTCCCGGGCACCTCGATGAGGTGAAGCTGAACCGTGCCGGCTTGATACCAAGCTCCGGCAATCCCAAAGTCAGGGCGCTCGATTTGCGTCAGGCCCAAGAGGTCCTCATAGAAAACGCGCGACCGAGAGAGGTCTCGAACCGGCAGCGAGACGTGGTGAGCTCCTCTGGTCTTCATGGTTCGCCTCCTCCGCACTCCGCGCTCAAAACGATATCATGCCGTCACTCGGATGGAGATCCGGGCCGTCGGAACAGAAAGGCCCACTCAGGGCGTCAACAAGGATCCTCACACGTGTCGAAAACGCTGAAATTTCTTGGCTTGGCCCTCGCGATCTTCTGGGCGTTGAGCCCGAGCGGAACTTGGGCATCGGATCCCGAGGAAATCGTCATCGCCTCGGGTGGACGGGGTGGCTTTTACCAGGCCGTCGGCCGGGCCCTCCGCGTTGTTCTTTCCCACGACGATGGCCTGCCGACTGAAGTGAAAGCCACCGCGGGTTCGATGGCCAACCTCGAGGCCCTCAACGACCCGGCGAACCCTGTCAATGTCGCCCTCACACAGGCGGACGCCTTGCAGCGATTTCTCGCACAGCATCCGGAATTCAAGGACCGGTACACCCAGCTCGCAGATGTTGGAAAGGAATGTGCGTTTCTGATTACCCGCAGAGAAGACAACATCCGTTCGTTGGATGCGCTGGCCCAAGCCGGTCCCGGCCGAGCGATTGCGCTCGGGGAAGCGGGAACCGGTGCTGCGGTCACGTGGTCGCAGATGACGGCTTTGAAGCCAAGCCTCTCGACGATTCGACCCGAATCACTTGGACTGATCGAAGCGCTGCTCGCCATGGGGCCCGCTGCACCGGTCCAGGATGCCCCCATCGCGATGATGATTGTGCAGCGCCCGATGGCTGTTGCCACGCCCCTCGAGGTTGTCCTGCGAAACACCAACGACTATTCGCTCGTGCCCATCGTGAAGGCTGATCTTCAGGACGCCGGCGATCCATCCGGTGCACCAGACTACAACTACGAGAAAGTTGTCGTTGGACTGGCCCGTGATCACCAAACGAGCGTCGACACAATTTGCACCCGCGGACTCATTGTCGCATCGCCCCAAAAGCTCTCGCCCAAAACTATTCAAGTCGTCGACGATGCCATTCTGACCAGCTTTCGATATCTGATGCCGGCCTCACGCTGACCCAATAAGCCCGCCCGAAACTTTTCGGCGGAATGCCCACAAACCGGAGTAACCCGATGAATCTCGAAACCGAACACGTTCAAATCCCCCTGTCCCACGGCGGAAAAATGGGGGGCTACCTGGCCCGCCCTACAGACTCCGAAACTCGGCCCGGCGTCTTGGTCTTCATGGAAATTTTCGGCATCAACGCCCACATTCGAGATGTCACCGAGCGAATTGCTCGCGAAGGCTTTGTCGCCCTCGCCCCAGATTATTTTCACCGGACCGCGCCAGGCGTCGAACTCGAATACACTGACGAAGGCATGCAAGAAGGCATGGGATACCTTGGCCAACTCGTCGCCGATGAAATGACATCCGATGCCCAGGCCGCCCTTGATTTCCTTCAATCTCAACCGAATGTGGGCGGTCAAGGCGTGGGGGCCATCGGCTTCTGCATTGGCGGGCACATGACCTACCTGACCGCCTGCGCCACGGGAATCCGAGCGGCTGCCGCCTACTACGGCGGCGGAATTGCCGCGCCCCAAGGCCCGGGCGGAGCGCCCTCTACGGTTTCCCGAACGTCCAAAATCGAAGGCAAGATCCACTGCTACTTCGGTGGTCAGGACTCCATGATTCCGGCCGATCAAGTGGAGACGATTCGCCAAGCACTTCGAGGAGCGGGAACCCGGCATGAAGTCGTTGTCTACGACGATGCGGACCACGGATTCAACTGCGATCAAAGAGCCAGCTTTGATGGGCCGTCCGCCGAGGATGCGTGGCGGCGCAGCATGGACCTATTCAACGCGGAATTGCGATAACGCGAAGCCTGTCAAGTGCCCGCCCCGTCCACGGGACGGGCACTCAAACGGAACTTAGGCCGAAACCGGTGTGGCACGACCCGCCACTTTTCCCTCGACCAGCATGCCACGCTCCATCCAGCGATCCCGGGTCCGGTCGGTAATGAGACCCAGTCGCAGCAAGTTCGGCACGACCGTGTGCATGTAAATCTCGCTGTTGAAATCCTTCCACTCCGGCATGGCGAGAATCATCTGCGAGACCTGATCGGCATCGAATCCGTATTTGGGGCCAAACAGCCGGAGCATGTCGATGTTCTGAGATGCGTTGAGCGCCTCCAGCACGCCGAAGGCCCAGTCTTCCATGTGAGCCATTTCTTCTGGGCTGGCCTCCCGCACAACACGTCGCATCGTGAGCACCCCAAAGGCGGCGTGGCGCGATTCATCCTGCTCGGCCCGACGCACCATGTCGATAAAGAGCGGGTGCTTCGCATTTGAGCGAAGACCGTCCATGATGCCGACCGCCATCCCCTCGAAGAGGGTCTGCATGCCCAAAGTCTTCATCTGGTAACCCTCGACGGTCAGCAACTCATCGAGCAGTACTTTGAGGACCGGAGTGATGGGATAGATCGTTCCCATCTTTTCTCCAACGAATCGAGAAAAGATTTCGACGTGCCGCGCCTCATCGGCGACTTGATTGGCGGCGTAGAGTTTTTCGTCTGTGGTCGGGCATAGAGCCGTCAACTGTCCGCACAGCTGGAGCGCCGCTTGTTCGCCGTGGAGAAGCTGGGAACACACGTAGGCGACCTCATCAAACATGGCGGCTTTCTGTTCGGCCTCGGACTTACCCATCATCTTGAGCAAGTTGGCCATCAGCGACATCTCCATGTTGCCAAACCATTCGTCCTTGCTGACGGGCATATCCCAATCAAGGTCCGTGCTTGAGTTCCACTGATTGCTCTTCCCCTTCTCATAGAGATTACGGAGCTCCTCGACTTCACTCCCGTATTCCCAGTGGTTCCATTGGATGTGAGACGGTGCGTCGACATGGAGCGTCTCACGCATGGAATCAATGCGGTCTTCGTCAATCAGATCGATCATCTCGAAGTCACCGATCTGGCGGCGGGTGTCGGACATAAACTTGAAGGGCATTTCAGCTGACATGGATGGAGCTCCTTAGTGATGCGGCGACTGGATCGCCGTGCGGGGGTCAGTCTTGAAGCGTTTGAGTCGTCAGTCCATTCAGAGTGAAGGGAACAACAAACTCTTTAAATCGCCTGATTTCGGACGAGGAGTAAATTGGACCTCCGAGCAGGTCTTCTCCGAAATGCCCGGACGCGAAGTGGAAGACCAAGAGCCCAACCAGCCCTTGCAGGGCGTGAGGCACCGGAACGGACCGCAGTTCACCACTGGCGGCTCCTTCCGTCAGGATGCGCGAGGCCGCACCGAACAACTGGGCCAATTTTTCATCCGCCTCTGGGGTCTCGTAATCGTCGAGCACCTCCCCTTCGACGATGGACCGCAGCAGCAGCGGGCCGCGGGTCGGTGAAGCGGCGAGCGAATCGACAATGGTTTCGACCAGCCCCTTCAGTCGGGCCACAGCCGAACCTCTCTCCGGGAGAGAACCCATCCCTTCGAGCACGGCCCCGAGGATGCGATCCAGCACGGCGGAATAAAGATCCGCCTTGCCGGGGAAGTAGTGAAACAGCGCCGATTTGGACATCCCCGAACGCAGAGCCACTTCTCGAAGCCCGACCCCCTGGAAGCCGCTCCGCGCAAAGAGAGCCTCGGCGGTATCGAGAATCTTGTCTCGGCTTGACGCTACGCCCGCCGAAGGGGCTTCGGGACTCACTCGGCTCATGGAAAGGCTCCTGGACCATCGGCGGAATCCAACCCTGCGGTGGGCGGTCGCTCCGCGACTCTGACCCGGCCGAGCTTACCCGACCGACCGGTCGGACGGTACCCCATTTGCGAAAAAGGGCGAATCGCCCATCACCCCCCCTCCGTCTTATGGGGGATTTAGGAGGGCTCGTTCTCGCGACGCCCCCGGGCGACCACCTCCGCCCGTCTGCTTTCGACCTGGCCGGCTGTCGCGGCCGCAGCAGAAGCCATGGCGCGCTCCCGCTCGAGGTCCAGTGCCGCCCCCATGGGAAGGGCCATCCCTTCATCGATGAGCCTCTTGTAGCCCCTTAAAACCTCCGGCACACAAGAGGCCATATCCCGCGCAAGCTGGTGAGTGGCGGGCAGCAAGTCGCTCCCGGCCACTACCCGATTGACGAGACCCCAATCCAAGGCCTGATGGGCCTCCAAAAAGTTTCCGGTGAAAGCCAGTTCTTTGGCTCGGGCGATGCCGATCAGACGCGGCAACTTTTGGCTGAGCCCCCAACCGGGCAGGATCCCCACACGGGCATGGGTATCGGCAAAACGCGCCGACTCGCCTGCGATCAAGAGGTCACACGCCAGGGCCAGTTCAAAGCCGCCTGTGATGGCGTGACCATTGATGGCCCCGATGATCGGCCGATCAAAGGCAGTCATGGCGTCGGCCATGTCGCTTTGAGCCGTATCAGCGGTTTCTCCGGTGGCGCCCGCAGCCAGTTCCTTCAGGTCGTACCCCGCACAGAAAGCGCGGCCCGACCCCGTCAGAACAACCGCTCTCACCGAATCGTCCTCTTGCAAGGCCCGGAAGGCTTTGCCGAGGGCATCGCGGAGATTGGCGGAAAGCGCGTTCATCGAATCAGGGCGATTGAGGGTCAGCCGAACCACCGGTCCTTCAGCCTCGACCCGCAGAACTTCATGGGACATCACAACTCCTTAACTCAGCGGCCCAATTTATGGACCGCATCGGGGTTCATGCAACCAGATCATCGCGCGGACGCGAGAAGCGCGCGAGAATGCGGAGAACCCTTTTCTGAAGGGCGGCTCGTTGAGGGAGGACCGCTGATGACGGACGCGGAGGAGCCCCAAAAGCCCTGGGGTGCAAGAGGGCTCGATGCTCTCGTTCTGGCCTTCGCGACCTGGACGCTTCTGACCCACCTCGTGGTCTGGTTGGAAGGCCCTCTCGACCTGCTCATCCTCTGCTCGATCACCGCGATGGCGGTCGCTCTGGCGCTGGCCATCTGGGGAACCCCGCCTTCATGGACGCGCAGCCCCGGTCTCGAAGCGCCGAGTCCGATCGCCCTCGGCACGGTCTTCAGAGTCACCATTGTGTTGGGGGCGTTCGCCGCGAGCGTGGCCGGCGCGCTCAGCGGCTCGATTGAAGTCTGGTGGGCGATCGCCTCAGCGACCCTCACCCTGGCCGCCTTCGCCCCAAGCCAAACCGTTCAGCAATTTTCAAAACCCGCTCAACCGCCGGCTCAAATTGCCTGGCTGTCCGGCTTCGCGCTGTTGTTCGCTGGGGTGGTGTTGATCGCCCACCGCCCTGATGCAGACGACGCCTACTACATCAATCTCGTGGTCTCGGCGGTCGGGCAGCCCACCCAAGCGCTGCTCTCGGGCGACACGCTGCACGGCTACGCAAACGTACCCCCCTCTCTCCCAGTCTTTCAGCTGATGACTTGGGAATTGTTTCAGGCCGGGGTTTCAAGAGTGACCGGCTTTCCGCCCCTTTGGGTGGCGCACATCATCGCGCCCGCGCTGGTCGCACTCTGCGTCCCATTGGCCTGGGCGCGATTGGCGACGCGTTTGGTTCCCCAACACTGGCTTTGGGTCACCGGCTTGACGCTTCTGGCGCTGCTCTGTTTCGGAGACGGCACCAAGGGCTACAGCGATTTTGGCGTTCTTCGCCTTCAACAGGGCAAATCCATTTTGCTCCTCGTTGCCCTTCCGCTCTCGGCCGCGTATGGGATTGAATTTGCGCAACGCCCGTCGGCCCGCACGTGGGTAAAACTGGCGGCTGTGCAAATCGCCAGCGTGGGCCTTTCGGCCAGTGGCCTTTGGCTGGCCCCGATTGTTGCGGGGATCGGCCTGGTCGCGACCCTCCCGCTCAACACCGGGCACGCCCTTCAATCCATTCGGTGGGTGCTCGTCGGACTGAGCGCTTCCGCGTACCCGCTTCTGTTGGGGGGCGCACTCCGGACCGCAACGCTGCAAGCGGTCGAATCAGCGATTCGACCCTTAGGCGGGGCCAATTGGAGTGGCGCCGAGCTGATGGCCCACGCCGCAGAGGCGGTCCTCGGTCATGGCCTTTATGGCCAATGGCTGCTTTTTGCGACCCTCGCCCTCACAGCCAGCTCAAACCCGTTGCTACGCCGCTTTGCCGCGGTTTCTGCACTGGTCTTCGCAGCGCTCTTTTTCAACCCCTGGACGGCGCCCTGGGTCGCCCATCATCTCACAGGGAGCGAAACGTTCTTCCGGGTTTTCTGGATTCTACCGCTGCCACTCTTCTGGGCGGCTTTCCTTTGCGAACCATTGGCCTGGAGTTCAACAAAAACGGCGCCAGGTCGAGCGGTCGCCCGAACCGGAATTGTGCTCGTCTCAGCTCTGGCACTGTGGTTTCTCCCCAGTCCCCCCACCCTCTCCGCGGAGAATGGCGTTCGGCTCGACCGGCCGGGTCCAAAGCTTCCCCCGGAGGCCTGGCGGCTCGCGAAACAAATTGGCGCCCTCAGCCAACCGGACTCCTTTGTGCTCGCCCCGCTTCCGATCGCGCGCTGGATCCCGCTGATCGAGGGAGCGCCCCGACCTCTGATGGTGCGCGAGCTCTACTTGGACCGACTCGCCTCACGGCTCGGAACAGCTGAACTGGACCGAAGGCGCGCTCTGACTCATCTCGTGGGGGGGGCGATCCGGCCCCCCTCGGGCCCGGCGCTCCTCGAGAGAGCGATTCGGGAGGACCCCCTAGACGTGGTTTGCCTGCGAGAACCCGCGGCCAGCTGGCCCGCTTTACGAGCGGTCTTGAGCAAATCATCGCTTGTGCCAACGGAGCAAACAGCCGAATACGAGATCTGGGCGCGTCCCCGTAGCAGCCCCGACTGACGTCGGAGCGCGGCGAGGTACCATGCGGGCAGTCAAGGAGGCAGACATGAAGGCGAACGAGGGACGTCTCGCCGTCGCCGGAAGCGAGTCGGCGGCCAGCCCCCCTCGCATCGCGGTGGTCGTGCCCTGTCACGACGAGGCCGAATCGATTGCGCGGGTCGTTGCGGCCTTCAAGAGCCGGTTGCCCGACGCGGACCTCGTCGTCGTCGACAATGCCTCTCAAGACGAAACCGCCGTGGAGGCTCAGCGCGCCGGGGCCCGCGTCGTCGGAGAATCTCGCTTGGGCAAAGGATTCGCTCTACTGACCGGCTTCGCTGAAACCCGAGACGCCGATTGGACCATTATGGTCGATGGGGACGACACCTATGCAGCGGAGGACGTTGAGCAGCTCTTGACGACCGCCCTGCAAACCCAGGCCGACATGGTGGTGGGGACTCGCCTTGAGGGCGCTGGCGTGGACGCGCTGCCCCCCGGCCACAGCTTCGGGAATCGACTCTTCATCGCCCTCGCTCGGTTCCTTTTCGGACTCCGCACGCGAGATCTCTTTTCAGGCTACCGGGTCCTCTCCCGGCGATTTCTCGACATGACACCCCTCGTCGCGACCGGCTTCGACGTCGAAGCGGAACTCTCAGTCCAAGCTCAGGTCAGCGGTTTTCGGGTAGCTGAAGTCCCCATCGGCTATCGCGCGCGACCAACCGGCAGCATGAGCAAGCTCCACACGTGGCGGGATGGCTACCGAATTCTTCGTGGCATCATGATCCTGTTCCGGGACTACCGTCCCATGGCTTTTTTCGGCGCCCTCTGCCTCATGTTGCTCGGCGCTTCCCTGTGGAGTGGCTTTGCGCCGATTGACGACTTCTTGCGGACCGGTCTCGTCCATCACGTCCCAAGGGCCATTCTCGCCGCAGCCCTTTTCATTCTCTCCGCCCTCTCCATTGCCCTCGGGATCCTCCTGTCCTCGATCAATCGACGATCGATCGAGTTGGCTGCGCTGATCCGGAAAAGTTCGCCTTGACCTCCCCGCGCGAGTCGTCTCCTGACGTCTCGATCATCGTCGTGAACTTCAAAGGGGGTGACGCCCTCGAGGCTTGCCTCGTCTCCCTCTTTCACGATCAGTCGAAGGCCAACCGAGAAATCTGGGTTGTCGATAACGACTCAGCGGACGACAGCCCCGCGGTCATCGAACGGCTGGTCGCCACCCAATCGGGCGTCGACTGGATGGCCAGCCCAGAAAACGTGGGGTACGCGGCTGGTGTCGATTTAGCCCTTCCGCGCTGCCGAGGCCGCTATGTCGCCGTTCTGAACATGGATACCGTGATCGAGTCCGGCTGGCTCGACCCGCTCGTCGAGTACCTTGATACTCATCACAAGGCTGCGGCAGCCAGCCCCTTGATTACCGTCGCCGACGGAAGCGCCATCAACGCCGCCGGACAGTGGATTCACCAAACAGGTCTGGGCTTCAATCGCGCGCTCGGTCGCCCCCTCGACGCAGTCGGGGATATGCCCTTTTCCGTCGCCGGGATCCATGGAGCTGCCTTCATGGTGCGGCGACACCTGCTGGAGCAAATCGGGGGCATGGATAGCGGAGGCTTTCTCTATCACGAGGATGTCAACCTTTCATGGTTGCTGCGCCTCATGGGATATGAGCTGGCCTGTGTTCCCCGAGCACGGGTCCGGCATGACTACTTTCTTTCCATGCATGCAGAAAAGCTGGCGCTCTTGGAACGCAATCGCGAAGCGATGTTGCGCGCATACCTGACGCCCGAAACCCGCCGAAAGCTTTGGGGATGGCGAAGCCTGACCGAATGCATGCTTTGGATCTATGCCGGCATGCGAGGGCCCACTTTTCTGCGGGCCAAGCATAGGGCTCGCAAGTGGGTTCAGGCGCAAACCGAGTTGATCGAGCGCCGGCGACAGCTGGCCGAGAGTCTGCGCGCCCGGACCGATCAGGAAGTGCTCGCCGCCATGACACGGCGGTACCCCATCGGTCAGCTCATGGCTTTGGCGGGAGAACGAGGCACCCCGCGACGCCCTCTCTCATGACTCGCCGGGTGGGTCCGATGAATCCGAGCGAGTCGTTTCCATTCTTCGAAAGCGATAAGAGAGGTCTTCCAAAACGGAACGGCTGGAGTTAATCAAGTCCGCCACGATCCCGGTCAAAACCATCTGAAAACCGGCCAACATCAAGATGGCCGCAAGGATGAGTGATTGAACGTGCAGATGGTCTGTTTCGCTGAACAGGAAGTAGTAGAGAAATCGAATGCCCAGCAGCACGCCAAAGCCGAAAGTGAGAAGCCCAAGGGACGCAAAGATCCGCAACGCTCCGTAGGAGCTGTAAACGCGAACCATAACCTCCGCCGATTTTCCGACGAACTCGTAGCCCGAGCCGAAAAGTCGGGACTCCCGGAGCTTGGCGTTGGTTCGAATCCGGACACTGGTTGTTGGAATCCTCTTGCGACCCGCCTGAATCAAGTGATCGACGGTATGGTCGAAGCTCGTTGACATACTGATCATCGACGCCGCCTCTCTCGAGTAGGCCTTAAACCCGCTCGCCGCATCCGGCACCTCCAAATCGGCGAGGCGACTCACCACCCGGCTCCCAACTCGCTGAAGCCACTTTTTCCGCTGAGAAAATTCGTCGACGCTTTGCGTTCCCCGATCCCCGATGACGAGTTCCGCGCGACCCTCGAGGAGTGGCTGGACCAACAGCGCCACATCCGCCCCGGCATACTGATTATCGCCATCGGTATTGACGATTATATCGGCCCCGTGCCGAAGGCAGTAGTCCATCCCCGACGCAAAGGCATGGCCCAAACCTCGATTTTGGGCGAACCGCAGGATATGATCGACGCCGTTGCGCCGAGCCACTTCAAGGGTCGCGTCCTGACTGCCATCATCGATCACGAGAACCTCGATCTGGTCGATGCCCTCAATTCCGCTCGGAAGATCGGCGAGGGTTGCCTCTAAAGAGCTTTCTTCGTTGAAACACGGGATCTGAATCATTAGCTTCACACGAAACACCCCTTCACGATGGCTTTGGGAAAGAGCGTATCGGATCTCAACGCAGAGCGTAGACGGAACAAAAGAGGAATCCGACCGCCCACGAGTTGCGATTGAGCCAAGCTCAGTCTGCTAGCTTTCTGTGTTACACGGGTGATGGCGGAGTCGGTCTTTGGGCCCCGATGAGCCGCCCCGGATGAAGCAAGGAGATTTCAAGCATGATTCGAATGTGCTGTCGCGTTTTAGTCCTCGCGGCCTGCCTTCTCGTGGCCGGCGCCACCGCGGCGGAGAACCGTTTTTCCCGCCCGGGCTATTACATCGCGGTTTCAGGGGCGTACGGAATCGCTGATATCGACGCAAGCCCGCTGGGCCAATTTCAAGGCCTGTATACGGCCCCCTTTGCAAGCAGCGGTTCAGGCGGCTTAAACCTCAGAGTGGGTAAGCGCTTTGAAAGCTGGTTGGCGTTTGAAATCGAATACGAGTGGATGGATCGGTTTTCGATCAATCAGGCCGGTGGCGGCGAAGCCGCCAGTTTTCGGCCCAATGTTTTGACCATGAATGGCAAGTTCGTTCTGCCCATTCCCCGAATCCAGCCGTACCTCCTCGCTGGCATCGGCCTCGTCAACTACGACTTCAACAGCATCCCGCTTCAGAATGTGCTTGCCTTTGGCAGCAACTACACGGGCTTCGCCGTGCGGGCCGGTGGGGGTCTCGATGCTTACATCACTGACCACATCGTCGTTTTTTTTGAGGGCACTTACCTGCTGAATACCGACCAGCCGACGATTCCTGGCGCCAACAGTACGAATCGAATCAAGGTCGTCAATCAGTTGAATTATGCATCCATGGCCGTGGGTCTCGCGTATCGGTTCTAGCCCAGAGATCGGGGAGGCCGGCCGAAATGCCGATCGGTCGGAGGAAGTCGACTGCCATCCAGTGGGCCACCGTATGCTGGCTGGGCGTAATCTTGGCCGCAGGGGGCGTCTACGGGAAAGCCGAGGATCCCAGTCAGGCTGGACTCGCCGCTCTGGATGCCGGCCTGTTTGAGCAAGCCCTCCCGCTGCTTGAAGCGGCGGTCGCCCGTGAACCGACCGATGCCTTTCTCCACTACGCCCTCGGCATCACGGCGGTTCAGCAGGGTCAAGACGTTTTGGCTGCGGCCGCCCTGCAGCGGGCCGTCGAGTTAGAGCCGGATTTACCGGGCGCGCAAGCGGAACTGGGCTTGACGCTGGCGCGATTGGGCGAGCGGGAAGCGGCCCTCGACCATCTGCTTGAAGCGCTGCTTCAAGGGCCCGACGATCCAGACGTCCTACTTCAACTCGGCATCCTCGACGCCGAGGACGGCCAATCGGATAGGGCCCTCCGCTATTTCGCGGAAGCCGCGGAAATGGATCCCCAAGTGGCCGGGGCCGCGTGGTACGAGTCGGCGGGCGTCGCTCTTGACCAAGGGGATCTGGGAAGTGCCGTGGACTATCTCGAAAAAGCAGCCGAATCGCCCGGCAGCGAGGCCGCCGCCAAGGAGGCTCGAGAGCTGCTTGCCGCCCTCCGCCCACCCCCGCCTCGCCGACTCGTGCTCTGGGGCGGATTCGGTTTTGAGTATGACGACAACCTGACTCTGAGTGACGTTGATCTAACAACGGGGATTGGCGATACGGCGACCCTCTTCGACGCCAGCCTTGACGCCTTTTTGGTGCGCCGACCAGACCTTCAGATTTCAGTCGGCTACGACTTCTACCAAAGCCTCTACACCACCCTTTCCGCATTCGATCTCCAATCGAATTCACCTCATGTGGAGATCGCCGCCGGATCCGGCCCACTGATTGGATCCGCGGCCTATCGCTTTACGTACGACACGTTGGGCGGGGAGGCCTTTCTGGCCACCCATCGCGGGGACTTCGCCCTGGAATACTCGTTTATTCCTTATATCGTCGGCTCTCTCGGTGCCCGGGTCGAGGGCCAGAATTTCGAGCAGGTTCCCATTCGCAGCGCACAGCGCATCACCCTGGAAATGGGCGTACGCCTGATCGATCCGAACCGCCCAGTCACCTTTGAAATCGGTTGGCGACCGATTTGGAATGACGCCGAGGGGCCTGAATTCGACTACTTCGCACAGGCCGTCACGGCCGGAGTGTTCTTCTCCGTCAATACGCCGTTGCGCCCCCTGAATTTCTTACTGAGCTACGACTGGGAATATCGCGATTACGAAAACATCACGCCCAGCATCGCGAAAAAACGCTACGACCGGCGACACCTCGCCGGAACAGGCCTTTCGGTGCCCCTCTTCGGACCCACAGAACTCGCCCTCGACTACCTCTTTATCGCCTCGCGGTCGAATCTGCCCGGGTTGACTTTCAATGAAAACATCGTGTCCTTTCGTCTCGGTCTTTTTTACTGAAGAGATCGAGTTCCGGCCCGACAGACAGGGAGCCAGCGGGAGACCGGGCCCTCGCTACCAGTTCTCACCCTGAGGCCGCAGATCGATTTCGAAACTCCAAGCCGAAGGCGGTTGAGCGTGGAGATTCCAAAATGTCTGCGCGATCGCTTCAATGTTCAACATTCCATTTTCTCCCTGTTGAGCCCGGAGCTGCGGGAAGCGCTGGTTGAGCTGATCCCCATCGATCATCCCATCGACCACCACATGGCCCACATGAACACCTTGAGGTCCGACTTCTCGGGCGAGACCCGCCGCCAAAGCGCGAAGACCAGCCTTGGCCGAGGCAAAGGCCGCGAAGGGCGGTCGGGAACGCAGAGACGCTGTGGCCCCCGTAAAGAGGATGCTCCCGCAACCTTGGGCGACCATCCTCCTTGAAGCCTCACGACCGACAAGAAATCCACCCAAGCAAACCACTCGCCAGACGTCCTCGAAAAATTGCTCATCCATCTCGACCAAGGAGCCGACCGCCGCATTGCCCGCGTTGTAGGCCACCAGATCGAGCGAGCCCCCTTCGGCGTCGACGCGCTCGAAAAGCTTGACCACGTCCTCGGATTGCGTCGTGTCGATCGGCACCGCGGTGGCGCCACCCCCGGCGCGGCCGATTTCCTCTGCCATCTCGAAGAGCCGGGCCTCGGTGCGCCCAGCCAAGAAAACGTGCAGGCCTTCCCGAGCAAAACGCCGGGCGAGCGCCGCCCCCAACCCCTGACTGGGCCCCACCCCAACCACAAGACCCACACGATTGGCTTTTGACATACGCCTATATCTCCCGTGAAAAAACCGGAATAGAAGTTTTCTTTTGATTGTGACGAGACTAGCAATTGATCGCCCCTCAATCGGAGACCCGAAAAGGATCCAGGGCGTGCTACATCTGGAACAGCATGCAACGGCTCTCCAGCAATCTCTCGGGAAAGCGCAAAGTCGTGAAAAGGGGCGTCGTCCGCGCAAAGCAAGGGCGATCGGGGCGACTTCTGCTCTGGGTTGCCCTGACCTCGCTTTTCCTGGTCTACTGTGGCCCGCCCAAACCGCCCCCCAACATTCTGATCTACGTCGTCGACACCCTCCGAAGTGACGCCCTTTCACTGGAAGATGAAGCCACGAGCCATACCCCCCATTGGGCAAGGCTTTCGCAAAATGGCGTCACCTTTGAAAACGCTTACGCGAATGCCTCGTGGACTCGCGCCTCAATGGCCAGCTTGATGACCGGCTTGCTGCCCTGGCACCATTCCACCGAATCGCGTTTGGACCGTCTCCCCGAAACCGCACGGACCCTGGCGGAGCTCTTCGCCGAGCACGGCTACTCAACAGCGATCGTGAGCGCCAATCCGAATATCAGCCCCGTTTTTGGATTCGAACAGGCCGTCGAGCAATTCAGCCCACTCTATGCCCGATCGAATCCGGGGATTGTGGGCGGCCACGAACTCGTCACGCCCTCCACTGTCGTGAACACCGAAGCCATGCGTTGGTTTGAGGATGTCCAACAACCTTTCTTTCTGCTTGCATTGGCAATCGACCCACATGCCCCCTACGCGCCCCCTCCAGAGTTTGATCCGGGGCAACACCGAAAGGCCGATGCCGTCGCAGACGCTGCGCGGACACCCTCGAATATCGATCGGGTACGCGAGCGCTATCTCGGCGAAGTCGCCTTCAACGATGCCAGCTTTGGTCAACTGGTTGATTTTCTCAAACAAAAGAATCTTTGGGAAAACACCGTGGTGATCCTCACCTCCGACCACGGTGAGGCCTTCTGGGAATACGGCCAGGCGGGGCACGGGAAGTCGCTCCATGAAGAAGTGCTGCGGGTGCCCTTGATCCTTCACGGCGCCAACGATCGTTTGGCTCCGGGACAGCGCATCCAGCGCCCGGTCTCACTCGTCGACCTGGCCCCCACACTGCTCGACTTGGCCCAGCTGCCGATTCCGGAAGGTCTAGACGGACAGAACCTGCTGACGCCGCACCCGAAGCCTTCCCCCATCCTCGCGGGCCTAGACCTCGACCAGCATCGCCTGCAGAGCGCCTTCGATCCGCCCTATAAGCTGGTTCGGAATCTCAAGACCGGCAAGCAGTCTCTCTACCGCCTCGATGGACCCACCGCCGAGGCGATCCCGCTGGATCCAGCCCTCGATCCTTCAGCGCAAGAAGCCCAAGCAAGGCTCGAAGCCGTTCTGGATGAGAGTCAAAACCAAAGCGGCCGCACCCTGCCGAAGACCCGCGCCCGCCGAATCCCGGGCCGGGTCGAGGCATCACTTCGGGCCCTCGGCTATATCGAGTAGTCGACGCCACGGCTGGCCCAACGCCGTGGTCGAAGGAACTGTCAGTGCACGGCGAGGGCCGCCTCGCCGGCTTCGCTGCGCAGCTGGGTGTACTCCGGCGGATCGCCAACACCCAATGTACGGCGAACCGATGCGAGGGGCTGCGGGAGCAGCGCTTCCCAATCCGAGGCGGGCAGCCAGCCTGCTCGGCGACCGCGACGATAGCCTTCCCGAATCATTTGGCGTCCGAAGGCGATCTCTCCCTTGGACCGCAAATAAGCCATCAGAACGATAAATCCGATGCCCGGGTTGCGGGTTTGCGCAAAGGTAAAGGCCAAAAGCGAGGCTTCACCCACGAGGTCACGGCTGTATCCGGTGAGGACATGCCAAAGATCGTGGCTATCGCGCATGCGACGTCCAAATCGGTCGCGATTCTCATCTTGGAAAAGGCCTTCCGGTCGAGGACCTTCGCTCGCATCCACCAAACCATCGGCACTGATCTGCTCCTGATCCATGAAGTCCGCATAGGCCCGGCCGAACGAGCCCGCCGGCATCGCACGCAAGGCTTCGCGATCGGAAAGGGTGGCGATCAAGTCGCGCCGTTCCGTCAAAACTTGATGTCCGACCGCACTCGCAGCGAAGCGCTGGAATTGGCGCTCGCCGCTCTTGCCCGACAAAGCTTGGATGATGACGAAGACCTTCTCGGTGTCGTCGGGGTCTGCCAGAAGTTGTTTCATGGCCCGCCAAGCATCCCCTAAACGAATACGCTGGTCGCGGGACGACGGGGGAGCCGAAATCATCGGGGACGGGGACGCGGCTTCATCGGGTCGATTCACAGCGGTTTCTGTCATGGTCGGAAGCTCCTCTGGTTCTGTGCTTTTCTTTGAGCTGACAATACTGTAAGTAAATACTCCTGACAATCCTGTAAGCTAAAAACATGGCCCACTCGCCCCAGAAAACGTCTTCTTCCTCAGGTCCCCGCAGGCGACCCCGCCAATCCGCCGAACAGACTCAGGGAGAGATTCTCGATGCCGCCGGTCGGCGACTCGCCGAGGGAGGGCCCGACGCCCTGCGGCTTCAGGATATTGCCCGGGACGTGGGCATCTCTCACCCCACCATTCTGCATCACTTTGGGAGCCGGGAAGGCCTCATGGAGGCCCTCGAAAAACGGGCCACTTCGGCCCTCACCGAGGAGGTGGGCCGGCTACTCCTCAGCGGGCGAGGCGCTCACGAGGATCCACTGAAGGATGAAGCTGGTGGGCCGCTCTTAGAGAGCGTGGGGCGAGCGATGAACGAAGGCGGACTCGCCCGGCTGGTCGCTTGGTGGGTGCTCCGAGATCCGTCGGCGGATCACGAGGAAGCGGGGAAGATCACCGCCCGGGTGGTGGAACTGATCCGGCTCAGACTCGAAGAAGAGCAGGAAACCCTGGGCGGGCGCCCGCCGAGTCGCGAAGAAATTGCCTTCACGGTCCGTCTGGCGGTGCTCGCCATGTTCGGGGATGCCCTGATTGGAAGTCAGCTCGCTCAGGTCGCGGCATCGCAAAAAGACGCCGAGTCCGAACGCTTCCGGGCCTGGCTTGGACAACTCCTCGCCGCCCACCTTCGCGGCGCCGTGACGCCGCTGCCTGAGGAACACACCGGCCCCAAAGTCGACTGACCTTCGCCCCGAGCCGAATGGCGGAGAGGGTGGGATTCGAACCCACGAGGGCTTTCACCCTGGCGGTTTTCAAGACCGCTGCCGTAAGCCGCTTGGCTACCTCTCCGCGGATGGATTCAGGCGCCTAGAGCCTATCTCTACATGGGCTGATTCAGCAACTCCGCTGGGCGTTCAGCCCATGCAACGACGGATGTCAGAAATCTGAACCTTTCCCTGTGGCTCGCCGATCAACGGCATCGAGTCTCACCCCGAAAAGCCCGCACGCGACGAACTCAAGGACGAGTGAGCGGCTTCGAGTGATACCAGTCGGCAAGCAATGCATTCAAGGCGGTGACCAGTAAAAGAGGTTGGTCGAGCATGAGATGATGACCCGCAAGCGGAATTGGGATCACCGGATTCACTCGCCCCATTAAGTTGTACATGTACCGGCCGACCTGGCCGTCAACCAATCCGAATTCACTGGCCAACAGGGCGAGGCGACAAGTGACCTTCGGCAAATAGGGACGGGCCGCGACCCGAGGATTTTCTTCAAACGCGGAAAAGGCGTGATGGTCAAATTTCCACCTCCATCCGCCTTCATCGTCTTGGGTAAGCGAATGCCAGGCCACGTCGGCTAAAACGTAGTCGAGATAGTGCGGCTGGGGCGGAACCGTGCGGAACCGCGCGATCGCCTCTTCTCGAGAAGGATAAGAGCGAGGTTTCCCGAAAGCCTGGCCCATACGATGGGCGTCGACCTCCGGATCCGGAGCGCTCACCGGTGAATCGCACACCACCGCCCCGGCCAGGGCATCGGGATGACGGGCCGACGTTGCGATCGTCACGAATCCTCCCATCGAGTGGCCGACGACAACGGGCTTTTCATTCATGCCCGAATCCGATGCGACCGCCATCACCTCGTCGGTCCACTGCTCTAGGCTGTAACGGGTTCTCCGCCCTGAATCGCCGTGACCCGAGAGGTCGATGGCCGCAACCCTAAAAAGCCGAGAATAACGGGCCGCAACATGCGTCCACCAATGCGCGTGAGCGCCGCCGCCGTGCACAAAGAGCAGGCCCGGACGGCCCCGCTCACCCCAGGCGAGATAGTGAATTGGGCACCCATCCACCTCTATCGTCTCTTCACTTCGGGGGACGGCGAGCGCTTCTCGATACCATTCGGGCGCGCTGGGATGTCGGGCTGCAGTCATGAACGTCGGCATTTCGCGATCGGGGGGCGTTTGATTTGAGACAAACACCCGGGGACTTGGCGGCCGGAGCATAGGCCATTGACGCTTCGGGCTCGCTTCCAATCCGAGCCTCGTCGGACCCTACACGATAAACATATGAGGCCCAGTCTCGGGCTCGGGGATCCCCAGTTCAGCGCGAACCTCGGCGAGCGGACGAGCCAACAAGGCTTCGTGGTCTCCCGCGATATCGCCATGGCATTCCAAACCGCGCTCGATCGCCGCGGCAAAGAGCTCCGCCCCGCCTGGCCGCCCCAGCACTGCAGTCACGGGCTCGATCCCCGGGAAGGGCAGCATGCCCACCTCAAAGAGAAGCATTGAGGCCAGCAGCGAAGAAAAATGACCCTCGCCCCGGGCGGCTCCCACCAAGAAACCTTGAAGCGCCACCTCGGCTTCGGGCGTCGTGCCATACCCGGCAAGGACGTGGGTGACGTCATGCGGGATGAGATTGTCCTCGTCTTCGTCTGGAATCCATGGAAAACCGTTCCGGTGGTAGAAATCGAAAAGCCCACGGCCGAGAGAGCTCGGCGGGAGATCCCCCAAGGCCTCCATCTTTTCCGTCAGCCTCGCCGCGTTCAGCCCTTCAGCGAAGGGCTCCACCAAGTCGGGCTGCCGGATTCGCTCCCAATCGGCGTAGACCCGCTCGCGATCATCGGCCAAGTAGTCCGCGGCCAATTGCTGAAAGCCCTTTTCGAATTCCAGCGCGTCGAGATACTCAGCGACCCGAGCCGTCAGGGCTGCGCTGGGCGGGTGGCGCACCAGCTCAAGCGTCACAAGAATTTGTCCGACGGCCCTGCGGAGTTTTTTTTTCTCAAGGGCCGCGGCCGAGGCCTCTGGCAAGATCACAGCGGCGGCTGATGGCGGAACCCTTAAAACGTGCCGGCCCAGGGCTTCCAGCAGGTTCCGCTGCTCAGGGGTGTGCCCGCCCTCCACCTCAGTTGCCGTATACAGCGTTCCCAGCACAGCGGTGCGCGTTCTCAGATCCAAGTGCAGCATGAACAGTCTCTCCAGTCAGGGGGAAGCGAACACCGACACTCAGGAAGGCTTGCCTAATCCAGAGGGAGGCGTTCGGCCGAGCATTGGCGTACCGCATGAGGATACACCGCTCTCGTTGCCAAAAACCAACGGCCGTACACCGGGCAATCGACCTCATCTGCCTCAACCGGAATAGCCTATCTTCTCCCTCAGCAGGCTTCAGTTCACTGTGCTGGAGGTCCCGTTGATTCAAGACGGAGCGCACCTTGCCGAGAGCGGCGAAGAAAAGGAAGCGGTTTACCGCTTTCGCTACGACATCTACGTCGAAGAAATGGGACGCTATCGAGGCATCGCGGATCACGCGCAGCGACTCTTCTACGAACCCGAAGACGAAAGCGCACGTATTTTCTATGCGGCCGTCGACGGAAAGGTAGTCGCGACCTCTCGGTTTAACTGGGGCGGGGACGCTCCCTTTACTGATCGGCTCGTTGAGCACTACCGACTCGCGCCGTTCCTCGCAGAAATTCCCAAGGAACAGATCGTCGTCGGGGAACGCGGAATGGTGAGACCCGACCTACGCGGAAGTCGCGTCTTCTGGGAACTCGGAGAGAAGTCTCAAGGCTTCGTCAGCCAAAAGCGTGTCCAATTGGTCTTCGGCGCATGCGAGCCTCACCTATTGAGTCGCTACGTCAGCCAGGGCAGCCGGACTTTTGCGTCCAAGAACATCAACAGCCCCGATTCGGGGTATCTGATCCCAATCGTCAACGTCGTTGAAGACATTGACTACCTGCGGCGCATTGGCTCTCCGTCGGCGGAGACCACTCGAGATTGGGGCGACAAAAAGCAGATCCCCGAGTGCACCGAGAGACTCCTGGCGGACCAAGGCAATGTCGTGAGTCAAAGGCTCGTCGATTCTGGTCTCTACCTGGGCGAGGTGAACCATTCGCTTGAAGATCTCAACGAACACCAAACCTCGACCCTGGAGGGCCTCACGAATGATGAAGTGCTCGGTGTCATCGACAAGAGCAATATCATTCATTGTGAACCCGGTGATCATGTCATCAAGAAGGGTGGAAGCGCCCGAAATATGTTCGTACTCCTTGAGGGCCATATCGAAGTTCGTGATGAAGGCTCACTGCTCGGAGTTTTCAATCCCGGTGACGTCTTCGGGGCCGCGGCCTTTCTCCTCGAGCAGCCACGGGTGGTCGACATGTACGCGGCCACCCCGTGCCGCATTCTCAGCCTGAGCGAGCGCACGATCCGTAAGTCGATTGAGTCGAATGCCCAGGGTGCGGCCCACCTCATGCTCAATGTCGCCAAGATTCTCTGCTTGCGGCTTCTCCAAACGCGTTAAAGAGAACCTGGGACAAAGTTCTCTGAAAGTCACGAAGGGGGGAGGGACCCAGCCGTTGCCTTCCTACTGCGGCCCTCAGAGAATGGCCAGCGATCCAGCAGGCCGGTCCCCCGGGCTCCTCCGGAACAAGATCGCCAGACGAGGCGAGAACTTGGTAACGTCCGGAATCAATCGGGTCGGCAAGGCCCTGCACTCATCCAGTAAGGAGCCCCCCATGGCGTTCAATGGCGAATCGACCACCGACGACGTTCTTCAAGGTATCCGACTAGACGGTCAACATGCCGTCGTGACCGGGGCCACCGGTGGCCTCGGCATTGAGACGGCCCGAGCTCTGGCTTCAGTCGGGGCCTCAGTGACCATCACCGGCCGCAGTGCCGAAAAAATCGATGCGGCCCTCGCGACCCTCCGCACACAGTTGCCCGAAGCTCAATTGGATGGAGAAGAACTCGAACTGGCTTCGCAAGCCAGCATTGCGGCGGCCACGAAGCGGATCGTCTCTCGCAGTCAGCCAATCCATCTTCTGATTAACAACGCCGGCGTGATGATGTGCCCCGAAGGCCAGACCGATGACGAATTCGAGACTCAGTTTGGCACCAACCACTTGGGCCACTTCACTTGGACGGCGGGCCTGATGCCGGCACTGGCCCCAAACGCTCGGGTCGTCACGCTCAGCTCAGGAGCCCATGCCTTCGGGACCTGCGACGTCGATGATCTCAATTGGCAAAAACGCGACTACGACCCTCGTCTCGCCTACGCCCACGCCAAAACTGCCAACCTCTGGTTTGCCTCCGAGTTACAGCGTCGAAAAGGCGACCGGCTGCATTCCCTATCGGTGCACCCCGGCGTGATCCAGACCGATCTTTCACGGCACGTTCCTCAGGCCTTGATGGAGGCCATGCGGTCGAGTTTTGAGGAGCGAGGTATCCAGATGAAAAGCGTGCCCCAGGGTGCTGCGACCTCGGTCTGGGCCGCGACCTCCGACGACCTCCTCGAACACGGCGGAGCCTATTTGGCGGATTGCCAAGTCGCCGAACCGATGAGCGCAGAAAATGCCGCCAGTGGCTACGCCCCCTGGGCGTACGACACCGAGAACGCGGGCAGGCTTTGGACCGAGTCCGAGCGGCTGACCGGCGTCGCTTTTCGCTGAAGAACATTTCCCGCTCCTCAACGTAAAGCCTTTAAAGAGCGCGCCTCGGATGGTTTGAAAGCCTCTTTTCGAAGTCGAGGTCTTTCCTTTTTTAATGGGCCGCGTGCGAACCCGCCTGCTGCAGCCGCCAAATCAAGAGGTCGATCCGATCCTGCCCGAAGAAGGGTTCTCCATTGAATACCATCGTGGGCACCCCCCAATGGCCAGCGGCTTCGAGCGCTTGTTGGTTCTCCTCAATGGCCCTGACGAAATAATCCGGGTCGCCCTCGATCGTGCGATCAAGCTCCATTAGATCAAGACCGGCCCGGGCAGCGGCCTCCGCGAGGTGGCTTCCTTCATGCCAACCCTCTACGGAGCCGTCCCAGATGACTTTCGAAACTTCGTCGAGAAAAGCAAGACCCTGGCCCTGAGCCGCCGCAGCGACACCCAGCCGTGTCAATCGATGGATGTAGGGCTGCTCAAGGGGATACGTGCGGTCAGGGTTCATCACCACCGGGTCAGGGCGAGGCCAGCGAATCGGAATCTCCAGAAACTCACCCAGCCGCATCACATCTCGAACGAGGTAGCTTGGGAAGAGTGGGTTCACGCGCTCGAAGAATTCCGGAGTCCGCACCGCGATGGGAAGGACCGGCCGGACGTTGACTTCAAGGCCGAAGTCCGATTGCAAGGCCACCAGGCGCCCTGTCGCCAAATACGAGTATGGGCTTCTAAACGACCAGAAAAGGTCAATCGAAAGGGTTGGCTGGCTCATCTGTCGGCCTCCTCAGCGCGCGCGGGGGCAATCGGCACCCGTCAGTCCGGAACAAGGCCCATCGGGTGACCTTCCGGAAGATAAGGCAAGAACAACCCATCTGGAGGCCGGACGGTCCGCTCGGCTTCAGTTATCGTGAAACTCATCAGCCATTCTGAACCGGACGCAATTCGGGAGGAGACCCCATGGCGCTCACGATGGAGAAAACAGCGGGAGCCTGCGGCGCGCGGGTGTCTGGCATCGACTTGAGCCAGCCCCTGGGACCCGACACGGTGGCTGCGGTCCGGGCTGCTTGGTTAGAACACCACGTTCTCATCTTTCCCGACCAGGCGATCGAGGACGACGACCTCGAGCGCTTTACGCTCTCTTTTGGACCCTTCGGTCACGATCCTTTTTTCGGCTCAATCCCCGGGCACGATCACATCGCAGCCGTCTGCCGGGATGCCGACGAAACCTCCCCGATCTTTGCCGAAAATTTTCATTCGGATTGGAGCTTTCAGGAGCATCCGCCTCAGGGCACGATCTTGCGGAGCGTGCTTATTCCCCCTTCCGGAGGCGACACCCTGTTCGCCAATCAACACGCCGCCTATGCGGCCATGCCCGATGCCTTCCGTCAGAAGATTGATGATTTACGCGCCATTCACTCGGCCAAGATCCCCTACGCGCCCGGCGGCAGCTACGGTCTAGCCGATATGGCAGGGCGCAGCATGGACATCAGACCCTCCGAAGAAGCCCTCGCGGAGTNCACTCACCCCCTGGTTCGANNCCATCCCGAGACGGGACGACCCGCGGTCTTTAGCACGCTGGGCTACATCATTGGGATCGAAGGCATGTCCAGCGAAGAAGCGATNCCCCTCCTCCAAGAGGTCCAAGCCTGGCAGATCCGGGAAGAGTTTCTCTACCGCCATGAATGGGCACCCGACATGGTGGTCATGTGGGACAACCGAAGCGTGCTGCATGCGGCGACCGGGGGATATGAGGGTCATCCCCGGCGCCTACACCGCACGACGATTGGATCTGGATGAACCCAAGGCCTCAGCTCGCCGCGCGGGTTGCGAGGCCACGGCTACGAGCCGAGACCCTCTGGGGATCTTCATCTATTTCTTCTTGTACAGATAGCCTCCCCATCGGCTGGACCCTAGATCCGCCCTGCCTCGAATCATGAACCGACGATGGAAGAGCGCCCGAAAAGTCCTGTCTATTCAAGTTGATTGGAGACGGTGACGCTACTGACATATCGTTGCCGCGGTTTAGAGAAGCACCGCACAGAGATCGCTCAGGACTCCACATTGTAACGACCCTGACCTTCTTCCTTGCTTTCCCAATAGAGCCTCGCCTTGTTCGATACGATCCGACAGCTTCTCAAGCACTCTTCAATCTACGGGCTCGGCGACCTCGCTTCGAGATCTATCGGGTTCCTCATGATCCCGATCTACACCCACTATCTCTCCACGGAGCAGTACGGGGTGTTGGAGCTGCTCGATTTGGTGTCGTACGTCTTTGGCATTGTGATGGAAGTCGGCATTACTCAGGCCGTCGTTCGTTATTACCACCAATACGATGCACGCCAGCGCGATCAGCTCATCACAATGGCTCTCGTTTCGATCATCGGCGTTTCCGCGGTCTTCCTCACTCCGATGATGCTCTCCGCTCCTTGGATCTCCAGTCTTGTTTTCGAAACCCCCGACTTCTCTCGATTCCTCAACATCACCTTCGCCACCCTGGCTATTCAGTTGCTGAACGGCGTCCCGATGACTCTGCTTCGAATTCAGGAACGATCGGTGCTCTTCGTCTCGATTTCGCTCTCACGATTGCTCTTGAGCCTCAGTCTCAACATTCTCTTCATTGTCTACCTCGACTTCGGCGTGGAGGGCATCCTCCTTTCCGGCCTGATCACCTCCGGCTTGCTCGGTCTTTTTCTGATCTCGCGACTCCTCACAGAGATACGAATCAGTTTTGATGCCTCCATTGCCCGCTCAATGCTCACCTATAGTGCTCCACTGCTGGGCAGCTGGGCCGGGATGTACATCTTAAATTTCGGCGACCGCTTTTTTCTGCAGCGGTTCGATGGGCTGGCCGATATCGGAATTTACGCCCTCGCGTATAAATTCGGCATGATGCCCAACATGCTCATTCTCAGCCCCTTCCTGCGCATCTGGGGACCCAAGCGTTTCGAAATCGTCGAAGACCCCAATGCCCGACCAATTTTTGGGCATGTCTTCAGCTATTTTTGGTTCGTTCAGCTGTTTGTCGTGCTGGGCATATCGACCCTCATCCCCGACGTCATCCAAGTGATCGCCGGGAGCGAATTTCAGACGGCTGCCCGTTATGTTCCTCTCCTACTCGTTGGCTACATGGCGTATGGGGCCTATTCGTATTTTCAATTCGGTCTGCTTTTGGAAAAGAAAACGCTCTACCTCGGCGGATTTGTCCTCGCCGTAGCGGGCCTGAATGTCGCTATGAACTTCATCCTCATTCCCAAGCTCGGCATCATGGGGGCCGCGGTGAGTACGGCCTCATCCTTCACCCTTCTCGCGGGCATGATCTTTCTCTACTCCCAATCTCTTTACCGAATTCCCTACGAGGGCTTCCGCCTTCTCGTGATGACCTCCGTAGCTCTTTGCCTTTACTTCCTCTCCTCATCTATCCCGATCAAAGATCCGGCTTGGGCCATTGGAATCAAGCTTCTGATCGCTCTCACTTTCCCTCTCTGGCTCTGGATGTTCGGTCTGGTTCGCGACTATGAGATGAATCGAATTCGGGATATCTGGGAAAGCGTGCGCGGGGTCGCGGGGAAGGCAAGCAGCTGACAACGGAACGTTAAGTGCATGCCACCAGGAGCACGCCTTGAAGAAACTGGGCATTTTTGGATATTACGGTTACGAGAACACCGGCGATGAAGCCATTCTTGCTAGCCTGAAAAGGGGGCTCAAGCAGGCTATCCCGGACATCGACCCCGTCGTTTTCTCGGGCAATTCGGACTACACCGCCTCAATGCACGAAATCTCTTCCGTGGCCGAGGTTCTGCCCCGACGCCCGGCGGACTGGATCGTTCGTTCCCTCGGGCGCAATCGAAGTGAATTCTTCCGCTCGTGGGCCGCTTTTCGGGCTTGCGATGCCTTTCTCTTTGGCGGAGGCGGGCTTTTCTACGACCACCCAGACAGCCATGCCTATCTAGACAATCTCTTCAATCGGATTGAGCAATGCAAAAGATCCGGACGGAAAGTCGCGGTGGCCGGCGTCAGCATCGGACCGCTCCATCATGCCGCTTCCCGGTCAAGGCTTGGCGAAGTCTTGAATCAGGTCGACGCTTTCATCGTACGAGATCGCCCCTCGGCGGAATTGGCTGTGGAATGTGGCGTGGACCCTGATCGCGTACAGGTGACCGCCGACTTGGTCTTCCTTCTGGAGGCGGCCCAGAAAGAGCAGGCGCTCGAAGCGCTCGCCCGAGAGGGCGTCGAGGACTCGGGGCGTCCGATGATCGGCCTTTGTCTTTACGGAAGGGCGTCAGAAGCCAACGGCCTTGATCCGATGCTTGTTTCATTTTGCCGATGGCTAATCGCCGAATACGACTGCTCGATCCTTTTGGTCCCGATGCAGACTTCGACTGAATTCGACGATCGTCCTTTCGCCCGTCGTTTCGCCAAGCAGCTTGGAAAAAGCGAACGCATCCACGCGCTGCAAGGGCCCTATTCGCCCGCAGTCACTATGGCGATCATGAATCAATGCGAGGCCATCGTGGCCATGAGACTGCACGGCGCCATTCTGGCAATCAACAACGGAACGCCCCTGCTCGGCCTTAACTACATGCCCAAGGTCGAGAGGCTTTTTCACGAAATCGGCCAACCCGAATGGCAGATCCCAGTAGCCGAATTAAACGAAGAGTGGCTCCGAGATGGATTCACAGCTCTCTGGGAAGATCGCAGTCACCGACGACATCAATTGGAGGCAGCGCTTCGTTCCCGGCAAGAGGCCGCCCAAAAAACCTTTGAACTACTAAGGAAAGCTTTGATCTAGCCGGCGAGGCCTCGGCTTCCCCATGGCCCTTAAGTTTCTTGAGCGCCGCGAATGAATCGATCAAACTTTCGATAGACGCTGTCCCAGAGGTATTCGGCTTCGACGAACCGGCGTCCGCCGGCGCCGATACGGCTTCGTCGGTCGGGATCGTCCAGCAGGGCTGTCATCTTTTCAAGAAATTCTGGTTCGTTTCGAGCCAGTTCGATCGACTCCCCTTCGATGGCACCGAGCCCCCCATTGGCTTCAGGGGAAGCGACGATCGGCCGGCCGGCATACATGATCTCAAGCAACTTATTTTGCAGGCCCGCCCCCTGCTTC
>NHEP01000220.1 GCA_002171515.1 bacterium TMED88 | reverse complement strand
GCCGAAAGCCGGGCATATTCGCGACAAGCTGGCGGCGCTGATCACCTATGCGGAATCGGTCCGGGCCTTGACCGAGATGGCTGCGCTGCGAGGCCGGATCGATCTCCATGGCATCGCATATCCCGACCCGCTGACGACCAACATGGCGAAATTCACCTTCGCCAAGGGTTTTCATGAAGCTGTGGCCCTGGTGCAGGAATGCGCCGGGGGGTTGCTCGTGACCGGTCCGGGGCAAGAAGACTGGAACTCCCCGGAAATCCGCCCGGTCCTCGAGAAGTATCTTCGAGGCGCGGTTCCGGCCGAAGAAAGAATGCGCATGATGAATTTGATTGCGGATATTACGGCTCGAGATTTCGGGGGATATCACGCGGTACTGGCGATCCACGCAGAGGGATCGGTGGAAGCCGAGAAGATGCAGATCTTGCGTTCTTATGACCCACAGCCTGCGGTCAATCGGGCCCGCAAGTTTGCGGGTCTCGACTGAGGACTCCGCGGTCTTCGTGGTAGAGTGAATTGCGTGGAACTCGATCCGAACAGTCTTGAGCGAATCGTTCCCGACGAGCTTCGGAGCGAAGACCGGACCGGCGCGGAGACCCTTCGCCTGAGCACCGAACGCTACGAATTTGCCTCTCAATTCATCGCGCGAGGTCGAGTCCTCGACCTCGCGTGTGGAGTGGGGTACGGGACGCGAATTCTGACCGACGGGTCCGAAGCAGCCTGTGGCCTCGGGGTCGACCTTGCGGAATCGGCCATCAATTATGCGAATCAGCGTTATGCCAATATGCGCACAACCTATCAAGCCCATGACGCCATGGGTTTTGAGGATCCAGAGGGTTTTGAGACGATCGTTTCGATTGAGACGATCGAGCACCTTCCGGACCCGGCGACCTTCGTGGCACGCGTTTCGAAAATGGTTCTGCCAGGCGGGACGCTGATCGGCTCGGTGCCGGTCACCCCTTCGGTGGATGCAAACCCGCATCACCTGCATGACTTCTCGGAGCGAAGTTTTCGTAGGCTCTTTGAGCCCCATGGCTTTCGTGAAGTGGATCGGCTTGAGCAGGATCAGCCCTTTGGACTTTTTGCGGTCTTGAGCCGGAGCGAGTCCCGGATGAAAGACATGCGAGAAAACCTCCTTGGGTATTATGTCCGGCACCCAGGGGCTTTGGTGCGTCGAGGCCTTTCAACCCTGCGCCATGGATTCAAGAATCGTTATTTGACAGTGGCCTGGAGAAAATCCCCATGAAGGCGCGGGCGGTCTTGATTATCCCGGCATTCAACGAGAGTGCGTCCATCGAACGTGTTCTGCAGGGCATTGCCGAGGCGCAAACCGGATGCGAAATCGTCGTCATCGACGATGGTTCTTCGGATGGGACTTCCGAGAAGGCTGCGGCGGAGGGTGCGAAGGTGATTCGACACCCGTTTAACTTGGGCTACGGCGCGGCTTTACAAACGGGATACAAGTACGCGCTCTCGCGAGGTGCTTCGTTCTTGGTTCAAATGGATGCCGATGGACAGCATGACCCCCGCGAAGTTGAGAAGTTGCTGGCACCCATCGAGGCAGGAGAGTTCGACTTGGTTGTCGGCTCGCGATTTCTCGAGCCGACTGAATACAAGATGGAGCCCATCCGCAATGTTGGACGGTGGCTCTTCCGTTCGCTTGTTCGGCTGGCGGGATTGAAAGTCAGTGATCCGACCTCGGGTTTTCAGGCCATGAATCTTCGGGCCTTGGAAGACTATGTGGATGATTTTTTTCCGACGGACTATCCCGATGTCGACGTATTGCTGACCGCCTACCGCCATGGCCTGCGGGTGGGGGAGTGCTCTGTCCATATGCTGAAGGCAACCCGTGAATCCACGCTTCACGGCGGCGTTCGATCGATCTACTACGTGTACAAAATGCTCCTTTCGACTTTGTCCGCGTCTGCAGAAAAGAGGAAATCATGAATAAGACCATCGAGCTGAACGAGTTGCGCGAGGTGTTTCTCTCCGCACCCGAGTCGGACTCCGCCCGCATTTTGGCCATTTCATTCAGCATTCTGTTGGTGGCGACGGTTTTATGGCTGGTGCGGCATCGCGTCTTGCGGGAGGAGTACACGCCGATTTGGATGGGGGCGGCAGTCTGTCTCGTGGTGGCCAGTGTTTCGTTTGATTTGCTCAACACGATCACGCGCTTGATCGGAGCCTGGACGACGAGTTCGACGATTTTCTTTTTGGGTGAACTGTTTTTGTTTCTGATTTGCCTGAACTACGCGGTGAGGCTGTCGAAGACGAGCCTGCGCTTGAAAAATCTCGCCCAAGAGATGGCGCTCCTGAAGGCCCAAGTCGAGCAGATCGAGTCTGATTCCAAAGCCGCCTAGGCGGGGGGAAACCGGCAAGCGTCGGATCCTGTCGAGCCAATGCCCTCGCCCCCACGTGCCCCGCTGAGCCAAGACGTTCTTCCGAGGCGGCTTGATGTCCCGAGGGGGGCTTTGAAGAGTGGGTCCGAGGTAATTCCGGTCGGACAGGAACGGCCTATGCTCCGCCGCCATGTCGCTCGTGCGTTTCGAATCGCTCACCCTCGCCTTCGGGCAAGCGCCTCTGCTCGAGGAAGCCGAATTCCAAATTGATCCCGGCGAACGCGTTTGTCTGCTGGGCCGCAATGGCGCCGGCAAGTCCACTCTGCTGAAACTGATTCAGGGCGAGATCGAGCCGGAGCTGGGTGAGGTGTGGCGAAAGCCGGGCCTCACGATGTCGTGCCTCGCCCAGGATTTGCCCGCTGCCGAGGAGGCCACCGTGTATGACGTTGTGGCCGAAGGCCTCGCCGAGGTGGGTCGCCTCGTGGCGGAATACCATGCGGTTTCGCTGGCGGTGGCCGAGGACGAATCTCAGCTGGCTCGTCTTGAAAAGCTTCAAGGTCGCATTGATGCCGCGGATGGATGGAGCGCCAGTGAGCGGATCGACAACATTCTTGACCGCTTGGACCTCGAGGCGAATACACGGATCGGGACTCTCTCGGGCGGATGGCGCCGGCGTGTCGCTTTGGCGCAGGCTTTGGTGAGTCAGCCCGACTTACTGCTTCTCGATGAGCCCACCAATCATCTCGACCTGGATCTCATCGAATGGCTGGAAGGGCAGCTGCTTGAATTGCGCTGCGGCGTCCTTTTCGTCACCCATGATCGCGCGTTGATGAAGCGCTTGGCCACGCGGATCGTCGACTTGGATCGGGGTCGGCTGACTTCTTGGCCTGGCCTGTATGCAGATTACTTGGTTAAAAAAGCTGCTGCGCTGGAAGAGGAAGCCCGACACGCGGCGGTTTTCGACAAGAAGTTGGCTCAGGAAGAAGTCTGGATCCGTCAGGGCATTAAGGCGCGTCGCACCCGCAACGAAGGCCGCGTTCGCGCGCTCAAAAGATTGCGCAAAGAGCGGGCCGAAAGACGCGAAGTCGAGGGTCGAGCCCGGATCCAGCTTGATGAGGGCCGCGCTTCAGGGAAACTGGTCATCGAAGCGGAAGGACTCGGCTATCGCTGGTCTGAAAGCGAGACGCCGGTGGTTCAAGACTTCTCGATTCGGATCATGCGAAAAGATCGAATTGGAATCATTGGTCCGAACGGTTCGGGGAAGACCACTCTGCTGCAGCTGCTGCTGGGACAGCTTGAGCCCACCGAAGGCTCGGTGCGGCTGGGGACGAAGCTCGAAATCGCCTACTTCGACCAGCTCCGAGACGCCCTGGATCCGGATAAAACTTTGGTCGAAACCCTCGGAGCGGGACGCGAATTTGTGGAGGTGCAAGGGAAGGATCGTCACGTGATCAGCTATCTGCGTGATTTTCTATTCAGTCCGGCTCGATCCAATATGCCGGTTCGAGCGCTTTCGGGTGGGGAAAAGAATCGCCTGCTGCTGGCCCGCTTGTTCGCACAGCCCGCCAATTTGTTGGTGCTCGATGAGCCGACCAATGATCTCGATGTCGAGACCCTTGAGCTTCTTGAGGAACTCTTGGTCGACTACCCGGGCACTATCCTCCTAGTGTCTCACGACCGCGCATTTATCGATAATGTGGTCACGTCGACCTTTGTTTTTGAAGGGGAAGGTCAAATTGAGGAATACGTCGGCGGGTATTCCGATTGGTTGGCTCGTCGGAATCGTCTCGTTGAGTCGAGGGCGGCTCCGGAGGCTCCCTCGACTGAGCCGACTCAGACCCGATCGAAACCAAAGCGATTGGGGTTCAATGAGGCGAGAGAGCTTGAAGCCCTGCCGGCCAAGATCGAGTCGCTCGAAGAAGAGAACACCGCGTTGCTGGCAGAAATCAGCGAGACGACTTTTTACAGCCGCTCGGCCGAAGACCAAGAAAAAGTGCATGGGCGGATCTCTGAACTGACTGGACAGCTCGAGGCGGCTTACGCGAGATGGGACGAGTTGGAAAAGCTTGGTGGATCCGCTGACTAGCGCCCGATCCGCTGTCGTGTAGATCGTCTGGCTGAAGGCGGTCTCGGCAATCAGCCGAGCCGCGTCGCCGTAAAACGCGTCAGGTTGGGGATGTCGAGCCCACCGGGGCAGGTCCCGAGGCAGGAAAGGTCGCGACAGGTCAAGCAAGGCGAAGCATTGTGTTCCAAGGCGGCATACTCGGCTCGAGCGCGGTCGACCAGCCCATAGTCTTCGGCATACATTCGGGTGCGAAGCACTTCCGAAATGGCGACTTCGTCCGGGCAACTGCTTTCGCAGACGTTGCATCCGTGGGCGCAGTGGGTCCGACCATTTTTCTGCGCGTAGGCGAGCAGGAGATTGAGGTCGGAATGGCTCGCGACGCCACTGCCTGAGGCGGCCACATATTCATTGATGGCGTTTTTGCTGTTCATCGAAACGATGAGGCCATCGACATTGGGGTTTTGTAGCACCCAGCGAAACGCCGCTTGGGCAAAGGTGGCGCCCCCGCCCTGGTATTCCGAGAGGTCGTTGAGCTTTCCGCCCATGAGGGTCTTCATGGCAATCACGCCAACCCCTTGTTGGTGGGCTTTTGCAAGAACCCGAGGGAGATCCACTTGGTTGGCGACCAGATCAAAGTTTTTGGTGAAGTGCTCGTAGAAAGCGGGGTCTTGCCCGAAGTTATGCGCGGCCAGGATGACATCAACGAGGTTTTCGTCGAGCGCCTTGTCGAGGCATTCAATGAGATTCCCACCGTGGCCCGACATGCCTGAAGCTCGAATCTTCCCCTGTTTTTTGGCCAGAGCGATAAATTCATACCATTCGGGGTTTTCGAGACGGGCCACGTTGTTGACGGCGTGGTTAAAAAAAATGTCCACGTAGTCGGTTTGGAGATTTCGNAGGCTTTTCTCNAGGCGTCGCATNAAGACGCCNCGCNTGACCNTGGGGGAGGCAATGGTCTTGGTGGCGATGACGACTTCCTGCCTTTGGCCCCGNAGCGCTTTGCCGATAGCTTTTTCAGCGAGTCCCGGTTTGCCGAGGGGGTAGCTTTCGGCGGTATCGAAGTATCGAATTCCTCGACGGTAGGCGTACCGCACTAACTTCGGACTGGCAGTGTCGCCGGAACCGAATGAAATGTCCGAGATGGGAATGCCGGTCTTCCCCAGGATCCCAAACTTTTCGATTCTCGGTGCGCCGGGGGCGTTGGGCGCCGGCTTGGGTGGAGCGGCCGGGACCTTGGTTCCGCCGGGGGCGGGTGGATTGGCGCCGCTTTCCCTCGACCAGTTTAAGGCGCTGATCCCCAGGGTCGCGGCGGCGCCGGTCTTCAAGAAGTCTCGGCGGCCCAGCTTGCGTTCCGGTTCGTTCCGATCACTCATGGCGCCCTCCGAACTCTGAAACCCTATCGTCCCTGAATCGGGGCGGGCTTGTCAAGCGATCACTTCAGAGTCATCAGAAAGTTCAAAAGATCTTCTCGTTGGGCTTCTGTCAGCGGGTCGAGGAGATTGGCGGGCATACGGGATTCGGGAAGAGTCCTGACGGATTTGAGGTCGGCCTTGAAGTAGGTGGTCCAGAGTTCATGCTCCGGGTTATAGAGTTCGAGGGTTTTTGGCTGAATGTTGCGGGACCATTGTTGTAAAACAGTCCCATCGAGCATCACGATCTCGGTGGTTTGATAACGCAAAGCAATTTTCGCCGACGGATTCACAATGGCTTCGAGCACCTGGGCTCGCGTCTTTCGTTTCGCAAAGCGATTGAGCTGCGGTGCGGTCCGTCCTCCATAATTGAATACGCTGTGACATTCGGCGCAGCGAGCCTCATTGAAAAAGACCTGACGGCCACGGTTCACGGATGCCTGCTCGGCCGGAGATAGAGCCGCCCGCCTTTTCTTCCCTTTTTTGATTGGGCGTTTTGCTTTGCCGGCTCCCCGCCCTTGGAGCTTGAGGACATGGGCCGCCAGGGCTTTGATTTGATCTCTGCTGTACGTGAATTCGAAAGCGGGCATCCCCAGGTCGGGTCGTCCGCTGTAGATAATTCTATTGATGCTTTGACGATTCAGCGTTTTTGCCCGGGGCGTTAGAAGGCTCGGGCCCATCGAGCCACCGTTTCCGCGTGGGCCATGGCAGCCTGCACAGGATTCGGTGAACAGGGCTTTGGTGGATTTCGGTTTGGAAGGGGCCGCCTTCGAAAGGTCACCGGCCCCGACACCGGCCAGGATGAGCAGGCCGAAGAGGGCAAGGGGTGCGGTGCGATGTCGAAAGCGGATCAGCATGGGCTTCAATCCGTCATTTTGTTGGAAGTCCGAAGAGGTAGTAGAGACCCTGCTTCGGCCGAGGCGGAAGTCCTGAACTCTCATTGCCCATCAAGCCAAAACCCGAGGCGAGTCCGATCACCTGGCGACCGCCAATCCGAAAGGTCGTGGGGGGCGCATAGACGCCGGTGCCGGTTTGGAAAGCCCACAAGACCTCTCCGGTTTCATCATTCAGGGCGTTCAGCTGGCCGTCGAATGAACCGCCAAAGACCAGCCCGCCCCCGGTGGCCAAAAGCCCGCCCCAATTGGGGCCATGGGTGTCGAACTTCCAGGCGATCTCTCCGCTTGGGATCTTCATGGCCGTGATGGAACCGGTTGCCGGCTCGGGATCGTACTCCGCGTAACCGCCCATGTAGAGCTGGCCTCTTCGATATGGGGCGGGCTCCGGGGTATAGGTGGCGCCCCGCTCAATGACGGGGATGTAAAGCATCTGGGTTCGCGGGCTGAAGGCTTTCGGCGGCCAGTTGGTCCCGCCGACGGTTCCCGGGAAGACGTGCCGAACTTTGGCCTTTGCGAGTTCCGGCTTGATCACGGGTTTGCCCGAGGGGTCTCGGTTTGCCCAATCAACGCGTGTATAGGGTGTTGCGGAGATGAAGCGGCCGTTCGTTCGGTCGAGAAGATAAACGTAACCATTTCGGTTGGCCTGAACGATGGCCTTCGTGGGTTGGCCATCGATGACTGGGTCGATCAGAATGGGCTCGCTGACTCCGGACCAATCGAAGAGGTCGTGTGGCGTATTCTGGAAATACCAAACGAGCTTTCCGTTATCTGGATTCAAGGCGACGATTGAATTGGTGAAGAGGTTGTCCCCCTTTCGGGCCTCACCGTCGTAGTCGGGGGACGGGTTGCCGGTCGCCCAGTAGAGAAGTCGAAGCTCGGGGTCATAGGTGCCGGTGAGCCACGCAGTTCCGCCTCCATGAACCGCCGAATCGCCCGACCAAGTCTCGCTTCCGGGTTGGCCTGGTTGGGGCACTGTCCAGAAGCGCCAGATGCGTTTTCCCGTATGGGCGTCGTAGGCGTCGATGAAGCCGCGCACTCCGAACTCGGCTCCCGCAACACCCACGATGACTTTATCCTCGACGATCAGCGGGGCTCCGGTGATCGAGCCGCCTGCGCGGTTATCCGCCACGATTCGTTCCCAGAGGAGCAGCCCTGTATCGGCATCCAGGCAAACGAGATGTGCGTCCGACGTCCCCATGTAGAGCTTATTGCCGAGGACCGCTGGGCCGCGATTCTGTGATCGCTTACTTCCTTTCTTCCAGATCCAGATAGGCTCTCCCGTAAAGGGGTCTAGCCGCACCAACTCAGAACCTGAGGTCGTGATGAACATCTTGTCATCGAAGGCGATGGCCGATGTTTCAAATCCAAAGGGGTTCGGACGGATCGGGTATTGCCAAAGAAGTTCAAGCTGGCCCACGGTCTGACGATTGATTTGCGTGTCCGGGGAATAGCGGGTGGCCGTATAGGTCCGGTTGTTCTGAACCCATAGATCGAGCTGGTCTTCCGCCGAAAGAAGCATCTCGGGGGTGACTCCGCCCGACGCCTTGGCCGGCCCGACGGGCTCCGGATCTGCGACAGCAGCCATGGGAAGGGCTAGGCACAGCAGCGCGCCCAGGGTGATCAGAGTGAAACGGAAGAGATCTTGAATGCTTGCTTCTTCAGGGTGAGGCACTTGTGCAGCATAGCTGAGGGCCTCCGGGCTGCCGAAATCGAAATGTGGGAGGCCGGTTAGGGTGGATCGCTCACCCTCCGAGTCCGGCTTCTTCTTTACCCTCGGGAGGCGGACAGGTAGACTCGAAAGCCCGTTTCAACCCGGGTTCTATTCGTCCTGGATCAACACAGAAAGAGCGGGAGAGATCCGCTCTCAAACAAAGCCGAGTGGACGCACAGGCGAACCTGCCGAGCGCTGCACCGAGGAGAGCCGCAAGTCAATGCGACATCGCATGATCAAGACCGCGCGGGGCCTTAAGCGGCTCGGTATGAACGTCGCCTGCATGACAGCCATCGGCCGGCGGTTGATCCTGCCGCCCGCTCAGCGGGCCAAGGACTTCGGGCCAGACGACGCGGGTTATAGCTGGCGCCTTTTCGGTCGGCAGTTCGACCGCCTACTTGAGGCCGGATACGAGCCCACGGCGCGGCGGATTCTGGACGTGGGTCCCGGACGGAATGTTGGAAGTTCTTTGTTGTGGTGGGCGGCCAGCGGGGGAGGCCCCGTTTCAGTCGTCCTTTGGGATACCTACACCAATATGGTTGTGGATTCGGAAGCGCTTCGCATCTCGGCCCGGGCCTTGACGGATTCCGACGAACGTCGTGAAGATGAATCGATGCTCGCGTTGTTGCTGAGCGTTGCAGAGGGCGAAGCATGTCCCGATGTGAAATACATTGTTTCCCGCCCGGAGGAACTGGGGAGCCAAAATTCTGATCTTTTTGATTTGGTCCTCAGTCATTCCTGCTTCGAGCATATCTGGGACCCCGTGCCCACACTCGCGATGCTGGCTCATCAAACAGCGCCGGAGGGCTGGCAGTTTGTGCAGATTGATTTAATGGATCATGGAAGTCGGCAGACCAACTATCTCGAAATGCTGGAGTGGTCTGATTCGGTCTACTGGTGGACGACCCGCTTTATTGGCGGCGTCAATCGATGGCGCGCACAGCAGTACGTTGACCTCTATGAATTACTTCGCCTCAACATCATTGCCCAGGA
>NHEP01000219.1 GCA_002171515.1 bacterium TMED88 | reverse complement strand
ACTCCAGAATTCCAACGGCGCTGCGGCGTCGGGAAGCACGCTGCCGATGCAACTCCCCCTGCCGGCTGAGGGGACCGAATACAATCAGGCGGTGACCGTCACTCTGGTGGGCGACTCGATCACCAAAGGAATGTCCAACGATGACTCGATTCCCGGAGGTTTTTCGGCAGAGTGCTGGCAGGACGCTTGTTTTGCCGCTCGGCTCAGCGCGCAGCTGGAAACGGCATTCGAAGAAGGCCTGACTCAAAAAGCCAACGTGATCAACATTGGAGTCGGAGGGGCCACTGCTCGGGACTACGACCCCAACGATTACAGCACCGACGACTATCACTTTTTTGCCAATCCGCTAATCCAAAGCGAAGCCGGGCGGCCGCTTTTTCAAAATATTCCGGCTTCCCAGATCGCCGTCGTCTATCTCGGTACAAATGATGCTGTGGGGTTCTTCGAGGCAGAGGGCGTTGTGTCGCCGGAGCAATACAAATCTTATCTGATCGATATCGTGACAAGCCTGTATCGAAACGGTGTCCAAGACGTGGTTCTGATCACGCCTCCTATTCCGTCGGTTTGGGCCAACACACCGGAGGGCCAGCGGATGCGCGAATACCGCAACGCCATCGTTGACCTCTGCGGCCTCTTCCCCCAAAACGCCGACACTTGCTACTTGGATCTTCAGAGCAGCTATCCCGCAGAAGAGTGGATCTTCGGTGCGGTTCATCCGACCTTGGTGGGCCACACCTTCATCGCGCAGGCGCTTTTCGAGCACCTCCAGCCCCTTCTGCAACGCTAGCCGCCGACACGATCCGCTCGCGGCTTTTCGCTTTCTTCAAGCGAGTCGCCGGACAGATCAGCGCAGTCGCGGCGGCGAGCAAACAAACCTTCGCGCCCGGCCTCATCTCGCTAAAGCGCGTGCCGGCGGCACCAAGGGGATCGAGGGAATCTTCTTCTCGATAGCACATTTGTATAACTTATTTTACTCTACCGCGGAGACTCGGAAATCCGAATCACCTGTAGATCGGCGCGATCAAGGAAAAGTGAAATATTGGCTTCACGGCCCACACATGGGCGCTGTCTTTACGGTGCACCGCAGCTTGCGCTTTGGATTGTGCTGTCTCTCGGGTTCTTATTGAATGCAAGCCGCTCGTTCTCGGACGACGCCGTGATAGGGGGAAATACAACTGTGTCCAAAATCATTCCGATAGCCGTCGAGCAGAGCTTCCTCGATGGAATTGGACTTGTGACGAATGCACCTTCGGAAGGAGAAGACAACATCGAAGTCCAAGATGGGGAGCACATTGAGAACAGCTCTCACATCTTCCACACCGGCAAAATCATGGTTGCTGTTTATCAAGCGGGCCCGGGAAAGGTGCATATCGACAACGCTGCCTACGACGAATTCGTGCACATCCTCGAGGGCCGACTGATCCTGACCCCCGACGATGGAGGAACCTTCGAATTCAAGAAGGGAGACTCCCTGGTTGTCCCCAAGGGCTATACGGGATACTGGCATATGCCCGAGAAGTACCGCGAACTGATCGTGATCGATACGGACGAGCTCCAGTCGGAATAGATCCGCAGGGGTTGATTCCTAGGCTCGGTCGACCGGGGGACAACAACCCTCCGTCGAGCAATCAAAAGGCGATTGACGAAGAATCGAGGGAAGCTGAGCCCGCAGCCATTGGCCGTCGGCCTCGGTTCCTGATGGATAAAAATGGAGTCGGCAGCGATGGGGGCAAAGCAGAACGAAAAGTCAAAGAGTGCGCATAGTCCGGTGAGACTTGACCCGGACAAGATCGCCGGCATCGACTTGTCGCCGGGAGAACCTTTTATCCAGCCCGAAGACATCATCGAAGGCCACCATCGGCCACGAGGAGACATCCTCTTCAAGGGCGACCAGCTCGTGATGGAGATCTACGAGGACAACGCCGCCACCTACAAGATCCATGAGCCCTTTCCGGTCGACGAATACGTACAGGTGATCAGCGGGAAGCTCGTCCTCACCGACTCGAATGGGCAAGTTCACGAATACACCCAAGGCGAATCCCTCGTGGTGCCCAAAGGCTTCACGGGAATCTGGAGCATGCAGGGGAACTACCGTGAGCTCATCGCCATCGACCGGCAAACCTACGATCAGATTTACGGCACTGGACAGGGCGAGACAAGCACCGAATCGGACGCTCAATAGACGTCCCGCTTGATCAGTGGCCTTCAAAACGAGGATGACCGATGCCCACCGATGAAGTTCCCGTCGATTTTCAAAAAAGATTACGCTGGCTTCCGCACCTGCCCTACCACACCCCCATCGGAAGACAGCTCCTGGCCGTCATCACCGCGCTGGGCCGCCCTTTGCAGTTCAAGGGCGACGAGCGAATCAAGGCGTGGTGGGTCCATCATGGAAATAAGGGGTGCAAGGTTTATCAGCCCGTCGACAAGCAGTCGGATGCCATCATGCTCTGGATCCATGGCGGCGGCTATATCGGGCTGGCGGCCCACCTCGATGATCAATTCTGTAAAAGAGTGGTCGAAGAGCTCGGGATCACGGTTGTTTCCGCCGAGTATCGGCTTGCGCCCAAGCATCCATTTCCGGCGGGCTTGGATGACTGCCAGGCAAGTTGGCAGTGGATGCTCGATCATGCCGCCGAATTGGGTTGCGATCCGAATCGCTCGATCATCGGCGGAGAGAGTGCGGGCGGCGGACTGACCGCTGCCCTTGCGCAGCGCGTCCACGATGAAGGCGGGACTCAACCTCTTGCCCAAATCCTGATTGCTCCCATGCTCGACGACCGCACAGCTCTACGCGATGAGCTGACCCGCGAGCGCCACTACATTTGGAACAATCAAAACAACCACGGCGGCTGGGCGTCGTACATCGGTCAAGCGCCCGGACAAGCCGAAGTTCCGCGCTACTCCGTTCCCGCCCGTCGCCCCTCGCTCGCCAACCTCCCCCCAGCTTGGATCGGGATTGGAACGGCTGACCTCTTCCTCGACGAAAGTGTCGAGTACGCTCATCGGCTCAAGGACGAAAACGTCGATTGCGAACTCGTCTTGGCCAAAGGCGGCGTCCACGCTTTTCATGGCATCCATCCGGAGGCCGAGATCAGCATCCCCTTCTGGGCCTCGCTGTTCGCGTTTGCCCGCCAAACCTTGCGCCTCACCTAAAGGCTGGCGAATCCCGCTAAACCGTCCGCATTCGCGCTGCGATAGCATGGCTTTCATGAAGATCGTAAAAGCCGACTTGACCGACGTCCGCCACCAAACGGCCCTGATGGAGATGGTCGAGGCCTTCAGTGCCGATGCTTTTGGGGCCAATCAGCCTTTGCCAAAGCCCGTGCGCGAGCAATTGATTGACGGGCTGCGTGCCCATCCCACCACGCTCGTCTTCCTTGCCTTAGAAGATGAGGCCCCGATCGGTATGGCGATCTGCTTCCGGACCTTTTCGACTTTTTCAGCCCGGCCGGCCATCAACATCCACGACTTTTTTGTGAGCGAACACGCCCGGGGTCGCGGGATTTCTCGGGCCCTGCTCGACGCGATCGAGGAAGAGGCGCGGGCTTCGGACTGCTGCAAACTGACGCTTGAGGTCCTGGCCCAAAACGAGCGCGCCCGATCCGTCTATCATGCCGCCGGCTTCTCCCATGCCGCGGCGGACGAGTCACCCGGCGGCACGCTCTTTTACACTCGCTCTTTATAAGCCTCGATCAAAAAGGGGCGCGCGGGGGGCCTTAAGCCTCGGGCCCTGACCGCCCTCCGCCGGACAAGATCGTCATCTGGTCTAGACTCCGCCGGCTCAAAGAAATTCATTGGCTGAACCCACCCAACCCGACCGGCTTCGAAAAGGAAAGATCTGATGTCTCCGTCTCGCGAGTTTGAATTGATTGTTTTTGGTGCCACCGGATTCACCGGGCGACTCGTGGCCGAGTATCTCGTCCATCGCGAAAATCCGCCACGCTGGGCCATGGCGGGACGCAGTCTTCAAAAGCTTGAACAGGTGCGGGACGAAACCGGAGCACCGAAAGACATACCGCTCGTGGTGGCCGATACCAACGACCCGAGTAGCCTGATGGCCTTGGCCACACGAACGCAATGCGTCTTGACAACGGTCGGCCCCTACATGCTCTACGGCACCCCTCTGGTTGAGGCCTGCGTGGAGGCGGGCACGGACTATACGGATCTCGCCGGCGAAGTTCTCTGGATGCGGGAGACCATTGCGCGTTTCAGTCAGCGGGCCTCCGAGACCGGTGCACGCATTGTTCACTCCACCGGTTTCGATTCCATCCCCTTCGACCTCGGCGTGCTGTTTCTTCAAGAGGAGGCCAAACGACGCTTCGGAAGTCCGTGTGCCCGGGTCCGAGGGCGGGTGATCGACATGCGCGGCACCCTCTCGGGCGGAACCGCCGCCAGCGGTCGCACCACCGCAGAAGCTGCGGCGAAGGATCCAAAACTCGCTCAGGCTCTGATGAATCCCTTTTGCTTGACCGGCGAGTTCAGTGGGCCCAATCAACCCTCGGGCCAAACTGTCGAGGAGGATCATGTCGCCGGCGGCTGGGTGGCGCCTTTCTTCATGGCGCCGATCAACACCAAAAACATTCACCGGACCAATGCACTGCTGGGCCATGAGTACGGAACAGATTTTGTCTACGACGAAATGTTTCTCACGGGTCCCGGGGAAGCGGGGGAAAAAGCGGCTCGGGGCATGGCGGCCCTTTCCCAAGCCATGCTGGGCGGCGGCGGCGAAGGCGGGCCGAAACCTGGCGAAGGCCCCTCGAAAGCAGAACGCGAAGCGGGGGGCTACGGGGTCGACTTCTTCGGAACCCATGCCAACGGAGAGACGCTGCGCGCCCGAGTCACCGGCGACAAGGACCCGGGCTACGGATCCACCTCGAAAATCATGGCCGAGGCTTCGATTCACCTGATCGAGAATGCCGAAAGCGTGCCAGGAGGGATCTGGACACCGGGCGCCGCCCTCGGCTCAGCGTTGATCCCTGCCCTCGTTTCCCGTGCGGGCTTGAGCTTCGATATCATGGAGTAGAAGCAAGGCCTTTCAGCCACCGCGCTTGATCAAGGCCGCCCTGAAATCGAGGCAGGATTGTTCACGCCGAGAGGGGGAAAGATGCCTGAATTGCAACGGTTCGATGCCGACCGTTCGCCGGAATGGTCGGAGATCTGGAAAGCCTTCGACGACGAGGGCGGGCTGATCGTCGAGAATTTTATCTCACCAGATCTACTCGCCCGTCTTCGCAACGAGCTCACCCCGCTGCTTTCTGACAAATCCCCGGGCAATGCCGATCCGGGCTTCTGGACTGAATTTCACGGCGCGATGACGAAACGGGTGACGGGCCTCGCAGCCTCTTCCCCAGCTTGGGTCGAACTTCTTTGCGACGAGCGTTACCGCGCGATGGGGGATCGATATCTCGGCGCAGGCGATTACTGGCTCAATACGGGACAACTCATTTGCATTGGTCCCGATGAGACACCGCAGATTCTGCATCGCGATGAACTGAACTGGCCTCACGCGGTGCGCGAAGAAGAAATCACCGTGACGGCCATCTTTGCCCTCACGGACTTCACAAAAGAAAATGGCGCCACCGTGATTGCCCCGGGCTCAAATCATTGGCCCGGGTTGCTGCCCCCCGTTCCCGAAGAGTCTGCCTGCCAGGCCGTCATGCCCGCGGGCTCAGCCCTGCTCTACAGCGGGAAGGTCATCCACGGCGGCGGCGCCAACACCACCCAGAGCGAGTGGCGCATTGGGCTGCACGCCGGGTTCTGTCGAGGCTGGCTCCGCTCCGAGGAGAACTTCCAACTCACTATCCCCCTGGAAGCCGCAAAGAGCTTTCCAGCAAGCGTGCAGTCCTTGCTCGGATTCCGCTCTTACTCGCCAGCAGAAGGCGGCCGACTGGGCCTTGTCGACTACGACGATGCCGCCCACTTGCTAGATCGATCTTAAAGCGAGCACTGGCTGGATCAACCGACCCCGTAGGCCAACATCGCATCGGCGACTTTCGTGAAGCCGGCGATATTCGCACCCTTCACGTAGTTGGTGAAATTTCCCTCATGCCCGAATTCGGCACACTGTGCATGAATATTGACCATGATCTCCACCAGCTTGGCTTCCAGCTCTTCCGCCGTCCAAGCCATCCGCATGCTGTTTTGTGTCATCTCAAGACCAGAGACCGCCACGCCGCCGGCGTTGGCGGCTTTACCTGGGCCGTAGAGCAGCTTGTTTCCCAGCAAGATCTCAATGGCGTCCGCAGTCGAAGGCATATTGGCCCCCTCGGATACCCCCTGACAACCATTGGCCACGAGAGACTTGGCATCGGATTGATCGAGTTCATTTTGGGTCGCGCACGGAAAGGCCAAGTCACAGGGAACACCCCACGGACGTTGACCTGAATGAAAGTCGCAGCCGTATTTTTCCGCATATTCTGCGATGCGACCCCGTCGTTGGGTTTTTAGATCGATCACCCAGGCCAATTTATCCGGATCAATGCCCGCCGGGTCATGGATGAAGCCGCCGGAGTCCGACAGAGTGACCACTCGACCGCCCAGTTGGGTGATTTTTTCTGTGCAGTAAGTCGCCACATTGCCGGAGCCGGAAATAGTGCAAGTCTTGCCTTCGATCCCATCACCGCGATGCTTCAGCATTTCCTGCATAAAGTAAGCATTGCCATAACCCGTTGCCTCGGTACGAATCAGGCTACCGCCAAATTCCAAGGCCTTTCCGGTCAACACCCCGGTGAACTCTTGGGCCAAACGCTTGTATTGCCCAAACATGTAACTAATCTCACGGACCCCGACCCCAATGTCGCCGGCAGGCACATCGGTGTTGGGACCAATGTGGTGAAAGAGCTCGGTCATAAAGGCCTGACAAAAGCGCATGACTTCGCGGTTGGACTTACCCTTGGGATTGAAGTCGGAACCGCCCTTCCCGGCTCCCATGGGCAGAGTCGTCAGGCTGTTTTTGAAGGTTTGTTCAAAACCCAGAAATTTGAGAATGCTCAAATTGACAGATGGGTGAAACCGCAAGCCCCCTTTATAGGGACCGATTGAGTTGTTGAACTGCACCCGGTAGCCCCGGTTGACCCGGATATTGCCCGCATCGTCTTCCCATTCGACCCGAAAAATGATGGTCCGGTCCGGCTCGGTCATCCGCTGAAGAATACCTGCCTGTCGATATTTGGGATTCTCCAAAATAAACGGAATCACCGACTCGGCGACTTCGTACACCGCCTGATGAAATTCCGTTTCGCCGGGCGTTCGCTTCTTCAGCCCCGCCATGAAATGTTCAAGAGAAAGATCTTCGTACACAGAAGGCTCCGGTCGATTTGGGATGGTTCGAAGTGGTATAGGAGGAGGCTACTGAGTCACGCGCAGGACGGCCAAGGCTGAGCCGGGAAAAACCGATGCTTGGGCACGCCAGAAGGGCGAACTGACCCGTCTATCGCTGGATATATCCGCGGATTTCCTCAGCAGCCTCGGGATCTCGAAGCATGGCCACGATTTCCAGGGCAAAATCAATAGTGGTCCCTGGAAGCTGAGACGTCACAAGGCGAAGATCGGGGTCGACACATACGGACGTCGAGGGATCAAAAGCATCCCCCAGCATGGCGGTGAAGTGGTCGGGCGCATAGGTACGCTCGGGAGTTTTAATTTGAAGGGGGTTTCCGGTGACCTTCTCACTCTGATCGAGCACTCCGGAGGGCGACAGCACCAACGCGGGCGCGAGGCAAATGGCCGCCACCACCGCCCGACGTTTGTGATGAGCCTGAATCATGGCGCGCAATAAATCCGACTGCCCGAGATGCATCGCCCCAGGAACGCCCCCCGGAATACAGATCGCTTCAAAAGACTCATGCTCAAGATCGCCCAGTCCGCAATCGGCTTGGATCTTTGTGCCTTTCATCAAATGGACTGGGTTTGTGCCGTCCAGCGAGGCCACGATCACTTCCACTGAGCCGCGAGACAGAACATCACACAGCGAAACGACCTCGATATCTTCCGAGCCGTGCGTAATGGGAACCAGTGCTCGGATCTTCCCTTGAGACACATCTTTCTCCTAATCAGAATGCGATCCGATTGACGCTTTCCATTCTTCGCCCGACCTCGAGCAGGCAGCGTGTTTTGGATCAGCCAGGCCAAGCCCCAATGCACCTCAGCCCGACAGAAAAAAGTGCGGGGGCCCGAGCGGCCAAAGCATCACTTCACCAAATAGGGTTCGATCTTGGCCTCGTCTAATTCAAAACCCAAGCCCGGGCGGTCGGGCAGCAGCAGGTCGCCATCCTCCCAAACAAAGGGGTCCTTCAAAATTTCGTCAAAGAAGAGATCCGACTTATGAATGCTCTCCTGAATCAAGAAATTCGGGATCGCGGCATCCAACTGGAGCGCGGCGGCGGTAATAATCGGCCCCCCCCAAACATGGGGCGCCAGAAGCACATAGTGGGCCTCCGCCAGGGTGGCAATCTGACGGGCGCCGGTGAAGCCCCCGCAGCTGCCCAGATCCGGCTGGGCATAGTGGCAAGCCCCCGCAGAAAAAAGTCTGTGAAAGTCGTGCACAAAGGCCAGCCTTTCCCCGGTCGCGATGGGAATCGACGTGCTCTCAGCAATTCGGGCCATTTCCTCGGCATTCTCAGGCGGGCACGGCTCTTCCAACCAAAGCGGGTCGAACTTTTCCAGTCGCTTGGCTAGCCGCCGAGACACCGAGGGCGTCATCTGCCCATGCGTTCCGATCAGAATGTCGGCCTCGGTCCCGACGGCCTCGCGGAGCAGCTCGATGGTTCGCTCCGCCTGGTCGTACTCCGCCATAGGAAACTCGCGAGGGGCCGCCGGCCCCGAATAGGCAATCGGATCGAGCTTCAAGCCCGTAAAGCCCTCGTCGACCAATCTTCGGCCCGCCTCGGCGACCCCACTGGGGTTTTCTCTCCAATCTCCAGTGGTGGACGCCATCGAACCCTCGGCGAGGTTGGCGTAGATGTAGGTGTAGGTCCGCATGCGCTCTCGGTATCGGCCTCCGAGCAAGTCGCACACCGGTGCATCGAAGTGCTTTCCGCAAATGTCCCACATCGCGATATCGAAGGCGCTGATCACACCCGAGGCAAAATATCCCGGGCTTTGGCTCGTAAAGCCTTCATACATGCGCTTGGTCAGCGCTTCGCGATTGAGGGGATCCTGGTCCTTTAGATAACGGTTGAAGTTATCTTCCACCAGTTGCGAAAAGGAACGATGCAATCCGTACATGCTGAAGAGGATGGCGCACTCCCCCCATCCCACCCGGCCGTCGTCGGTCTCCAGCCGAACAAAAAACCAGAACACGCCGCCCAGGTTCGGCGGCGGCGTTTGAATCGCGTAGGCACGAGCACTTTCAAGTTTCATGATTCATCTCCTGGCCCATCGGCCTTCCTGTAAAGGGGATCCATTTGTTTGACCGGGTCGAGGAGTGCCCAGTCGGTTTCTTTCAGACTGTACCCCCCCGGATGCGGTGGCCGCGCCTCGAGCCCAAGTCCCTCGGCGACCTCATCAGCACCGTAGTACCGAATCAGGGTCTGCAATACGGCGCCCTTGATGAGATCCGGGCGCTCTTCTTCCAGTTTTCGAAGAATCGTTTCACGCTGATCCCGCTCAAGTGAAACAAAGGGCACCGAACCGCGTGCCTGATCGGAGGCCTCGATCCAATCGAGGAGCGGCCCATAGATGACCAGAGCCTCCTCGGAAGCGAGGCTGCGAAANTCCGTCAAATCCGAGGCCGCTGGCATCGCTCTTTCGAGATGGCCCGANGGAATNATCGTCTCGACCACCGCCAGCAGAAGATCGCGGTCAAACCCTTGATGGGCGACGGANAAATTNGGATCTTGTTTCTGNCTCATCGGCTTTCCGTTCAGTCAAAAAGGTTGGNNAGGCGGCCCTTAATTTGGTCNGCGATATACAGCGCCAACGCCTGNATTGTGGGGGTCGGNTTNACCGCCGCNGACGTGACAAAAATGCTNCCGTCAACGATAAAGAGATTCTTGACATCGTGGGCCCGGCCCCATTCGTTCACCACCGAAGACTCNGNGTCCGTCCCCATACGCGCCGTGCCCAGCAAATGCCAGCCCGCATTGGGAAGCGGCGACTGCACAACGATGTCGCGGGCACCGGCGGCTCGAAGAACCTCCGAAGCCCGCTCGACGCCGTGCTTCAGCATGTTCTGGCTGTTCTCGCTCAGCGTGTAGTTGATTTTAGGCGCCGGTATGCCATCGGAATCAACCAGCTCGGGGTCCAGGGTGACCGTATTGTGAAGTTCCGGAAGGTCCTCACAGATCGCCGACAAGGCGGCGATGTGATTGAAGTAGGCACCGAAAGTCTCGTGGTGATCCGAACCCCAAGAGACACGGCCATTCTGAAGACCCCCCATGGCGGTCGTTACCGGGCCAAAGCCACGACTCGACTGCAGGGTGTAGCCCCGAAGAAACCCGCGCCGCGCGTCAGTCTCGTAAAACTCTTGGCTCCAGACCGCACAACCCACGGGGCCCTTATCGCTGTCCAGAGGATCATCGAATACGCCCTGCACGTAGCCGTAGGGATGATGCATGAGGTTTTTCCCAACGAGGCCGCTGCGATTGACCAAACCGTCTGGAAAACGGTTTGACTTCGAGTTCAGCAGCAAGCGGGATGTACCAACGCCGTTGCAAGCCAGAATCACAATTTCCGCCGAGGCACGCTGCTCGTTGCCGTCTTGGTCGAAGTAAATCACGCCCGTCGCCATGTCGTCTTCGTTGACGAGGACTTCGCGAACGCGGCAATGAGTCCAGAGTTCGACCCCCGCGCGTTCGGCGGCCGGCCAATAAGTTAGATCCGTACTCGACTTGGCGCCTTGGGCACAGCCACTCATGCACGGTCCCAGGTTGACGCACTGGTCGCGCCCCCCATAGGGGCGCGTCGCAATGGCGCTATCCGACGGCCACCAATGCCAACCGAGTTGATTAAAGCCAGCGGCAAGCTTCTCGCCCACGAGGCCCAACGGGACCGGGGGCAACTGCACGGCCTTGGGGGGATAGGCCGGATCGCCGTCTAATCCCGCGACCCCCACCATCTGGTCGTTCTCGGCATAAAAGGGGGCCAGTCGCCGGTAGTCGAGGGGCCAATCTTCCCCGACTCCATCCAGGGTCTTGGTGCGGAAGTCCGAAGGATGAAAACGGGGGAAGTGCCCGGCATAGAGGACCGTCCCGCCACCGACGCCATTAAAGTTCGCCACCGAAATCGGCGAATCGCTGACGTTGATGGGGTAGTCCTCGGGAAGTCCCCGGATATTGGGGTTGTAGGAATACCGGCCAAATTGGGCGAGCTCTCCGTCTCGCTGCGTGCTGGGGTAGTCGCTGGGGTTCGGCCACCCGCCCTGCTCAAGGCAGACGATTCGCATCCCGGTCTCGGCCAAGCTCCAAGCCACCGCCGCACCGGAGGCCCCGGCCCCAACAATCAGGACGTCGATCGGATCCCCGCGATTCATTGAAAAAGCCGGATGCCTCCCCGGTGAATTTCCCACGCCGAGTGTGCATCAGCGGGTCAGGCTCTGCATCCCGGCCCTGTGGTTCAGCCGATCCACTTTCCACGGTGTCGGCGGAACCGCGATCCGCCTTCAAGCCATGTTACGAGCTCGGCGATTCGACTCGCTTCCAGATCTGCGTGCGCCCGAATAGAGAAAAGCCCAAGAAACCACGGACCTTCAGACGATCTCCCTCGACAGTCATCTGACAGCTGTATTCCTTGCCGGTATCCGGATCGAGAATCCGCCCGCCCTCCCACTGGCCATCCTTTTGCTTCATGCCCCAAAGAATACGCAGACCGACCACCGGCGTATCTTTCAGCGATCCGGGGCAGAGTTCGCAGACAGCATTTGGATCGGTGTCTTTTCTCAGGAGTTTGACGATTTTGCCGGATAATCGATCGCCCTCCTCATAGATCCGAACGATCGAGGTCGGCGTTTTGCCGTCATCGTCGATGGCCTCCCAATCGCCCACGGGCGAAAGAGTCGCCGCCTCGGCGGAGGAACCGCCGAGCAGAATCACGAGCATGACGAACGCGCGTCTCACTACGGGACCTAAAGGCAATCCCCGCTTCCAGTAAACTTGGCGTCGCCCGACTGGGAATAGCAATATGTTCGACCTGCAGGATTCCCTCCTGAAGGAGGAGTTTGAAAATTCTGCACACTTGTCCAACTCGAAGTGCCCCCATTCTCTTCCCAAGAAAACCAAGACAATCCGTTGATGGTGATATCGTTTGGATTATTTGTATAGCTGCCTTCATACCAGCCGCTGTCGTTAAAGATCACGGCGTGTGCACCGTTTCGACCGTTAAACACGGAACCATTGTTAACGGCGGGAGAAGGTAAGCACGGGACAACATTCGGATCTGAAGGAGGCTCCTCGCAGCGGCGATCCCAACAGCTCAACCCATCGACTGTGAGCTCCCCGATGCCGTAGACGGCAAAGCACTGCCCATATTGATAGAAATCGTTCCCGTTTCCTTGACCGCGAGCACCAGAGTAAACCGCACTGACATTCCTGAAGACGGCTCGAGACTCTGTTTTTTGGTCGGCCCAAAGCGCGAGACCATCGTCACCGCTGTTGGCGACCACTACATTTTCGACGAGGGCATCATACACATACCTCAGATTCAAACCGTCACTGGTCGTAGTTATGCTGGATACATTGCTGACGAGCACATTATCCACGTACGAACCGTCGGGCGTCGGAGCAACATAGACGGCCAGTTGCGAGGCACCCCACTGAGCCTTTTCCTCCGGAGAAGCCTGGATGACGTCCACTGACCGCGCACCCTCTTTGTTAGTCAATCTTGGGTCATTGAGCCGAATATTTTTGATGGTGATATTCTTCAGCGAAACGGGAGGGGCGCCCCCAGTGCTCCCGACGTCTACATACCCCCCCGTGATCCATTTTGTCGAGTCTGGATAAGCAACATTGCTGATCTGATCCCCCGCGAGCGTTCCGTTGTTGGCATTGTAACAGCCCGTCCCCCCATCCATACCTCCATACCCTGAGATACATCCGGGAGTTTCAAAGGCGCCGCCTCCACACAAATTGGAACTTTCAAGGGGTCTCGCGAGATTATTGCCCTGAAAGACAAAATCTTGGGCAGTCGTGTCGTTATGCATCAAAAATCCGATGCGCCCATACTTCGCACTCAGCGGCTCCTCTAAGGTGTTCGCGTCACAAAATGGAAAGCTACTTGCGTTGGAAGCAGTCACCGGCGCTTGGTTGGTTCCTTGGGAACTTGTAGGAAACTTGTAGCCCTCCCCGGCAACGAAGAGCGTGTACTCGGATTCGTTCAGCGCCGCAGTTTTCTCAGCGGGGTCGGTTCCATTGAATGGGACCGGCTTGGCGCCCACGATGGTGGTGGTGGGTGCCACCCAAACCTGTTCCTTGATGGTGAAGATGCCGGCGGGGAATTGGAAGGTTCGCGGGCCATCCAGGGACGACTTCGCACAGGTGATTTTCGGCCCACTCGCCCCCTGGTCCGTCAGGTAATATTCGGCGCCGAACGGTGCCTGGGTCCCGCATGCGCCCTGGTCAAACATCGGAGGCCTACAGTTAGCAGCGGTCAACTTCTCCAAGCTGGTCGGGAGGCCCGGGCCCGGGGAGTCGGACACGCCGTAGTCTTCGTCCCCGTTGATATACGGAGGCTGGATGCATTCAATAATCGACTGCCAGTTCATCTGGACATCAGTGCCAGATGGATCCTGGTAACCGGCCAGGAGCGGCTGACCGTTTTGTTGGTAGAGGAGAAAATATTCCGGACTCGACGGAGAACCTCCGGAGTCACCCCCACCGCAGGCAATCAGCCCGCCCGCTACCCACAAGAAAACGCCC
>NHEP01000218.1 GCA_002171515.1 bacterium TMED88 | reverse complement strand
TGGGTGGATCCGTTTACACGGGGAATTCGGGTCAGAACCAGAGCAATCGGGTGGAGGTGAGCAAGGATCCTGTAACAGGTGATCCCAATTACGACACCCGTCGTCTACCGAGCTCGCTGACGACGGTCTACGAACTCCACGGCGTGTTTCAGCGCTGGGGGCTGACCGTCAAGGGGTTGGTTTCCCAGGTCTTTATCGCGGACACCGCCGAGCTTAATTACGCCCTGAACAAAAGGACCACCGGGTCCAATCCCGACGCCATCGCGAAGACGATGCTAGGCTGGTACTTGGTTGGGGCCTACGACATCCTGCCGCTCTTTATGCCCGAGACGTCGATGTCCCTCTCTCCCTATTTCCGCTACGAGCGGGTGGATACTCAGAACCAGATGGCGGCAGGCATCGCGCCCAACCGCCGCTACCAGCAGGATGTTTATGTCGCGGGGCTCCAATTCCAGCCGTTCACCCAGGTGGTCCTCAAGCTCGACTACCAGCACATCCGACCTGAAACGGCTCCGCTCTATGTGGACAACAAGGTTCGCTTCGCGATGGGTTACGTCTTCTAGGCGGCGCACTTGGGCTGGGCTGGCGTGCGGCGCCTTTGCGGGGCTGATCGTCTTTTCAGCGCCCACATCGCTTCAAGCCACGGTTTTCTACACCCAAAAAGAGGCTTTGGCGCTGGCCTTCCCCGAAGCAGACCGCGTCGAGAAAGAAACCCACATCCTCACCAGCGAGGAAGTTGAGAGCATCCAGAAGTCCGCGCGTTCGCGGCTGAGCTCGCGGCTGGTGACGCTCTACACCGCTTGGCGGGGCGGTGAGCGGGTTGGCTTTGCACACATCGATGTTCACACGGTGCGGACGAAGCCCGAGGGTTTCTTGGTCGTCCTCGACGGGCAAGGTCATGTCGAGCAGGTGGTTGTCCTCGCCTTCTACGAACCCCAGGATTACCTGCCGCCCCAACGCTGGTATGACCTCTTCAGGGGGAGAAGTCTCGACGATAAGCTGCGCCTGGGCCGAGACGTCGATGCGATCACCGGTGCTACTCTCTCCGCGCGGGCAGCCACCGAGGGGGTTCGGCGGATGTTGGCCTATCACCGGGTGTTACTTAACCCCTAGGCGCATTCCCCGACTCGTTGTGCTTCGCCGGGGAGTTGAGTGAAGAGGTCCAGATGAGATTCGTGATTACCGGGGAGTGGGACCGCAACCGTCTGCTCCAGGTCATTGTGGTTCTTTACGCCCTGTACGTGGCCCTTCTCTGGGTCACGAATGCCATGCTTTATTTCCAGAAGATGACCTTGGCTCCTTCCTCGGTGGTGGCGTACTACCTCGGGGACGAAGCCAATTATCTTCCGGCGCGAAGTCTGCAGGGCCTCACAGAGGTTTCGCATTTTCATCTCTTCGCCGTCGGCATGCTGCTGCTGGTTCTGACGCACCTGATGCTCTTCATTCCGGTGCGCAGCAGTCTCAAGGCGTGGCTGATCGCGGTGCCCTTTCTGTCGGGTCTTCTCGATGAGGGAGCGGGATGGCTGGTCCGCTTTGGAGGCCCTGAATTCGCGATCGTCAAGGTGGCGGGTTTTTTGATGCTTCAAACGAGCCTCGCCGTACTCGTGATCATTTCGCTCTGGTCGGTTCTAACTCCGCACCAAGCCGAAAACTATGTGGGGCTCGATGACGATTTCCCCGAAGACGAATTCGAGGATGACTAACGCTCCTCGGAGGCTTTTTCGGCACAGCGCTGTTTGTCTTTGGCGCTACACGCACAGGCGGCACCCGTTCCGCCGCAGGAGCCCTTTAAGCTGCGGTTGGAGAAGATGACGCCTACCGCCATAGCGGTCATCACGAAGCCGAAAAAGAAGAGCGTGACCAGAAATGTCTGCATGACGGGAAGTCCTCTTTGAGGCGTTTCAGGGTGCTTGAGGGGCGGGTTCTTCGGCGTAGGGTCTCAGGAGTGAGCTCATTTCTTCGGTCATGAGCGTCGAGAAACCGCTCCCCTCTCTGATGATGAAGTAAGCGGGGACGCCTCGCTGACTGGCCAGAGAGTAGCCCTCTTCCGGCCCGAGGACGTTGAGCGCCGTGGCCCAAGCATCCGCCTGCATGGCGCTTGGATCGACCACGGTGACCGACGCCAGGGCGTGGGAAATGGGAGCCCCGGACCGGGGGTCGAGGGTGTGAGAGAATCTCCGCCCGCCCTCTTCGTAGAAATTTCGATAATCCCCGGAGGTGGCCATTGCGCTCTCGTTGAGATCGAGAACCTCTTGAATTGCGCGATAGCTGTCGGAGGGCCGTTCAATGGCGACTCGCCAGGGCTGCCCAGACCGCTTGCGCCCGGCGGCGCGCAGTTCTCCGCCCACTTCGATGAGGTAATCGCTGTGACCGAGGGCCTCAAGGGCTTCAGCCACTCGGTCAACCCCATACCCCTTGGCGATGGCCGAAAGGTCGAGCTGGAGGGCGGGGGTGCTTTTTCGAAGGGCGTTTTGCTCCGGGATAATTTCGAGGCGTTGAAAGCCCACCTGTTTCCGAAGCGCTTCGATGGCTCGGGAATCCGGCGCCTTCTCGGGGCGCCGGTCGGGGCCGAACCCCCAGGCTTCCACCAAGGCCCCAACGGTAATATCGAAAGCGCCATCAGTTTCCTGGCTGAAGCGTTCGGCAACCGCAACCACTTCAAGGGTGGGTGCCGAGATCGCAAAGGGCTCAAGGGTGGGGTGGGCGTTAAACCGCGAAATTTCCGAGTCGGGTTCCCAATTTGACATCAGGGCCACCACCTCGGCCAGGGTCTCCTCGGCGGCTCCGGCAGCGGTCCGGATCTCGTTGGGTCCCAGTCCGGATCCGGCCAACTTTACTTCCCAGGTCGTCCCCATGGTCTGACCGCCGAAGGCCACATAGGGCCCGGGCGGCTCGGCCCACCACATTCGATGGACCGACAATCCAACCAGAACGAGGAGTCCGAGTACAAGAAGTGTCTTGGCGCGAGGGGTGAGGGCGAGGGGGGAGGGCACTCGAATGTTACGCTGGCAGGCCGAGTCGCTTCGCGACTTCAGCCGCCAAAGTCGTCGAACATGATGTTTTCGCGTTCGACTCCAAGATCCGTGAGCATTTTGATGACGGCGTCATTCATCATGGGCGGCCCACAGATGTAGTACTCGCAATCCTCCGGAGAAGGATGATCCTTGAGGTAGTTGTCGTAGAGGACTTGGTGAATAAACCCTCTCATGCCCGTCCACTTGTCTTCCTCTAGGGGCTCTGAAAGAGCGAGATGCCAGTCGAAGTTCTCATTTTCTTTTTGAATTGTGTCGAAGTCTTCGACATAAAACGCCTCGCGCATACTGCGCGCGCCGTACCAGAAGCTGACCTTGCGGTCGGTATGTACCCGCCGGAACTGATCGAAAATGTGGGATCGCATGGGAGCCATCCCTGCGCCGCCACCAATGAAGATCATTTCGTTCGGGGTCTCGCGGGCGTAGAACTCGCCGTAGGGGCCGGAAATCACGACCTCGTCACCGGGCTTCAGGTTAAAGATGTACGAGGACATCTGCCCCGGCGGCACGTCTGGGTTTCGCGGCGGGGGCGAGGCGACGCGCACGTTCAACATAATGACGCCATGTTCCTCGGGATAGTTGGCCATCGAGTAGGCGCGAACGACATCCTCATCGACTTTGGAGACAAAACGCCACTGGTCAAATTTGTCCCAGTCTTCGTGGTATTCCTCCTCGACGTGGAAGTTTTTATATTCCACGACATGCGGAGGGCATTCGATCTGAATGTATCCCCCCGCCCGGAAGGGCACGCTTTCACCCTCCGGAAGCTCCAAGACGAGCTCTTTAATGAATGTGGCCACGTTCTCGTTGGAGCGAACTCGGCAGGTCCACTTGCGAATATCGAAGACCTCAGCGGGCACTTCGATTTTCATATCCTCTTTGACTTTGACTTGGCAGGACAGGCGGAGTCCTTCCCGAGCTTCCTTGCGCGAAATGTGACCGGCCTCGGTGGGCAACAGGGAGCCGCCCCCGTCTCGGACGACCACGCGGCAGACACCACACGTTCCCTGACCCCCGCAGGCGGAAGGAATAAAGAGTTTGTTGTCCGCCAAGGTCCCGAGAAGGGTGCTCCCCGCGGAGGTTTTGAGAGCCTTTTCGGGATCATCGTTGATCAGAATCGTGACGTCTCCAGATGAGACCAGGCGGGATCGCGCAAACATCAAAATGGCCACTAAGGCCAAGATGACGACGGTAAAACCGATGACGCCGTACAGAATGGTCAACATGATGGGTGCCTCACTCGCTGGGGCGGGGGTCTAGAGCTGGATTCCGGAGAATGCCATGAAGCCGATGGACATCAGCCCAACGACGATGAAAGTAATCCCAAGTCCTCGCAGGGGTTCGGGGATGTTGTTGTATCGCAGCTTTTCTCGGATGGCGGCGAGAGCCACGATGGCCAAGGCCCAGCCCACGCCGGAACCCAGACCGAAAACCGCTGCTTCCCCGAAAGTATAGTCCCTGCGAACCATGAAGAGCGCGCCGCCGAGAATGGCGCAGTTGACTGCGATCAGGGGCAGGAAGACCCCGAGGGCGTTGTACAGGTCGGGGGAGAAACGATCGATTGTCATCTCAACCACCTGGACAACCGCTGCAATGGTGCCGATCAAAACCAGATAGGTGAGAAAGGCCAGATCGACGTCGGGCAGACCCATCCAGGACAGGCTGCCTGGCTTCAGGAGATTCTCATTCAGTAACTGATTGAGCGGGATGGTGACGCCGAGGACGAAGACGACCGCGGCCCCCAACCCGATGGCGGTCTCGACCTTCTTCGAAACGGCTAGGAATGAACACATTCCCAGGAAGAAGGCGAGGGCCATGTTCTCAACGAACGCTGCCTTCGTAGCCAGGCTCAGATAGTGCTCCAACATGGAAATCCTCCTCCACTTGCTCGGGGCGAATGCTTCGAATCACCCAGATAAAAATGCCGATCAAGAAGAAAGCGCCCGGCGCCAAAAGCATCATCCCGTTGGGCTGGTACCAGCCTCCCTCGGTCACCAGGGGGAGTACGCTGAAGCCGAACACCTTCCCGCTCCCGAAGAGCTCGCGCATGAAGGCCACGAGCATCAAGACGAGGCCGTATCCCAGGCCGTTGCCGACTCCGTCGATAAAGGACGGGAGTGGCGGGTTTTGCATCGCGAAGGCTTCGGCTCGGCCCATGATGATGCAGTTGGTGATGATCAGACCCACGAACACCGACAGTTGCTTGCTGATGTCAAAGACAAAGGCCTTGAGGACTTGGTCTGTCACGATCACGAGAGACGCAATAATCGTCAGTTGAACGATGATCCGAATGCTGGAGGGAATGTAATTTCGGATCAGACTAATCGAGAGATTTGAGAGCGCGGTGACCGCGACCACCGCCAAGCTCATGACGAAGGCGGTCTCCATTTTCGTCGTGACGGCCAGGGCCGAACAAAGCCCAAGAACTTGGAGCGCAATGGGATTGTTGTTGATTAACGGATCAAGCAGAGTCTCGCGTTCTGTGGAGGCCATTAGGTTCCCTTTACTGACGTCCAGCGCGGGTTGTCGCGCAGTTGAGCGATGAAGGGGCCAAAACCGTCTGGCCCCAGCCAGAATCGAATCATATTCGTGACGCCTCGGCTCGTCAGGGTTGCTCCCGAGAGGCCATCGACCTGATAAGGGTCGTCTTTCGCAGGGCCGGCGGCGCCCTTTTTGACCTGAATTTTGACATTCCACCGTTCATCGAAGGCTTTTCGCCCGGGCCAGAGCGCTTTCCAGCGAGGATTTTCGACTTCGCCGCCCAGTCCCGCTGTTTCGCCCTGTTCGTAGAAGGTGATGCCTCGAATCGTGGTCAGGTCAGTATCCAAGGCCAGGTAGCCGTACAAAATCGACCAGAGGCCCATTCCCTCGATGGGCAGAATCAAAGTTTTGACCTCGCCCTCCTTGACCACTTCGTAGACCAGACCGTCGTAGGGAATCCTCAGGATTTTTGACGCGTTGGTCGGGGCCGGCTGGCTTGTCTCGGGATCTTTTGAGGCGCTTCGTTGGTCAAATGTGTTGGCGTCAGTCTCTGAGTCAACTTGGCCGGTTTCTAGGTTCACGATGACCGGACGAATTTTCTCCTCAAAAAGCGTCTGGATTTGGTCGGCGGACAGCGTTTCGTCCGAGGACATGAGTCCCGCCACCGCCAGAATATTCTTTTGCTTGTCCACTAACGCATTTCGGTCTTGAAGTGGCTTCAATGAGACTGCTGATCCAGAAACCAGCAGGGCGCACACGACGCAGACTGCCGCGGAGAATCCGATGATGTAGCCCGTACTATGCTGCACTGCGTTCGAGCCTCCGGCGAATATTAGCTTGGACGACGAAGTGATCGAGGAGCGGAGCGAACATGTTCATAAAGAGGATCGCGAGCATCATGCCCTCTGGATATGCGGGATTAACGACGCGGACCAGAATCACCAGCACGCCGATCATGAAACCGTAGGCCCATTTGCCCCGGGCGGTAAAGGCCGAAGAAACGGGGTCGGTTGCCATGAAGACCGCCCCGAATGCCCAGCCTCCGAGAACCACATGCCAGTACCAGGGGACGGAAAACATAGGGTTGGTATCCGAACCGGTGATGTTGAAGATGATCGCCATGAAGATTGTTCCGAGCAGTACGCCGAACATGGTTCGGTAGGAGCCGACTCCGGTCAGGATCAATAAGCCTGCCCCGAGCAGGCAGGCAAAGGCTGAGGTTTCTCCCATTGAACCCGGAACCCAGCCCCAGAAAGCATCCCACCAATCGAAGCCCGCTAGGGCGCCTTTCGTCGCCGCGGCTTGCGAGAGGAGGGTCGCTCCGCTGTAGGTGTCGACGCCCTGCAGATTGGCCGCCATCCAGACCGCATCGCCGCTCAGAGCAGCGGGGTAGGCGAAGAACAGAAAAGCTCTGGCTGTGAGAGCGGGGTTCAGGAAGTTCATCCCGACACCACCGAAAATTTCTTTTCCGATCACGATTCCAAAGGCGATGCCGAGGACCACCATCCAGAGCGGAATGGTCGGCGGCAGCGTCAGAGGCAGCAGGGCTCCGGTGACAACGAAGCCCTCACTGATTTCATGCCCGCGGATGACTGCGAAAATGACCTCACAGATTCCGCCCGCAATCATGACAACGGCAAACACAGGGACCCAGTAGAGGGCGCCAAAGAGAATGCAGTGAAAGGTGCTCTTGAAGTCAAAGGAAAGTCCGAGCGCGTTCCACGCCGCGGTCTGCCAGGTGTCGAGGGGGGCGGCCCCATAGGCAATGGCCCGCATGCCTTCGAAGCCGGTATTCCAGCTGGCCATCAGCATGCAGGGGATGAGGGCAAAGACGACTGTGATCATCAGTCGCTTCATGTCGGTTCCGTCTCGAACGTGGGAACCCGTCCGCGTCACATCGCCGGTGGTGTAGAGCAGCGTGTCTTGCAGTTCCCAAACGGGGTAGAGCTTTTCGAGGGCTCCCCCCTTCTCGAAATAGGGAGCGATCCGGTCAAGTCGGTCGCGCAGCAGTTTCATGTTGAGATCAGCCCTCGTTCTCGAGTTGTTCGAGACTGCGTCGCAGTATCGGTCCGTAGGCAATTTTGCTGTGGCACACGAGTGTGCAGAGCGCCAAGTCTTCCTCGTCGAGTTCGAGAGCCCCAAGGGCCTCGGCCTTCTCGGCGTCCCCTGCCATCATCGAGCGCAGGAGGAAGGTGGGAAGAATATCCATGGGCATGACCTGTTCGTAGGTTCCGACCGGAACCATGGGCCGTAGAGCCCCGTGCAAAGAAGTCGTCATGTTGAACTGTTGCTGGGGTCGGAGTTTGGCCGTGAAGAGGCGCAGCATGGAAAACTGGTGAGCGCCGGGCTTAAGCCAGCCGAGGAATCGACGTTCGCGGTCCTCGGCCACTACGCTCACCTGTCGGTCAAAGCGTCCCAGAAAACCAAAAATGTCCCCCATGGCCTTTTTGCCCGAGAGAACGTCGCCGGCGATCAAACGATTTTCGCTTGTTTTGTCGAGGCCGTCCCCCACAATGTCATCGATCGAAGCACCCGAGCGGGCCCTCACCAAGCACGGGTCGGCCACTGGGGGACCCGCGACGGACACGACCCGTTCTACATCCAGTTGGCCCGTGGCCAACAGCCGGCCCACTGCTGCGACATCCTGATACCCAATGTGCCAAACCGTTTTGTTGCGACTGACCGGTTGAAGGCGGTGAATGTGCACCCCCGGCAGTCCGGCGGGGTGAGGGCCTTCAAAGTACTCGACCGCCGCTTCAGAATTGATTTGATTCGGGAGTTCAGAGTGTTCCGCGACGCAAAGGTAGGTGGGGCCTTCGGTGAGGCGTGAGAGGGCGGCGAGGCCGCGCTCGAAGTCTTCGATGCGGTCGGCCAAAACGACTTCGGGGAGCGGAGCCAGTGGGGCCGTGTCGATGGCGGTGACAAAAAGAGCGGCGGGCTCGGAGTCTGGGCCAGGAGTCTTGCTGAAAGGGCGCGTCCTCAGTGCGACCCAAAGACCCGATTCGACCAAGAGGTCTCGGATCTGTTCGCGAGACAGGGACTCAGCGGGTTGCCCGGTGTAGCTCGCGAAGCGTTGCTGCTCGTCAGCCGTTGCTTCCCCAGCTTGCTCGGTGTCAGAGAGGTCGATGACGATCGATTGGAGCGCTCGACGAGCGCCTCGATGGATTCCAATGATTCGGCCGGCGCCCGGCGCGGTGTGGAGCACTCCCGGAATTTTCCGGTTCTCAAAAAGAAGCTGGCCCCGCTGAACGGTTTGGCCTTCTTCCACGTGCATCCGGGGTTTCATGCCCGGGAAATCGTCCGCCATCACCGCGACACGAGTCACGTGCGCTGGCCGCCGGATTACCTGCATGGGGCGCCCCGCGAGGGGAAGGTCCAACCCTTTTGTGAGCTTGTGCCTGGCCATGTGCGGTCGTCACCCAGTCGTTGTGTGGAGTGCGCAGCGAGGTCAGCAAATGGCTTGTCCCGGCTTTCGCAACGTCACCGGTCGAGAGCAAAGTCTCGAACCGTCGAGGCGGATGCAGACCTTCGCTCATTGAAGGCTGCGCCGCGGCTCTGGACGGACCAGATATTAGGGGGCGCGCCTCAGGGGTTCAACCGCTGAACCGGCCGTAGACGAAGGCGATCGGCTCCGATGTGAAAACCGCGGAGATCCGGGCAGTCGCGGAGGTTTCTCTTGTTCTGCAGGAGCGCATCAGCGTAAGATCATCCCTGAGCCTAACGGTGCCAAAACGCTATTCGACCCCTCCAGGGGGGGGCCAGAGGAGGTCGACCTGATGACGGGTTCTCGGCGCATTCTCACCGCACGGGACATGATGGTCACTTCATTGGTGACCTTGAGGCCCGATTGGAGCATCTTCAAGGCGATTCGTACCTTGGTCTCAAAGCGAATCTCCGGCGCCCCCGTGGTGGATGGCGAGGGACACATGGTGGGCGTGCTCTCGGAACTTGATTGCCTCCGCGTCCTCACATCGGATGAGTTCTACGCCGGGCAGCAAGAGGAGGCGGGGACCGTCAAGCATTTTATGACCGGTGCCGGTCGCACCATTGAGCCGGATCTCGGGCTCTACGCGATCGCCCATTATTTCCTCACCACCCCCATTCGGCGGCTTCCAGTGCTGGAGGATGGGAGATTGATCGGCCAGGTGAGCCGTCGCGACGTTCTTCTCGGCATCGAGCGGATGATTCGGGCTCAGGGGAGGGTGGCTCGACCGGACCTCCGAGAAATTTCGAGGCATTGGTCGGCTCTGGACAAGCTTCCTTGAGGCGACGCGCTGGCCCATCTCCCCGCATTGAGCCCGCGCCCGTTCCTAGAGGAGCAGTGTGAGCGGAGCCTCGATCGATTCACGGACCGCGTTCGCCCACTCCGCAGCGACGTCCGGGGGGACAATCTTTGGGTCGACGGCGAGGTGAAGGTTGAGAACCTGGCCGCACCGGACGTCCCCATCCCTTACCAGGGCGGCCTCCCGGGGGCTCCCGACCCCGAGGATTCTCGGAAATTGCGGCGAAACGGGGCCCCAACGGACCATGTTCAGCCCCGGCTGACCCAGTTCGACGACCAAAAGATCCGCCTGCGAGGGAGGATTGGCCTCCGAGCCACTGGGCAACTCCGCGATCACACGGATGGCATCTGGCGCCGCCTCCCCGGTGGTCCTCGGGGAGAAGAAGGCCGGCACAGAAAGGCCCGCGTGCTCAACGGCGCGCAGGATGATGTCCCGTATCGGTGACGCAGAACCTTCCCCTCGGGAAATAGAGTGGAGGCGATCGAGCGTTTCCGTCAGGGCGTCGGCCTGGCATTGGATGGTCAACTCTAAAGAGAAGCCAGTTCCTTCCATTCCCGGGCCCGAATCAAGTTTTGGTTCCGCGCTTTGCAAGGCCCCCGAGTCGTCATTGCGGCGCTCGACATCATCGCGGGTCACTCTTCCATGGGGCCCCGAGCCCCGAAGGCCTTCCAGATTGACACCGCTGCGGTCCGCTAGGCGCCTCGCCAGGGCCGTGGCGGGGGGGCGCGATTCCGGGGCCAGACGCGCCGCGTCCTCTTCGGTCGACTCGCCCAGGTCGTTTAGATCGGGCTCGGTCTCCGACGCGGATGCCGCTTCGGTGTTCTCTGCAGCCGCTCCCTCTCCGTCGATTTCAGCTGCTTCGGCGCTTTCCTCGAAGTGAGCCAAAAGCGTGCCGACGGCCACATTGGGAGTCCCAGCGGGGACAAGAATTTCAGCCAGGGCTCCGGCGGCAGGCGCTTCAATTTCCACCGTCGACTTTTCGGTTTCGATCTCGAGGAGAAGGTCGCCGGCTTCGAAGCGATCCCCCGGCCGAACGAGCCAGGCCACGACATCCGCCTCGGTCATGTCTGAGGCGACCTGGGGCATGAGAATTTCTCGGGACATCCGGCGAAGCACTCCTCACCGAGAGTGTCGCAGACCCAAGCGAATTCAGCGATGTCTCGGGTGCTTTGGCCCTTTAATGGGCCGCCAGGTTTCCGCCAATCGTGGCGATCTGGCGGCCCGCCCCGCCCACCGTCATGGCCAATTGCGTCGCTCGCAGAAAGTAGCGGTGAATCGGGTAATCGATGTCGGCGCCCATGCCCCCGTGGAGGTGTTGGGCTGTGTGGACGACGCGGTGGGCACCTTCGCAGGCCCACCAAGCCGCTGCCGCCGATTCCTGAGTTGCAGGGAGGTCGTTCTCCAGGCGCCATGCCGCCTGCCAGAGGGTGGACCGCATCGACTCAATGTCGATGTAGCCATCGGCACTGCGCATGGTGACGGCTTGAAAAGTTCCGATGGCCCGCCCGAACTGCTTGCGGGTAGCGGTGTACTCAGCGGTTCGCCGGAGTGCTTCCTCCGATACACCGATTTGCAGGGCCGCCACGCCTATCCGGGTGTGATTCAAGATGGATTCGACAATTTCCGTCCCAGACTGGGGGTCGCCGAGGAGCGAATCAGCCTCGACGGTGACGTCGCGGAGGATCAAGCGAAACTGCCGGCCGTGGTCGCTGGCTCGCGACTCTTCGAGTTTTACACCGGGCGACTTGGGATCGACAAGGAATACGCACAGTCCGCCTTTTTCGGTGCGGGCCGGGACAAGGATTCGCTTGGATGAGGATGCTGCAGAAACACAAATTTTCTCCCCGCTCAGACGCCATCTCTCGCCGTCGGGGTGGGCCACCGTACCGGGCGCCGAGGGATCATCATTGCCGAGTTCATCCAGGGCGACCGTGAGAAAATGTTGACCTGTCGCGATGCCCGGAAGCCAGCGCTGTTTCTGGCCGTCGGTTCCGAACCGTTGGATGGCCGGGGCCGCCTGGGCGAGCACCGGCAGCAGGGGGAGAGGCGCCACCGCCCGTCCGGCTTCTTCAAGGAGGACCAGCAGAGCACCCAGGCCGTATCCCGAACCTTCAAATTTTTCAGAGAGCGCGACCCCGAGCAAATGGGATTCCGCCAAGGATGCATAGAGGGCATGGTCGAAACCATCTCCGGTTTCATCCCGTTCGATGTCGGCAATGTGTTCGGGCGAGCAACCATCTGAGAAGATCTGATGGGCCAGATCGCGGATGGCTTCCTCTTCTTCTGAAATGCTGAAATCCATGTTGTGGAACTCCCTGTCTCCCCGGGGCGGCTCTGCGCGCTGTCAGGGTCTGGACGGGTGCGGAAAAGTGACTTTCCGAGTTTTAAAATCTGAGGGAACTAGCGCGGTGCGCGGGGCATTCGCAGGCCCGCCATGGCGACGATTTCACGTTGAACTTCGTTGACGCCGCCCCCAAATGTATTGATCTGACAGGCGCGCATCTCCTGACCGATAGCCCCGCCTAGGACCGCGGCCTCCGAACCGGGGCGAAGGCCGCCGGCGGGGCCAATGACCTCAAGCATCAACCGGTAGACCTCGATCAGGGACTCGGTGCTTGAGACCTTGACGGCCGAGGCCTGCGCGGGATCTAACTCGTTGCGCTCGACGGCCCAAGCCATTCGCCAGTTCATGACCTTGATGGCCTCCAGTCTGGCTTGGGCTTCGCCCAGGGCCAGCTGAATGCGCACGTCGTCCAGGACGCGACGCCCATCAGGTCGTTGGTTTTCGCTGGCCCAGCGCGTCACATCTTCCATATGTTTGAACGCAATTCCGCCGAAGGCGGCTAGACCGATTCGCTCATGGTTGAGTTGGGTGGTGATCAGGCGCCAACCATTGCCGCGTCCTCCAACAAGCATTGAGTCAGGGACTCGTACGTCCTGGTAGTAACTCATGCAGGTATGACCGCCGCCCACGGTATGGATCGGCGAGGCGCTGAAGCCCGGGTCGCGGGTGTCGACGATGAAAATCGAGATGCCCTGATGCTTCTTCGCCTCGGGGTCTGTTCGGGCGGCCAGCCAAATATAATCGGCATCGTCGGCCCCACTGGTGAAGATTTTGGTGCCGTTGATGACCCACTCATCCCCTTCGAGGACGGCCGAGGTGTTGAGGGCAGCCAAATCCGTACCGGCGTCGGGCTCGGTGTAGCCGATTGCGAAGTGGGCTTCGCCCCGGAGAATGAGGGGGAGGAATTCTTGTTTATGTTCCTCGGACCCGTGTTCCATAAGACAGGGTCCGACTGTGTTGAGAGTCACGAAAGGCAACGGCGCCCCGGCCCGACGTAACTCGTCAACGAAGATCATTTGCTCAAGGGCCGTCAGTCCGCCGCCCCCGTATTCCTTCGGCCAGCCCACTCCGAGCCATCCGTCCTTGCCCATCTGTCGGACGGTTTCCTTAAAAACCGTCCCGCCCTCCATGTTTCGGATGCCCGCCTTTCGTTCCGGCGTCATCACCTCGGCAAAGTAGGCGCGGATGCGGTCGCGCAATGCAATTTGTTCGGGAGTCAGGTCGACGTACATAGGCGCCTCGCTCAATCAGGGTGCAGGTTTGAAAGGGCGTGGCCACCCGCGCCCAATAAGGAGATTAGCGAGAAAGTGAAACACGTTCTAGCCCTGTGGGGGCGATCTGCAGAGGTGGCCGTTTTAAGGAAGGGAGGAGCCATCTGAATCGGCTCTTTCAAAGAAGGTCCAATTGCTTAGGTTGCCCGAGGGCGGTGTCCAGACTCTCCCCGATTTCGAGCAGAATGGCATCGGCGACGGGTCGGATGACCCGCTCCAGGTAGTGGGTTCTGTCGAGATCGGGGCGGGGCGGGGTGCCCCGAAGGATCGGTTCCGGGCCCGAGGAAGTGATCACGTAGCGGATGACCCCGCGCGGAGCAGTCCCGGTTCGTTCGGCTTGCTTTCGCGCGGCCTGAACGTGGGGAGGGCTGGCTGCGGTGTAGTGGTCCAGCGAGCCTTTTCGGATTCTTTTGCGGTAAACGAGTTCTTCGTCGCAAAGACCTTCTTTCATTTCGTGGACCACCGCGGCGACAAAAGGAAGGACCGGCTGATCGTGAAAAATCCGCTCAAGCATTCCCCGCTGCAGGCGCCCCGCGATTTCCGGCCAATCTCTACGCACGGATTCAAGCCCGACAATTTCCAGTTGGTCCGCTTGCTCGGTGGTGACCCATCCGGCGTAGCGTTTTTTGCTCCCGCTCCTGCCGCCGCGGATTCGGGGCAGAAAAAATCGAGAAAATACTTTTTCAAGTTCGAGTTCGAGCTTGGGCTCTACGTTGTACTGCTTGCGAATTCGCTTTGTAAGCTGGGTGCTGACTTGGTCACGAAGTCTTCGGGCCTGCTCCCAAGCGGCCTCCGGCTCGAGGTCCGTTTCCAGGGCTACGAATACGGAGTCTGTGTCGCCGTAAATGACCTCATATCCGAGTTCATTGAAACACTCCGATGTCCAAGCGAGGGTCTGCTGGCCGAAGAGCGTGATGGCATTGGCCATGTCCGGGCTGAAGAAACGACAGGCGGGCGAGGCGAAGACGCCATACATCGAGTTCATCATGATCTTGATGGCTTGACGGGCGTGCGCGTCACCCCGTTTCTGGGCGGCTTCCCGGCTGTCCATAAAGCGTTCGATGATTCGAGGAAGAATCGCTTCCTCGCGAGAGAATCGAGCGCCGTTGGGTGCGACAATGGCCGCGCCGGAGGGCTCTCTTTGGCCAAGAGAAAGAGAAAGAGGGTCGATATTGAATGTTCGGATTAGGCTTGGATAGAGGCTTTTGAAGTCAAAGACCGCGACATTTCGAGTCAAGCCAGCCTGCCCAGCGAGCACAGCGCCGCCGGATAAATTCTGACGGGTTCTTTCGAGGTGGACGCAGGGGGCAGCGGTTCCTTCCCGACGGAGCTCGGGTAAGTACAGCAAGTCAAAGCTGGCAATGCTGGCGCCCACCCGATCCGGTTGCATGCCAGTGAGGCGACTTCGCTCAAGAGTGAGGTCGATGAGGCCTTCATGATCGAGGATTTCGTTCACGAGGCGCGCATCCTCAAGGTTGTAGGCCACCAGTGATTCAGGATCTTCCCGATACATGCGGAGTATCTCGGTGGCCGCGTCGGGGGCTTCCTGGTCGATGAGTTTTCCTCGACCCAGCACAATTCGAGCCACCGTATTGAGCCGGTAGTCTTCAAGTCGCATCGCGTCTCGAACCAAAGGAAGACCATCCACGACTGAGCGCCCCGGTAGGGTGGCCCGACTTTGACGCGTAAAATTGGGGTCCCCCTGAAAATCGATTCGCCCAGGCCGGCGTCCCCAGTCCGACTCGGGGGAACGGATCCCGAGCGCTTCGTATCGATCGGCAAGAACACGCAGGTCAAAATCGACCACATTCCACCCGATGATTAGATCGGGGTCCAGCTGGCGAATACGGTCTGCCAGAGCAATGAGGAGGGTGCGCTCGTCGGGGTGATGGATGGCGCCGAGCACCGGGCGAGCTGAAACAAGATGCACTTCTTCTGTTCCGCAGCCTGCGAGGGCGGCGGATAGAATTGCGTCGGCCGTGGGGGTTGTTTCAAGGTCGAGGGAGAGGGTTGTGACCTGGGCGTGACTTTCGCCGCAGCCAATTTCGGGATTCCGAAAGTACTGAAGGGTTCCCGTCTGACTTGTGACATTCCCGTGGATGACGATTTCCGAGCGGATCGCATGGTCCATGAGAAAGCGGTAGGGAAATCGTACGTCCGCCTCGAAACAGGTGATGCCGCGTTCTTGGAGTGCTTCTCGAAGGGGACGGACGGCACCGGGGGTCGGGACAGTGATGCGAGTGAGCAGCTCGTTGGAGAGATCTCTCATCTCGGTCTCTCGGAACTCGACCCCGGGACTCGGCTCGAGGAGGTGCCGATTGGAGGAGTGCACATAGAAATATGGGCGAAAGCGGTCCTCTTCGACGAGGAAGGGCCTTCCGTCGTCTAGCCGTCCGTAGAGCTGGATGACGGGGACACCCGATCGGACACGGTAGGTCGGCTGAATGAGTCTCCCGGTGTGCATGGGGCCTCCGCTCCGAATTTTGACCCGATGAAAGATACCGGTTCTGGCGAAACACAAAGCCCGCGAAGAATGCGTCCAGAGACCGACCGGAGTGCAGGGCCGCTGATCTCTGGCGGCCGCCGGGGCCGTCGTTTACGCTGGCTTTTTCGGCGACCCGCGGTGTCCGCCGAAGCGGGAGGACGAATGGTGTCACTGAGCGCAGAAGAGGTTGGGGATCGGATCGAAATCCAGGATCTGCTCGTTCGCTACACCGAGGCGATTGACACCAAGGATTGGAATCTCCTGGATCAGTGTTTTTTGCCCGATGCTGATTTGGATTACACCACGAGTGGCGGTATCGCCGGCGCCTACCCGGAGGTTCGGGCTTGGTTGGCGAAAGCACTCGCCATGTTTCCGAAGACGATTCACGCGATCAGTAATTCGACAATCAAACTCTCTGGAGATCGGGCCACAGGGCGAACGCTGGTGAACAATCCGATGGTTCTTCCGAAAGGCGAGGGCGGTGCGTTCGTCTTTACAGTGTTTGCCTATTACATCGATGACTTTGTGCGGACAGCCGAGGGATGGCGGATCGCAAAACGTTTCGAGCAGCAAGTTCTTGTGACGGGTGATGTGCCCGAGGGGCTGGATTCAGGGATCTAATGCTCCCCGGTTTCCCCGCTCGCGATCCGGCTGGCCTCGCCATCGATGATTTGAGTCGTCAGCTCACATGGTCAGAGCTAGGGAGTCGTAGTAAGCGTGTCGCGCGCTTTTTACGCGATGAAGCCGGGTTGAAGCCCGACGATCACATTGCGATTTTGATGGAGAATCGAGTCGAAGTCGTCGAGCTGATTCTGGGGAGCATTATGGCGGGAGTCTGGGTGACTCCCGTCAATTGGCACCTTCGTGCTGAGGAGATCGCTTATGTGATCCAAGACTCGGGGGCGCGATTGCTGTTCTCCTCAACCCAGTACGAAAGCCTCGCCGAACAGGTGGTGGGTCAGGGTGGAGGCCTTTGCGATGTCATTCTGGCTGGTTCCGATTTCGAGGATCTCCTGGCGAAGGTCAGTGATGCCCGGCCGGATTTAGCCGGGCCCGCGGGCGGCAACATGATCTATACCAGCGGGACAACGGGGCGTCCGAAGGGCGTCAAGCGAACGCGGCCAGCCAGCGTCGGGGCCGCTCTTGAGAATCTGGTTCGGCTCGGGCGACAGGTTGGCTTTGAGGGGAGCGGGGCGCATTTGATCACGGGGCCGATGTATCACGCGGCGCCCTTGATGTTCGCGGTCTATGGAAATGCCGGAGGAGCCCCGCTCACCATTATGCCCAANTGGGATGAGCGGCAGGCTCTTGAGCTTTTGGTNGAGCGCNANATCGAGCACACGCATCTTGTGCCGACGATGTTCAGTCGANTGCTTCGTCTGCCNGAGGCTGAGCGTGCNGNCTTTTCGGCGCCCTCGCTTCGGACAGTGCTTCACGGAGCNGCGCCGGTTTCGGTTGAAGTCAAAAAGCGGATGATCGACTGGTGGGGNCCGATTCTCGTGGAGTATTGGGGCGCGACCGANGGAGGTGTCAATACGCTCGTCGGCTCNGAGGATTGGATCGCGCATNCNGGNACGGTGGGNANGGCNCTGCCTGCGTTCGAAATTTTTGCTCGGGATGACTCCGGCCAGCGGCTTCCGCAGGGAGAGATCGGAGACCTTTACTGCCGACACCTTCAGCAAGATCGAGTTTTCGAATATCACGGAGATGAAGAAAAAACGATTCGCGCGCATCCCGAACCGGGCGTCTTTACGATCGGCGATGTTGGCTTCGTTGATCCGGGTGGCTGGGTCTACTTGGTTGACAGGAAGTCGAATACGATTATCTCGGGCGGTGTGAACATCTACCCACTCGAGATTGAGCAGGTGCTGCAGGAGCACCCTCAGGTAGCGGATGCCGGGGTCTTTGGGATTCCCGATGAAGATTGGGGGGAAAGCGTGAAGGCGGCCGTGGAGTTGAAAACCGGGGTGGCAAGCTCTCCTGCTCTCGAAGTCGAAATCTTAGATTTTGTTCGAAGCCGAATCGCTTCCTACAAGGTGCCGCGCAGTATCGATTTCGAAACGGAGTTGCCGCGAACGCCGAGCGGGAAGCTCTATATTCGTCACCTGCGTGAGCGCTATTGGAAAGGGCGAACGCGCCGGATCTAAAGGGGGCGTGAAGCAGAATGTCCGAGCAGGTGGCCATGCGCTGGAGCGAAGGGTGCCGAGCGATTTTCGGTACGGGGTTCCTGTTGCCCAGCGTCCTGGTTCTGTGGGGCGGTCCAGGGGCTGGGTGGGGAGGCGTGGATCCACGCTGGCTTTTGCTCCCCCTCGTCGCGTTTTGGGGTGGGGCTCTGGCGGGGTGGTGGCTTGGAGGCGCGCCCAGGCAGCTGGTTGAGAACATTCTACGGGTGTGGCGACCGATTGATCCATGGTGTGCGGCTTTGCTGATTTTTGGGGTTCTTTTTCGACCGCCAGAGAGCCTGTGGCTTCCGTTCGCGATTTTCATTGGTCTCGCCCTCGCCATTCTGGGCCTTCGCCGTTTGCCCGGCCCAGCGTTGGTCGCCACGCTCTTTTTGTTCGTGATGGTCTTTGTGATTTTGCCGCGTGCCTTTGAAGAGATCATTCTTTCTCGGGTCGCGGCGAGCTATGCATTGGATGTCGACCACCGTATGAAGCCGGATGGTCGCGAGATCAATGCCGACGGCCTGCGCTTTCGGGGGAGCCCTGAGAATTTGGAAGGCGATGATTTTGTCGTCCTATTCATGGGGGATTCATTCACCTTTGGCTTCAATCTTCCGTACGAGGCGAGCCTCCCCTATCGAGTTGAGGCGCTGGCCGACCAAGGCAACTGCCGTTCTCAAGTCCGCGCCGTCAATATGGGATGGACGAGCTCTTCGCCAATCCTGGGTCTTCGTTTGCTGCGAGAGGTCGGCTACCGCTACCAACCCGACCTCGTGATTTACAGTCTCGACATGACCGACTTTCATGACGACATTCGTTATGAGTGGATGCTTCGTGAGCGCTACGACTACGAATTCGACACGCAGGCGATTGTTGGTCGATGGATCGCAACGCAGTGGCCTTGGGCGTTGTCTTTGCGGCCGGCGGTTCTGGCCGTGACCGCGGAGCTGCGAAGCGCCGGTGAAAATGACCGCGACGCGATGCTGTCAGGTTTGGTTGTTCCCCGCCCCGACGAGCGTTTCTATATCACGACTTACCCCCTTGAGGAGACGCGACCAGCGATCGAGTCGGGCACGATGAAGCATTTGGCCGGTATTGAACGGTTGAGCCGAGATGTGCTCGGGGTTCCGATGGCTCTTGTGATCTATCCGCGCGCCTATCAGTACAGTCTCCGGGAGGTTCCGGGGAATTGGGAATCGGGCTACGAGCCGCTCGGGCCGTACAGTCGAGAACCCTTCCGGTATTTTGCGGAGGTTGCGCCCGATTTGGACTATTCCGTCATTGATCTGATGCCGGCCTTCGAGGCTTCTGAGCGTTTCCCCCTGTTCTTTAAGCGCGATCCCCATTGGAATGCCGCAGGGGCTGATGTCGCCGCCAGGGCCACCTACTCGGCCCTGATTGATTTGGGTCTGCTTCCGTGTTCTCGGACGGATTCTGATTGAGCGTCACTGATGTTGGACTGAAATGACCTCCAGGAGTGGAGCGAGTTGAGTTGATTGCAGTCTATCTGCATCAAGCTGCCAGCGGTCCCCGTCGACGATTCACGGTAGACTCCTCCGCCGATGCGACGGCTGGGACCGAGGCCATCTGGGTCTGGATGATCGCCACGGTTCACATTTTTAGATCGCAGAACGACGCGATTGTTTCGCTCAAGAGGAAAGCGCGCGCTCGCCGGGTGGGTCCCGGCGATTCACCGTAAAGCAAATGCATGGCGGGTTTGTGGTTCGCGAACCGGAGCCAAGGAGAGATAGACGATGCCTGAGGCCGTAATTGTTGAGGCCGTGAGAAGCCCGATTGCTCGAGGCAAAAAAGGCAAGGGGCAGCTTTCGGGGCTTCACCCGGCCACGTTGTTTGGAGAGGTGCTTCAGGGCGCGGTGGAGCGTGCGGGCGTGGACCCGTCTGAAATTGAGCAAGTGGTTGGTGGTTGTGTGACGCAGGCGGGCGAGCAGGCGGGTAATCTCGCACGAATTTCGTGGCTCGCTCGGAACAAGGGGTTCGCGGGGGGCGCAACGACGGTTGATACCCAATGCGGTTCGGGCCAGCAGGCGAATCACTTGGTTCGCGCACTGGTCCAGGCCGGGAGCATCGGCGCAGGACTGGCCGGTGGGGTCGAGGTGATGAGCCATGTCGGATTGGGGGCCAACGTCGTGAACGGTCCCGGCTTCTTTCTGCCTTCCGAAGGGTTCGATTGGGATATGCCGATGACGCAATTCGAAGCGGCAGACCGGATTGCCAAGAATCGGGGGATTACGCGTCAGGATATCGACGAGTGGGGTTTGCGAAGCCAGGAAAGAGCAGCCCAGGCTCGGGATGAGGGGCGCTTCGATCGTGAAATTTTACCGATTCAGGCTCCCGTTCTCGATGACGGTGGGGCGCCGACCGGCGAGACTTGTACTGTGGAGACTGATCAGGGAATCCGCGCCACGACGATGGAAGGGTTGGCCGCGCTCAACGAAGCGATGCCCGGGTTTATGCATACCGCAGGAAACTCGTCTCAGATTTCAGACGGCGCTTCCGCGATTCTGTGGATGGATGCGGACCGAGCTCGCTCGTTGGGCCTCAAGCCGAGGGCTCGGATCGTGGCCGACGTGGTGGTCGGTGCCGATCCCTATTACCTGTTGGATGGTCCCGTCAATGCCACCGAGGCTCTCCTCAAGAAAGCTGGTATGGAAATTGGGGACATCGACCTCTTTGAATGCAATGAAGCCTTCGCGGCGGTCGTACTCTCGTGGCTCCAGGTGTGCAAGCCCGACGCCGACCGGGTCAACGTGAACGGCGGTGCGATTGCGCTGGGGCACCCTGTTGGCGCAACCGGATCTCGACTCCTGACTACGGCTCTACACGAACTGGAACGCCAAGATAAAACGACGGCGCTCATCACCATGTGCTGCGGCGCCGCAGTCGGCACCGGCACGATCATTGAGCGGATTTAAGGGCGACCGGGATCCATTCCGCTCCTGAGTGGATGGTCCGGGTTGAAAATCAAACGAAGCAAAGGATTTAGGCTGTGGATGACATCCGATTCGACGACAGAGTTTGCATTGTGACAGGAGCGGGCAGCGGTTTGGGGAAGAGCCACGCTCTTGAGTTTGCTCGAAGGGGTGCCCAGGTCGTCGTGAATGATCTGGGCGGCAGTGTTGATGGAACGGGGTCGGGTCAGGCTGCGGCGGATCTGGTCGTGGAAGAGATTGAAGCGGCCGGAGGGACAGGGGTCGCCAACTACGATTCGGTCGCCACGCCGGAGGGCGGGGAGTCGATCGTCCAGACAGCGCTCGATAATTTTGGCCGTGTCGATATTTTGGTGAATAACGCGGGCATTCTCCGTGACCGAAGTTTTGCCAAGATGACACAGGCTGAGATCGAAGCGGTTCTCGATGTCCATCTGAAGGGGGCCTTCTTCGTCACGCAGCCAGCGTTTCGAGCGATGAAGGCAAACAACTATGGCCGAATTATATCGACGGCTTCGGCGGCCGGTGTTTTTGGCAATTTCGGCCAGGCCAACTATGGCGCTGCGAAAATGGGACTGGTTGGTTTTTCAAATGTTTTGGCTCAAGAGGGGCAAAAGAACGGAATCACGAGCAACGTGATTGCCCCGATTGCGGCGACCCGGATGACGACTGGAATTATGGATGGTCTGGGTCTGCAACTCGACCCTGAGTACGTCACCTCAATGGTGATCTACTTGGCGAGCGAGCAGTGCGAGCTGACCCACGAGGTTTTCTCAGTGGGGGCTGGCCGCTACTCCCGGGTCTTTGTTGGACTTTGCACAGGTTGGACCGATACCGCCTCGGAGATGGTGAATGCCGAAGCGGTTCGGGACCATATCGATCAGATTCGAGATGAAGCGGGTTATGAGGTGCCGACCAGCGCCGCGGAAGAAATGGTGTCGGCCATGAAAACTCTCAAATCGTAATCAGCGCTCACCGCTGAGGCTTCCCTTTTTATCAGGCTCTTTCCGGTCGCGCCCCCCTTACTTTGAGTTGAGGAAGCCGTCGAGGAGTCCTTTGACTTGACCAGCCTCTTCGTCGCCCAGTGAGTCCTTGAGGAGGTTGCCGACTTGGTCGGAAATTTGGGATTTGCCGACAGCAACGAGGGTGTCGCGGACAAAGTTCTCAGCCAGCTGAGTCGCAATTGTTGCGGGCGGAGCCCCATTGGCCCCGCCGAGGTTCGATCCCTTGATCGGCGGGATCTTGAGTTGTTTGGGCTGCAGTCCCAGAGCCGACAGGTCTGCGGCCACTTCCGTGCCTTCGATCTGGAGTTGCTTGATGCGAATTAGGGTGGGGGGCGATGAGCTTTCCGCTGCCGCGGGTTCCGACTGAGAGGATCCGGCGTAACGGCTGATATTCCCCTGCAGGACGCTGAGATTATTTTGGCCTTTTGCATCGACGACGTATTCCACCCTGGGATCCATGACGCGAACGAGATCGATGACGACCGGTTTCTGATTGACAAGAGACTGGGCGTCGATGCCCACCGATATCTCACCGAAGGAAATCGCATCTCCGTCGCCGAACCCGCTCGGTTCTGCGACTCGAAGGTCGGTGATCGTGCCCTGGCCGTTGCTCAGGGAGATGGAGACGCCCCCGACGGTGACCTTTGTTGCAAGAGCCTCAGATCCATATCGTTCGATGGCCGACTTGACGATTGAGTCGAGGTTTGTGAACAGATAGTAGGCACCGCCTAGCACGCCGATCACCAAGAGGCTGACTGCGATCAGGATCAGGTTTCGAAATTTCATTTTCGATCTCCGGTTTGTCGACCGTGAACTGAATGGTCCGATTGAGCGCTGGGCAGAGAATAGGCCTTGAGGGCAACGGGGCCGGCTCATTCGGCCCTCGAATTTCTTCTCGTTCGTGGCAAGATAGGTGGCCCCATCGCCTAGAGGAAGGGCGGTGGACCGAGAAACCGAGAACCGTCTCGAGATCTGGGGGCGTTTGGAGGAGTTCGAGAACAGTGTTTCAGCGTATCAAGAATATTTGGAACCCCGCCCACTTTCATTACCACCATCAACTGGGACAACGTCGCGGCTATTTCGAGGGTTGGTACGTCAAGTTGGTCGATCCAGAGGGGGGGCAGCCCTACGCCTTGATTCCCGGGGTCATCATGGGAGAAGACCCCCACGCCTTCATCCAAGTTCTCGATGGCCGCGCGGGGAGTGCTGTCTACCATCGGTTTCCGATTGGAGCCTTTGAGGCCGCGCGGAATCGGTTCTCCGTTTCGATTGGAGATAATCACTTCAGCGATTCGGGCATCTCCCTGAAGATTCAAGGGGAGGACACCTCAGCCTCGGGGCAAACGGTGACGGGCCAGATTGAGTTTAGTCCTTGGTCACCTTGGCCGGTACGCCCTCTCTCGCCCGGGATCATGGGGCCCTACAGCTTCGTGCCGTTTATGGAGTGCAACCATGGGATCCTGAGCTTGGATCATGGCCTCACTGGGCATCTCACCGTGGATGGCATCCAAACGGACTTTTCGGGTGGACGGGGATACGTCGAGAAAGATTGGGGCCGCAGCTTCCCGGCCGGCTACGTGTGGGCGCACAGCAACCACTTTGGCACGCCCGGGATCAGTCTGACTGCGGCGGTAGCTCGGATTCCTTGGCTGACCGGAGCATTTCGAGGCTTCATCATCGGCTTTCTCCACGAGGGAACCTTGCACCGGTTCACCACCTACACGAAGGCCGTTCTGGAAAAGCTAGAGATGACGTCCTCTGGTCTTCATTTGTGTATTCGCAATCGTGATCATCGGCTGGAGGTGATGGCCACTAAATCAGAGGGCGGCTTGCTTTATGCGCCCTACAACAAGCAGATGATCGAACGGGTTGCGGAGACGATGACTTCCGAAGTGAAAGTCCGCCTTGAGCGGCTTGATGGGAAACGGACGATTTTTGAAGGCGTTGGGCGTCACGCCTGCCTCGAGGCCCAGGGAGACTTGTCGGGCGTTCTCGACGGGTGAAATAAGGGTTCGAAAACCATCATGATCGAACGCTTCTTGAACTTCGTCGTTCGGCGATCGACGAGTCGCCCGGTCTCGGTACTCGTCACGGGAGTCAGCCTCGGAGTCTCCTTCATTTACGTCATTTCTTTACCGATCGACCTCAGCTTCTCTGGCGTGATGGATCGCAGCCATCCCGAGGTCTCGAGATATTTCGAGACCTCGGATCGATTGGGTCTGGGCGGTCAGCTCCTGATCCTCCTTGAAGGGCCCGAGGATGAGCTGAACGCGGTCGTTCCCGAGATCCAACTCGCGTTGGACGGATTGGATCCCGTCGACTCCGTCTGGGTCGCTCCGCCCCGTGACTATTTCATTCAACGTGCGGCTTGGATGGTGGAAAGGCCTCTTTTTGATCGTTGGGTCTCCAGCGTCGAAGGTGCTTCGCTGTCATCGGATCAGAGCACGTTCCTCGCGGAACTCGATGAGGCCCAGGGCCGTTTGCTCCCCCCTGCACAGCCTGAGGCTCGACTGGTCAAAGTGCAAATGGCTGAGGACAGTTTTGAATTGGCCTTGGATGCCGACGATTTTCCCAAGATTCGCAATGCGGTGGGGGAAGTCGTTGCTGAAACCCACGTCGACGCCCGTTTTGCGGGTATGGCGGCCATCATTCGTCAGGAAAACGAGGCGACGCTCAAGCGGATGGGTGTCCTCGGACCTCTTTCGATGGTTCTCGTACTTTTCATTCTTTCGTTCATCGTTCGTCGCTTTTCTGTTTTAGCCACAATTGCTTTGCCGATGCTCCTGAGCGTGGGCTGCACCCTCGCCGTGGTAGGACTTCTGGAAGGCCGTCTGACCCTGATGGAGTCAATCTTCGGTGTCATCGTTTTTGGGATAGGGATTGATTTTGCAATCCACCTGCTTGTGCGACTCAGCGAAGAGCGCGACGCCGGTTTTCATTTCCCCCACGCCTTGCGGCGCTCGATGATCGGAACGGGTCGAGGTGTCGTTGCCGGGGGTGTCACCACCGCCGGTGCATTTCTCATTCTGACCTGGGCCCCAGAGCCGGTCTTTTACCGACTGGGTCTTGCGGGAGGGGTGGGGCTGGCTTTGTGTCTCCTCTTTATTCTGTTCCTCCTTCCTGCTCAATGGACTCTGCTTGAACGGTGGCGGCCAGGGATCGTCAGGGTTCGGCGCCGGAGGAAGGAGGGCCTTCTTGTCTGGGTGGCGAGCCGGGCCACGATCTTTCCACGTTCGGTGCTGTGGGTCGCTCTTCTTCTCTTGATCTTGGCGGGGTCTCTTTTTCCCGCGTTTCGTTACGAGACCAATTTAGAGCGCGTCTTCTCGCCTCAGATTGAAGCCGTCCGGACTGCCCGGAGGATTCATGATTTGTTTGATCTGGACCCTGGGCCTTGGGTGGCATCGGCCAACGACCTCGCCGAAGTCCAACGGCTGCATCAAGCGTTCGCCGAAGATCCGACTTTCACGCGCGTGGAGAGTCTGGCGTTGATCGAAACTCAGGATCAAGCTGAGCGAGCGCGTATCTTGCAGGGTCTGGCCCCGCAGTTAGCCCGACGCCTCAGGGAGCAGGGGCGCACAAATCGGGGTCGAGCCGAAGACGCGCGAGAGGTGGGAAGTGGGCTCAGGGTCCCGCCCGCTGCATTGCTGCTGAATGCCCATACGGTGGGGCCGCCTCTTCGCGATTCGCTCCCCGACTCTCTGGCGTCTCGTTGGATTGGGCCAGACGGCGAGCTGCTCGTTTATGCCTATTCGGCCAACCCTTCGATGGATTCGAGGGTTGCTCATCAAGAGCGCCTCGCCGCTCAGGCCATCGCGCCCGGGGCGACTTCGATGAGCATCATTTATGAGGTGCTGGTGGGGACGGATCGACCCTGGATGCCCACTGTGGTTTTTGGCGTTTTGTTTTTTGTTGGCTGTGTGGTTTGGGCCGACTTGCGAAAGTTCCGTCTGGCTATTTTGGCCTTAGTCCCTGTGATGGTTTCTGCGATTTGGACTGTGGGATTACTCAATGGACTTGGATTTTCGTTTAACACGGTCACACTCGTGGCGATTCCAATCCTTTTTGGGCTGGGAGTGGATGATGGAATCCATGTTGTCCACCGTATGGTGGAACTTCCGGAGGCGCCGCTCAGAAGCGTTGTCGGGTCCGTGGCCCGAAGTATTGCGATGACGACTTGGACGACGTGTGGCAGTGTCGCGCTCCTTTTGTTGACCGATCACCCGGGCATCGAGAGTGTTGCGGTCCTGCTTGGGGTGGGCTTGCCGATGACGCTCTTGGCGACGGTGACATTGATTCCGGCTAGCGCGACGATTTTTTGGACTCCACGCCAGGAAAACGAGCCGATAGAGTCGTGACGTTTTTTACGGGTGCCTCGCCCCCGCTTCGACGCCAGAGAGATATCGGGTGTAATCGTCGAGGACGGGGAGGATTTCGTCGCGTGGGGCTGACGGGAGTCTGAGGACGCATTCGGTCGTTCCAATTTTTCCGTAGTAGTCGAGCTTCTCGGGGGTCGGGAGTACGCCCATCGGAACGATCTGCAGGCTGTCCGGATCGCGGCCTCGCATTTCCATTTGTTGTCGCAGTGCGGGCAAAGATGCCTGGATGCCGCGACCTCCGATGGGCATCCAGCCGTCGGCCAATTCCGCAATCTGAGAAAAAAGGATGGGGCCTGCGCCACCGCCAAGGAGTGTGGTCGGCCTCGGGCTTTGCTCGGGTTTTGGCCATTGCCAGGACGCTTCGAGTTGAACTCGTTTGCCGCGAAATTCCGCGACTTCGTTGGTCCACAGGGCCTGCATTGCGAGGAGTTTCTCCCGGACTAGGCTGCGCCGGGTTCGGACTTCGATGCCGTGGTTTTCCATCTCCTCGTGGTTCCAGCCATACCCGACTCCGAAAATAAAGCGTCCCTGCGCTAGTCGATCCAGCGTCGAGATCTGTTTTGCGAGGGCAATATGATCGTGTTGAGCGGGGAGTGCAATGCCGGTCCCCAAACGAATGCGCGACGTCTTGACGGCTGCGGCGGCGAGGGAAACGTAGGGGTCTGGGCTTCGTGCGTACTCCTCGCCGAGGATGGCGTCGCCGGTGGGAGCCGGCGTGCGCCGGCTGGTCGGAATATGAGTGTGCTCAGGGACATAAAGTGAGTAGAACCCACGTTCTTCGGCTTCGACGGCCAGATCATGAGCCGGTATGGCCAAGTCCGTGGCGTGAAAAGTGACTCCAATCTTCATTTGGACCTCGGTGGACGCTGTTTTGGTTCCGGACCCGCCCTGAGCTTACCTCAAGCCCTTCGGTCGCAGTGAGGGCGCGGCAGTTCTGGTTCTCGATGGCTAGTGTCTGCGACGCGCGGCAGTGTCTTTTTCGCTCCGGGTCGTAAGGAGGAACGTCAGGATGGTCGGCTTCGGGGAACTCGCTGATCCAGCCGATGATTCGGCGGGCTCAGCTTCCGATCTCGACCTCCGGCAGGATCTAGGCTGGCTTGCCACCCTCGTCCTCCTCGCCGGGGGCGTGCGTCTGGGAACACTCTTTCGCACGTCCGTCATTGTGAACGACGGACCGACCTTCCTCGGCATTGCTCAAAAGATGCTGGATGGAAATTGGCTGGAGGCTTTGTCGGCCCACCAACACCCGGGCTATCCACTGCTGACAGCGGGTTTGGGTCATTGGGTCGGCGATTTGCAAACGGCCGGCGAGTGGATCTCTTTGGTTTCAGGCAGCCTCGCGGTGGCCGCTCTCTACTTTTTCTTGATTCAGGCCTGGAATCGTCGCGTCGCGGTTTTCGGGGCCTTCCTCTTGGCGATTAATCCCTACGCGGCTCGCCTCTCTGCGGATGTTCAGAGCGACTCACTCTATCTGTTTCTCTTTCTGTTTTCGATTGGCCTCCTCTTTGGTGCGCTCCGAAGTCAGCGGACGGCTTTGGTGTTGGGGGCGGGTCTCGTCTCAGGGTTGGCTTACTGTGTCCGCCCAGAGGGCTTCGGTGTTGTGGTTGCGGGTTTTGGCCTGAGCCTTGCTGCGTGGCTGAGGGGCACGTGGTCCACGAACACCTTTTTGCGCTGGTTCGTGACTCTCGGTGTTGGGGCCGCGGTCAGCATGCTCCCCTACTTAATATTTCTCAGGGAGGTCACGGGCTCATTCACGCTTTCCCAGAAAAAGTCGATTTTCTTGATGTTGGGTTGGGCAGGGGCCCCGAGCCGCTCTTCGTTTTTTTTCGCCTCTACGCCGAATGTGGACATCGCCACTGGGTTAGGCCTCGGTTTTGTTTTTGGGCTCTTGGTGCTGGGGGCGCTGTTTTGGATACGCAGGAGCCGATTGGCTCGGATCCGTTTTGGGCCAACGGCACTTTTGCTGGGGTGGCTGTTTTTCTTGGTCCTGGGTTTTGCGGTGAGACCGAGTCAGGCGGCCGAGCTATTGGCTGCTGTCATTTCAACAGTGCGCCCCGAGGTCGCTTTTCTTGTTTTGATTGGCATTGCGAGCCGATCGCGGGTCGACCCCAGCGCCCGCACTCTTTTTATCGTCACGGTTCTGAGTTTGTATGCGCTGGTCTTTTTTACCCTCCTTCTTTCTTATGGATACGTCGTTCGCCGGCATGTTTTGCCGCCCTTGTCGCTCCTTTTAGGCTATGCCGGCGCCGGAGCTTGGATTTTGGTGAGGTCGGCCGAAGCTGGCTTCTCGCGTCGCGGCGGTTTTTGGGCCCGTTTGGCGCCTCGCTCGGGCGTGCTGCTGATTGTGCTGATCGCATTGATTGCGCTGCCGAAAGTTTGGCGCGACCACCGTTCAGAACAGGTTGCGTCGCGTCGGGCCGCCGAGTGGATGGCTGCCGAGGTCAAGGGGGAAGGACTCTTGGCCTCTGACCGAATGAAGCATGGCTGGTATGCGCAGAGAGAGTGGCGGTCAACGAACTCCGGAGGGCAACCCATCTCGTGGTCTGCACTGTACGGAGGAGGCGTTCGCTGGGTTCTGGTGGAATCGTTGGCGACAAATGGCATGCAAGAGGTGGCGGTCAGCGTAGGGTCGCAAGAAGCGTCATTTGATTCAGTTGAACGGTATCGGGTTCAGGATGGTTCTCGCCAAGCCACTGTCTGGGAACTGGTGCCTCGCTGAAAGCGGGTGGCCGTCGGGTTAGCGGGGGCTTTTGTTTTCAACCGTCTCACTGCCTCGCGCATACTCCGCAATCGCCGGACCGATCAGGCGTGACAGTTTGGTGATTTGATCGGCTGTGGCAATCAAGTCTTGCCTGATTTCAAGCTCCAGATAGACAAGGCCGTGCTGGCGGCCGTGTCGCCGGGCCGCATGAATTAATCCGGCATAGCCCGAGTAGGGCTCATTGGGCAGGACGCGCAGGCCGGTGGCGGATAAGGCCTCAAGGAGAGCGTCTGCTTGGGGTTCGTGATCGTCAAACAGGACCCCGATTTCAACCGAGCGATGCTCTCCTCGATAGACGGGTGTGAACGAATGAATGGACAGGAGGCGGGGGGGACGTTTCTGGGCCATGCGAGCCTTGAGCACCTGGTCGATCGCGCCATGATACGGCTCGTGATAATGGACTCGGCGGCGCTCTCGCTCTTGATCGTCGAGACCTTGGTTCCAACTGAGGGCGTGATCTTCGATCTTCTCGACGATAAAAGTGGGGTCGGATGGGTCGCGATTGGGGTCACAAACCAATCGGGAAAAGCGCGAGAGGACGGCCACGCCGCCGATCTCGTCCCAGAGCGCGCGCGTGAGCTCGGCTGCCCCGGGATCCCAGCCCCAGTGATCACCCAGAAAGGCTTGGTCCTCATTTTGCGCGGACCATTCCGGGAGGTCAGACGCTGCGTGCTCGCACGTCATCACCAGCGGCAGTTCAGCGTCCGCTCGGCCGATGACTTCGAACGGAAGGTGGCGGCTCATCTGGCGAAAAGGGGATCCGCGAGGCCTTAGACGGCGTCTTCGCCGTGTTCACCGGTTCGAATACGGATCACATCTTCCAAGGAACTCACGAAAATTTTGCCGTCGCCGATCTTTCCCGTATCCGCAGCTGAGCTAATCGCTTCGACAACACGCTCGGCCATGTCCGCGGCCACAACCACCTCGATTTTGATCTTGGGCAAGAAGTCCACGACATATTCCGCGCCGCGGTAAACCTCGGTGTGGCCCTTCTGTCGGCCAAAGCCTTTGACCTCAGTGGCCGTCATGCCTTGGATGCCAATTCCTTGGAGTGCTTCTTTGACATCGTCTAGTTTGAAGGGCTTGATGATGGCCTCGATTTTTCGCATGGGGCTCCTCTGTGTGGCCCGAAACCGCGGCCTGTCATTCAGGGGTTTAGGAAATCGGTGGGCGCATCGCCATGCTCTGCCCGCCCCGCGGGATACTTTCCGGCTTGCCAGTGGGCTTGTCGGGCAATAGGTTCCGAAAAGGGTTGTGAACGGGCTTCAGGCCCTCGACGCGGGCCCCCTCGATTGGGGTGGAGTAAGGGATCATGTCTCAAGAGGATTGTGAACGCTGGGCTTTTAGCGATGTGGGTCCGTGGCGGCTCACCGCGAGCTCGATCCAGTGGCTCGATGGGCTGGAAGACGAGCGGGCCGCCGCCCATCATGAAATTCCTGAACTCACTCGGCCTCGATGGTTACCGCCGGTCAGTCGCTTCGGCCAAGCCTTTGGTCGGGTGGGAGGCGCGATTGCCGGATGGTGGCTCACCGACCGTCGGCACGGAGAGGCCGTCTCGAGCCAGGGTTTATCTAGACGGCTGCGTGAAGCCTTCGAGCATTTAGGGTCGTCTTATATCAAGCTCGGTCAAATCGTTTCATCTGGCCGCGGTTTGTTTCCCGATGAACTCGTCGAGGAATTTAAAAGGTGCCGCGACCAGGTTCCGCCTGAAGATTTCGATGTGGTTCGGACCGTCGTGGAGGCAGATCTCGGCCATCCCCTTGAGGAGATTTTCGAGTCCTTTGACCGTCAATGTCTCGCCTCTGCATCGATCGCGCAGGTCCATCGGGCCACGCTTCGGACGGGTGAGGAGGTGGTCGTGAAGGTCCAGCGTCCCCAAGTCGCCGAACGAGTGCGGCTGGACATCGCCGCGATGGCATGGATCGCTCCGAAATTAGTTGGGCGAATTCCCGTCGCTGCCCTGGCTAACCCGCCTGCCTTAGTGGAGCTTTTCGCTGAGACGATTCTTGAAGAGCTCGACTTCCGCCTTGAGGGGCAGAATATGCTCGATATTGCGGAAGTCCTTCGGGAGGCCGGTCAGACTGCGATTGTTGTACCCAGGCCCCATCCCGAACTCGTGACCCGCCGTGTACTGGTGATGGAGCGCCTGACAGGATTTTCGTACGACGATGTCCAAGGGATGCAAGACGCAGGGATCGACACTGAGGAAGTTCTTCGTAGCATGATGATTAGTTTCCTTGAAGGGGCGATGATTTACGGTGTCTTTCACGGTGATCTCCACGGGGGAAACCTTTTCGTGATGGAGGACGGTCGAGTCGCTTTGCTCGACTATGGGATGACCGCCCGAATGGGTGAGATCCAAAGGAAAGCCTTCCTGCGGATGATGATGAGCGGCGCAGCGAACGACGTGCGCGGGCAGCTGGAGGCGTTCCGTGAGTTAGGCGCCCTGGACCGCGATGCGGACCTCGACGCTCTGGTGGCGTTGCTGAAACTCGACCAGCCCGTGCGGGACCCGACCAAGATGTCGGGAGAGGAAATCGCCGCCGAGATCACCACGATTCTGAAGGGGTTGATGAAGCAGGGGGCCCGGCTGCCGAAGCCGCTCATGCTCTACGCGAAAGGCATGCTGTTCTTCGATGGTGCGGTGGCTGAACTCGCGCCGGACCTCGATATGTTCGCCGAGGTTTCGCGTATCTACTTGTACTTTGCGACTCACCACGCCGAGACGATTGCCGCCCAAATCGGAATCAATCCTCGTGAGAACGAACTTGATCTGACCGGCATGAAAGCCGGCCTCGGATTAGAGGCCGACGCCGAATCCCTCACCCACCGGGAACTCCAGGCCCGCCGGAAAGAAATCCAAGAAAAGGTGGAGGACTCGGGCGCAGGTCTACCAGGCCTTGACCTTGGCACTTGACCCAGGGCCTTTAAATCGGCATGGGGGGCGCTGAACCCTTCTGGGCGCCGATGATTGCCTAGGCCTGGGCGAGGTACAGATCCATCACGTCGTGCAAGAGTTGAATCGCCTCGGCCTTTGGCCGCTGGAATGCGTTGCGTCCCATGATGCTCCCGAATGCTCCGCCTGCGGCGATGCCCTCAATTTCGCTCAGGACTTCGTCGGTGCTTTTGGCGGCTCCGCCCGAGAAGATTACGATGCGGCGTCCGCCAAAGGACGCTTGAATGACATGGCGAACTCGCGCGGCCAGACTGCTGATTTCGATGGACTCCGAATCGTACACCTTGCGAGCAGCGTCTTGTTCGATGTGTTCCGTAGGAGGCTTAACCTTGATGATGTGCGCGCCCAATTGAGCTGCAATTTGTGCGGCGTATGCCGCGACATCGATCCCGGTTTCTCCCTCCTTTGACAGACCCGATCCGCGAGGATAGCTCCAGAGAATGACAGCCAGTCCCGCAGCTTTCGCCTCTTCGGCAATTTCCCGAAATTCACCATACATCTCGTTTCGGTTGGCTGAGCCGGGATAGATGGTGAAACCGATGGCCGCGCAGCCGAGGCGCAAGGCGTCGTCGACGCTTCCGGTGACTGCAGGCATCGGATCTTCGGAAGACCAAAGGCTGTCCGAGTTGTTGAGTTTGAGGATGGTGGGGATACGCCCGGCAAACTGACGGGCACCGGCCTCGAGGAATCCAAGCGGGGCCGCGTAGGCGTTGCAACCCGCATCGATGGCGAGCTGGTAGTGGTAGAGCGGGTCGTAACCGGGCGAGTTCGGGGCAAACGAACGTGCGGGGCCGTGCTCGAACCCTTGGTCGACCGGGAGGATGACGAGTTTCCCGGTCCCTGCGAGTCGGCCACTTTCCATGAGCCAGCGGAGATTGCGGATGACTCCGGGAGTGTCCGATTCGTACCAACTCAGGATTTCGTCGACACGGTTTGCCATGGGATTGCCTCACTTCTGGGTTGCTTGGAGGGGCCAAATGAGTTCGGCCCGGGCCTTTTTGCGGCGCCAGTATACCCGTCTGAAGGGGGTGGCTCGGAGAAGATTTTCGACTTCTTCGAGGCGAGTGTCGGCCGTCTTGATCGAGCCGCCGTGAATAGAGGGGGAAGACCGGATGCAGTGACGCAATCGACACGGGGTGGTGACCGGGGGGCTTCGGGGATCGGGCGGGCCCATCGACCTTTTCTGTTCGAATGCAGGCATTTGGCCGCTGGGTGGGGTGGACGTTTCGGATCGGGAATGGCAGCGGGTCTGGGAGGTGAATGTGACGGCTCACATTCACGCGGCGGTTTCGCTGGCTGAATGGCTGGCGATCACTCATGGACGCCAAGGGATTCGAGTCTCCGTTTTGTGCCCACAGGCGGTCGCGACAAACATGACGGCCGGGACAGAAAACGGGGGTGTTTTGGCGGCGTCGACGGGATGCTGGAGCCGGAGGATGTGGCAGAGAGCGTCTTGGAGGGGCTGGCGCGTGAATCCTTCCTGATCCTTCCCCATCCGAGCGTGGCGACCTAGATGCGGCGAAAGGTCGATGGCTACGAACGATGGATCGAGGGAATGCGTCGCCTTCAGGATCGATTTCCAGAAGGGGTATGAGCCATGGGTCTGCGGGCGGATGCCCGAGAGGCTCATGCACAACCGAGGTCCCCGGCTTAATCGACGCAAACCTCCCCGCAGGAATTATTTACAATACGCAACGTATCGTATATGATCTCGCCTCCGACTATGGAGGTGTCCCATGAATTTCGAATTTCCCGAAGATCAGCAGCAGTTCGTCAAAGAGGTCATCGCATTTCTGGATGCGAACGACGATCCCGACGTTTTCGACGTGACCCGCGAAAATATGGCGCAGATTGTCGATACGCCGGCCCGCCGGGCCTTTATGAAGAAGCTGGCCGAGCGAGGTTGGCTGGGGATTACCTGGCCGGAGGAGCATGGCGGTCAGGATGGCGACGGCGTCTTCGAATATCTGCTCAACGAGCAGCTTGCGTATCGGGGAGGGCCCCAAATCGGTAAAGGGGTGGGCATCATCGGAAAAACGCTGATTCGACACGGCAGCGAGAAGTTGAAGAAGGAGTTTCTGCCGAAGATTCTCAATGCCGAGGTGGAATTTGCGGTGGGCTACAGCGAACCGCAAGCCGGATCCGATGCGGCCAACATGCAGTTGAAGGCCACACGCGATGAGGAAAGAGGCGGTTGGGTGCTAAACGGCCAGAAGATCTGGACCACCTCTGCGCACTTTGCAGACTGGTACTGGGTGGGCGCAAGGACAGACCAGAATAGTAAGCACAAGGGGATCACCGTTTTTCTCGTCCCCATGGACCATCCCGGTCTCGATGTGCACGCAACGTGGACCATTGGAGACGAGCGGACCAACGAAGTTTACTTCAACGACGTTTTCGTTTCAGATGACTACGTGGTTGGAGAACTTAATCGGGGCTTCCAATATATCTCCGAGGCTTTGGATCTAGAGCGGTTTACGATGTTCACCGTTTCTCCCATCCTTCAGCGATTGGAGGCGTTGATCGACTATGTGAAGAATGAAAAACGCGATGGTGAGCCGCTCAAGAATGATCCGATGGTTCGTGCCAAGATTGCACAACTTGCGACCCAGGTAGAGGTGTCGCGCGTGTTGGGATTGCGATTCTTGAGCAAGGCAGGAGTCGGCAAGAAGCCCCCGACCGGCGAGGCTTCGATGTACAAGCTCTTCGCGACGGGAACGTCCAAGAAGCTCGCCGATGCCTCGATGGACATCGCCGGGCCGGGTGGGCAGCTTCGAGTCGGGACCGAGGAAGCGCCGATGAAGGGCCGGGCGGAGTCGACCTACCGCTACACCGTGATTGACACCATTGGCGGAGGTTCTTCCGAGATCCAGAAGAACATCATTTCCCGACGTCACCTCGGTCTGCCGAAAAACTTCTGATTCCGGCGGAACAAAATGGACGAAGGGACTCCTCAGCTTCAAGGAATCACCGTGCTCAATTTGGCGAGCGTAGGGCCGGCCGCCCGTGCGGCCCGCACGCTCGCCGATTATGGCGCCCGGGTGATTCAGATTGGTCCCACCGTGCGCAAGGCAGGCAAGCAGATTCAGCCGCCTTTCCACAGCTATGGCGCGGGGCGGGGCTTTGAACGGATTCGCATTGATCTCAAATCCGAAGCCGGGCGGGAAACCTTCTTGCGATTGGCTGAAATCGCCGATGTCGTGCTGGAGAGCTACCGGCCAGGGGTTGTGGATCGGCTAGGGATTGGCTTTGAGTCAGTGCGAGCTCGAAAAGAAGACATCGTTTATTGCTCGACCACGGGTTATGGACAGGATGGTCCCGCTTCGGGGTGGGCCGGTCACGATATCAACTATCTCGCGATGTCGGGTTTCCTGGCTTGCTCTGAACCCAGGAGCGATGGAGGGCCGCCGATCCCCGGCGCGACCGTGGCAGACAGCGCGGGAGGAGGAATGCATGCGGTTCTTTCCATTCTTGCGGCCTTGGTTCGTCGGAGCCTGGGGGGAACAGCGCAGCACCTTGATGTCTCGGCCGCGGAAGGTGTGGTTTCTCTGATGTCGCTGGTTCTCGATCAGTACCTTGCAACCGGCGAGGTTTCTGGCTCTCGTCAAGTTCTTCTGACAGGGCGTTACGCCTGTTATGACGTCTATCCATGCCAAGACGGCAAATGGATCTCGGTGGGTGCCATCGAACCCCACTTTTACCGCAACCTCTGTGGATTTCTTGGGCTTGAGCGTTGGTCCGACCATCAGATGGACGATGCGGTGCAGGACGAGATCCGAAAAGATTTTAGGGAGTCCTTTCAGAAGCGGGACCGTGATGAGTGGGTCGAGAGACTTGCGTCGCGCGATACCTGTGTCGCACCGGTGAACGACCTCGCCGAAGTCGCCGAGGATCCCCACTTCCGTGCACGGGGGGTTTTTTTAGAGGCCAACCACCCGGAGGCGGGACTGTTCGACCAGGTCGGTCCGGTCTTGGCGGGTGGACATCGGGCGCTGGGTCGAGTCGAGGTTCGGTCTTCCGAGGAGAGCGACGTCGATCAAGTCATGGAAGATGCCGGCTTCACGGAGGCCGAGATGGCCGAATTGCGAAGCAGCGGAGCCGTCGAATGAGCGAGCGCAGAGCAAGAAAGAAAGGGCTCCGATGAGCGAAGAGTTGCCGGCTGACATCCGGGGATGGATCGGGGAGGAGCGTTACCACGAGGAGGGCGAGTTCCCGGTCGAGATGGGGTACGTCTGGACCACATGTTCGTCGGTGGAAAACGGAAACCCCATCTTCTGGGATGAAGCGGTGGCCCGCGAGCTGACGGGGGGTCCCATTGCGATGCCCACCATGATCTCTCTGTGGTTTAGGCCTCATCATTGGGCGCCGGGCCGAACCCGAGAAGTTCAGCCGCTGCAGGTTCATTTCGACTTGAAAGCACGGCTCGGTCTTCCCGAAGCCGTGATGACAGACAACACGATTGTCTTCGGCGAGCCGGTCCGGCCCGGAGACCGCTTGAAGACCTGTCAAGTCCTTCACTCGGTTTCTGAGCCGAAGACGACCAAGCTCGGGAGTGGCCGATTCTGGGAAATCGAAGTCCGATACACCAATCAAAAGGGAGATTGGGTCGGCGCCGAACATTACACGGGCTTCGGCTACAAGCGAGAAGCACCTGAGCCGGCCTCGAAAGGGGGGCACGATGCCTGAGTCAACCCAAGTTGTTTTGACTGAAGTCGAAGCCGGTCAAGATTTACCCGACCTGTCGTATGACGTATCGGCCAGTACGATCGTGCTGGGTGCGCTTGCTAGTCGAGACTGGCGACCTATGCATCACGATCACGACTTTGCGGTGAATCGCAACGGCGTTCAGGATATTTTCCTCAATACGCCGAATCAAGCGGCTTGGTTCGAGCGTTACCTCACGGATTGGACAGGGCCACGGGGACGCCTTGGGCGCATCAAGTTTCGAATGAAGACCTCGGTTTTTCCTGGAGACACCATGGTGTTTCGAGGCCGAGTCGAAGATGTCTCGACGGATGACACAGGCTGTGGATGGGTCAATGTGCAGGTTGACCTGAAGGTCGGCGATCGGGTCGTCACGACGTGTGAAGCGAGAATCGCAGTTCCGGCGGCCACAGAAGACAACCCTTGGGATCGTCGAGGAGAATCCTGGCGCCCCTAGGTCGGCCGGCTTCTCGATGAACGACTAATCAACATTCTTTTTTATCCCTCAGCAGGAGGAAAGCTCAATGGATCTTGAATTCACTGAAGAACAGGAAATGCTGCGCGAGATGGTCCGCGCGGTTTGCGTAGAGCATTCGCCGGTCGACGTTGTTCGAGAGATGGAAGACGATCCGATTGGTTTCCCTCAGGCCCTCTGGGAGAAATTGGCCGAAGTCGAGGTTCATGGAATTTTGATCCCCGAGTCCTACGGAGGGTCGGGCCTGTCGATCCTCGATGCCGAGGTGGTTTACGAGGAATTTGGCCGTGCGTTGGCGCCGATTCCTCACTTCGTGAGTTGCGTTTTGTCGGCCAGCGCGCTTTTAGCCGCGGGAAACGAGGATCAGAAAAAGGCCTGGCTTCCGAAAGTTGCCTCGGGCGAAGTCATTCTAACGCCGGCCTGGCTAGAGCCCAAAAACGGCTTTGGTCCGAAGGGCATTCAGGCAAAGGCCGAGGTTTCTGGAGATGAAGTGGTAATCACGGGTACGAAAGTGCACGTGCAATTCGCTCGTTCCGCTCAGCAGTTGCTTGTTTTGGCTCGGACCGGGGAGGGGGCTGAGGATGTTGATCTCTTCTTGGTCGATCCCCAAAGCGAGGGTGTGGAGCTAGAGCAGCAAAAGACAATTGCCTCCGATACTCAGTACAAAGTGACGCTCAATGGAGTTCGTGTTCCCCTCTCTCATCGTGTGGGTGATGCCGGTACCGGATGGCGAACCTGGGACAAGGTGATGCACGATGGGATCATCTTGGCTGCTGCCCAAGCCATGGGAGGAGCGGCCCGATCGCTCGAGATTACCTGCGAGTATGCGGCGGAGCGGACCCAGTTCGATAAGCCGCTGGCTTCCTTCCAGTCAATTTCGCACTACCTCGCGGATGCGTCGACGGCGGTCTCCGGCGGAACGACCTTGGTTCAAGAGGCGGCCTGGGCACGCTCCATGGGACGCAGCGTGGCCAGCCTGGCTCCGATGGCCAAGTTGTTTGCTTGCCAGACCTACCGCGACCTCACGGCCATGAGCCTGCAGGTCTTCGGCGGGGTGGGCTTCACTGT
>NHEP01000217.1 GCA_002171515.1 bacterium TMED88 | reverse complement strand
TTTCTATGAAAATGGCGGAGAAAGATCTCCTTCCAAAAATTAGAGAGGCCGATAAGAATACTATTTTAATTGCTGATGGAACATCGTGTAGAAGCCAAATCGTTGATGGTTCAGAGAGAAAAGCAATTCACGTCGCCCGCCTACTAGATCAACAGCTTCTGAATAATTAAAACAAGCCAACTCCAATTAGTCGGACACCCATTAAAAGAAAAGCAACTAAAATAGCTTTCTCAAACCAACTTTGCGATGTTTTATTCCGAAGTATTTCACCCACTCGAAATCCAATAAGTACAATGACTCATCATCTTCGAATGAGATTGGTACAGCTTCGTTCGCCACTGAGTTCACCCAGAAAGACTAATACCTAGCAATAAGCCGCAGGATTTAAGAATAAATACGCAGTATTCGCCAGATCTCACGCGGATTCAATCAATTGCAACCAGTGAAGTGCTAGCGATAAAAGGGTTGGATCAGTTTTTTTGATTTAGGTTGCAAACAGAGAAGAGTGAGGTTGTGTCATGAACAAGAAGGTTTTTGTACTCGATACCAACGTGCTCTTGCATGATCCAGAAGCTCCCAGCAGTTTCGGATCAGCACGCATCGTTTTACCGATTCAGGTTATTGAGGAAATTGATCGCTTCAAGCGTGATCCCTCTGAAAAGGGGCGTAATTCACGGCGTGTTGCACGTCTGCTCGATGGTCTGCGTCAGCGGGGAAACCTCGCTGACGGTGTTTCCTTAACGCCAGACGGCGAAGGCACACTGGAAGTGGCGTTTTGTCGGGCTGAAACCCTGGCACAGTTGCCACCGGAATTACGGGGTGGTGGGGGCGACAACAACATCCTGGCCGTTGCATTGGAACAGATGCGAGCGAAGGGCTTAAGTGAGCCTCCCGAGGTGGTGTTGATCACCAAAGACACCAATCTGCGCATCAAGGCGGATGCTGTTGGCCTTGCCGCCCAGGATTACGCAAACGACAAGGTGGCGATCTCCGATCTCTATCCAGGAGCTAGAGGTGTCAAGGTCTCAGCTGATTTGATCGATGAGCTACACCACAAAGGGCGCCTTTCGGTGAAAGCACTGCCAGACGATGCGGTGGCATCGTTGCAACCCAATGAGGGCATCACCCTGATCGATCGCGATAGTGCAGACCACACTTTTCTGGCGCGTCATCGCAGCGATTCTGGAGAAGTGGAACCACTGGTTTGGCTCAAACGAGCCCGTCTCGGTCGCCTCAAGCCACGAAACCGCGAGCAGAATTTTGCACTCGACTTGCTACTGGATCCATCCGTAGAGCTGGTCACTCTTGTGGGGAAGGCCGGCACCGGTAAAACTCTTCTAGCGATCGCTGCTGGGTTGCATCAGGTTGCTGATCAACATCTCTATGCCCGACTCTTGGTGACCCGTCCACCGATCTCACTTGGGAAAGAGATCGGCTTTTTACCGGGTTCACTAGAAGAAAAACTCGCTCCTTGGATGCAACCGATCGTGGATAACCTTGATTTCCTCACGGGTGATGCGATGAACAATGAGCAAAAAGATGATCGACGCCGCCATGGTGGTGGTCCCAAAAGCTCATGGGCAGACCTTCGCGAGATGGGGCTTTTAGAAGTTGAAGCGATCAATTACATTCGCGGTCGCTCGATTCCGCATCAATTCATGGTTGTAGATGAAGCGCAGAATCTCACCCCCCATGAGGTGAAAACCATCGTGACACGTGTTGGGGAAGGAACAAAGATCGTGTTCACCGGAGACCCTTATCAAATTGATAATCCCTACGTGGATGCCGAAAGCAACGGCCTTACCTGGCTCGCTGAGCGCTTAAAAGGTCAAACCCTTGTGGGCCACATGACCCTGACGCGGGGAGAACGAAGTGCTCTTGCTGAACTGGCAGCGAATATGTTGTAACGCACTGCCCAAGAATGAAATCAAACGCTTTCGATTCCACATGGCCCAGTGATGAGCCATCCCGAGTGGCTGGCAATCTTCAAAAAATCCTCCACTCGGACACCTATCAACTCGCGCATCAAGATCTTGCTCTTCTCAACACTTCCTCGATGCGTGGGGTGAGGATGTTACTGGAGATCAGCAAGCCTGAGCTTCACTTTGAAGAAACTGGTATCTCCTCCACAATCATCGTCTTTGGGGGAGCACGCCTACAAGAGAAATCAGCAGCAGATGCCAATCTCGAGGAGGCAATCAGAGAGCTCGATACGGATCCCAACTCCACACAATTACAGCGAAAGGTAAGTCGAGCCAGAAACCTTGTAGAGCTTTCGCCCTTTTACGATGCTGCAAGGGAGTTCGCTTTTTTAGCCTCACGTTTTGGTCAATCAGACACAAGCTCAAGTCCTTGCTGTTCATCCCATGTGATTGTGACAGGGGGTGGTCCTGGAATCATGGAAGCCGCTAATCGTGGTGCCTTTGATGCTGGTTGCCGGTCCATCGGCCTCAATATTGATCTCCCACACGAACAGAGTCCCAATCCCTATATCACTCCAGATCTCTGCTTTAAATTTAATTATTTTGCACTCCGCAAATTCCACTTTGTGATGCGCGCTGTTGGCGCTGTGTTATTCCCAGGTGGATACGGAACACTCGATGAACTTTTTGAAGTATTAACACTGCGTCAGGTGGGAACACAACATGCCATGCCTATTATTCTGTTTGGGAGAGATTATTGGACGCGCCTGATCGACTTTGAATTCATGGCTGATTCAGGACTGATTGATGATCGAGATCTTGACTTGATCCAGTTTGCAGACACAGCAACTGAAGCTTGGGATCTCCTTCGAGATCAACCTCCTAATCAGCGATCATTTGTCGCTTGAGATCTAACATTGAGGTTGCTTCTTGATCAACAGCAATGCAACCAACATTGAGATCAAACAAGCACAAAGAGCCTGAGGACTGATCGATCACGCTCACTTCAGTCCACGGCGATGGGCTTGTAAAGAAAGAAACAGCGTCTGAGGATCTTCATATCGATTTGGCAAGGCTTGATGGAGCGTATAAAGGCGCCGCCAACAGACGCTTTTACGTGCTTCTTTCTCTTTTACCCCATCCGCCACCAGATAATGCATGGCTCGCGTGTAAACCGCTTCCGTTTCACAGAGTTCGGCAATGGAAGGGTCATGGGTGAAGGTGATTGCAGCCATCTCCACAGTCTCAATTCGTGGCAATCATTAAGCCGCAACTGATACACAGAGGACTACCCCCATTTGGGGTGAATCACGATTGCAGCCCAATTTGTGCCTCTCAACAGCACCCTCATCAGATCTGCACCATTCCACATCGCATGCCTTTGAGGACAGCTTGAACCCTGTTATTCACTTCCAGCGTGCGCAGCAAACGCTTGGTGTAAGTGCGTGCTGTTTCTTCGGAAACACTCAGGTCTTCAGCAATTTCACGATCCGTCCTGCCGCGCGCGAGGCGATCCAAGACTTCATATTCCCGTGGTGTGAGCCGCGGACAACTGAGATAGGGCAGTTCGTCGGAGCGCAGTGATGGGCTGCGATAGGAGCGATTCCCCATCACCGCCAGCACCGCAGCTTCCAACGGTTTGCGGTCTTCAATGATGTCTGCTTCCGCCACAACAGCTTCCAACCACGGAGCATTGTCGTATTCAATGGGAATGACGTCGCTCAGCGATAGCACGACCACCTTCAGGCCCTCATCGAGCTCACGCGCCTTGCGAGCCAGTTCAAAACCACTGCCTTTCTCAAGCAAATCAGTGCAAAGCAGGAAATCAAATGACTCCTGCTTCAGATAGGCCAAACACGTTTGTTCATCGGTTACGGCGCAACCGATTCGCCCTCTTTCGCTGAAACTATCGCAGAAACAACGAAGGAAGAATCTGCCTTTCATGGCAAGTGCGATCCTGCCGTTGATTGCAACTGAAAGCAGAGGCTCCTCATCAAGAGACTTCGGCTGGTTTTGGAGATATGGGGTGAGATCCACGCAAGGCCCTATGCCTGACAGCCATCTTTACTAAGCGAACCCTCCGATCCCTTTCGGTCGTTGTCAGTCGTCATAGATACGGCATTCCGGAGCCTCTGGATTCAGATCACAATGGAGCTCTAGAGAAGTGGGATCCTTGTGTTCACCTGGGTGGTGGCTGCGATACGACTCCAGGTCTTTGAGCTCGGTTGCGTAGTGACGAACCTTGGCCTGATCGCCGCTGGTTTTGGCCCTAGCCAGTTCCTCCTGGTCTTTAGCGATGTGCGTTTCGATTGAATCCATGGAGACATGTGCAACGGCAAGAATTCAACGTTCGGATCGCATCCACCCACTACCCCAATCTGGGGACAAAGAGGTTGTACCCAAATGGGAGGAGATGCGATAACCCTGCAGGGTGCAAAGTTCGAATCAATCGAGCTGACGATCCATGTCTCCATCCAAGATCAGCATCGGTGAACTCGAAGCTAAGCATTCGATGTACTGCAAAGCCTTGAAGATCCTTGTGAGACAAGGAACAAGCAGCGCCCAACTTCAACGAACGCTCTGTTGGGATCGTCTGCGGTTGTTGAACCATTGCTTGCCACGGCAATACAAATCACCGGAGCAATTGATGCGAATCATTCAGGCCAAAATCTCTATGAATCAATAACACTGAGGTCTTGCGATATCTACCCATACCAATGCAGTAAAAGCACAAATTACCAATAGCATGATGCAACGGATTGCCATTCTCGATCAATTACAATGCTATGAAGATAGCTATGCGCTCACGCAGGAATTTAGAGAATGGATACTGGATCCAAAGCTGGACAACAAGATAAGCAAGCAGACTTAATGATCTCTTGATCAAGTCTTTAACCAGTGAATCGACAAATGATTAGACACGCCTGGAAATGCATTGAGAAAGCCCCTTTCTGGGGGTAGTGCAGGCATTGATCGGACGCAGAGAGTGAAGATCAGCCGATCCACATGATATGGCCTCGTTAACACCTTCCCGATCCAACAACTGTCTTGGTAGGACCTGCTTGAAATGGATGCCCGACGGATCCCTCTCCGCTGTGGATCACGACGCGCTCCTGCGCCGGCTCTGTGAAGCGGATCCCATTCTGGCGGCCTCCGAAATCTGTTCACTGAATTCCACCCAGAGTCAGCAAGTGGCTCAAAACGGTGGTTCAGGACGAGGCTCAGCTTGAACCTGAGCTCATGGGTCTTGAAGGCTTNTTGCNCAGCGATTCGCTGAGATCAGCTCGATCAAGAGATCTATNAAGAGATCNATGAAGACGTCNCGATTCCAATCTTGGTTCCCTTCCGTAGCTCGTCTGAGCTTGGTGGGGGCGTCCACGGTTCTTNCTTTGGTGGGGGCCCTAAANCCCGCTCAAGCCCATGGCGATGCCAAGGGNANTGGNCTGATGCCCGATACCAAGGGAGCGCNTGGCCCGGAGTTGACGATCGATNGATCGGCGAGCTGCGGTTGTTGTACGCAATGGGGATCGCACATCGCATCGGCGGNGNTCCGCATCAATGACCAGATCAGGGAAGACATGNACTTGGTGAAACAACAGCGGGGCGTTCGCTCCGCGTTGGCTTCCTGTCACACCGCTGTCGTTGAGGGCTATGTGATCGAAGGGCATGTTCCTGCTTCCGCGATTCAACGGCTGTTGGCTGAACGGCCCAACATTCGAGGCCTCGCTGTTCCAGGGATGCCCGTTGGTTCTCCGGGAATGGAGGTGAAGGGGGTTAAGGCTGAGAGCTTTGAGGTGTTAGCGATCGGGCATGACGGCAGCTCATCCGTCTTTTCTCGCTACTGATCCGATCTCAAAGGGAAGGGATCACCTGGAGGGCCTTAAAAGCATGACCACTCCCGACCCTGTGACGACGATGGTGAGCACGCCGAGCAGCAGCGGATAAAAGGATTGGAGGTTGAGCCAGCCGAAGTGTCCGGTGTGGATTTTGAGCAACCAGAAAGCATCAATGCCTTGCTCCAAGAGCAGGCTATAAATCGAGCCCGTGCCCGCTGTGAGCAGAAGCGGCGCAGCAGCGATGGGCACGAACCAGCGGTGAATGCGACGGGCCTGGCGCTGCGTTTTCACTGGCGAGTTCATTGCTTGCGCAGTTGTTGGTGGAGCTCTCGTTCATCCGCACAAGGCATCCAGCGTCCGTTGTTTTGATGACTGGTGCTGCAACCAATCTCTTGCGCCCGTTTCTGAGCCTCGGCTTTTGAGGTATACAGGCCCTTGCCATGGCCAAACGCTGGGCTGATGCCCAATACAACAGTCATCAGCGCAAGAGAGATCGTCTTCAACGTTCTGATCGCAAGCATTGACTTCAGAGGCCTTCGCAGTGCTCGACGGCTTTGAGGTAGTTCAGTTTGCCTGGTGTGGTGAGACCGTTGGGGTTGACCGCCACACGCATCGCGATTTGCACATCAATACATCTGTTGTAGCGATGGGTCTTCACCGCTTGGGGAATCAGCAAAAGGGTGATGCCCAGCAAGCTGAGGCAGCTGATCGCAGCCAGGGTTGGATAGGTGTGCGCCCTGACCATTTCACGAGACGTGAGCTTTTGTTCGGCGTGATCGTTCACAGATGCTTCGTTCGGGCCCCCAGCATGGCGATTTGATTGCACAAAACCGACGCAGGGATGAAACTTCTATGGCTTCGGTCGTTAGAGATGCGTGCACTGGTTCTCACTTGCGCTTTGCTCGGCGGCGGGCTTCAAGGGCTTGTTTTGCCCGCAGCCCTAGCCCATTCGGGCCACGGTGATGCGTTCGTCCAGAACGATTCCGTGGATCAGGTGAAGGCCAGCCCCACCCAGGACCAGCTGCTGGGCATCAGCACCGATCAACCCCAGGTTTCCGCTGAAGGGCGAATACTGGTTCCGACTGCGGCCATCCTTGATGTGGATGGACAGCCGCTGGTGTTCGTTCGCAGCGGCGACACCTACGACCCGGTGTTGATCAAAGTGGGCCCCGTTGTGGCTGATCGCACGGTGGTGCTTGAGGGGGTCACGGCCGATGAGCAGGTGGTGGTCTCTGGTGGTCTGTCGTTGTTTGCGGAGTCTCAGAAAAAAGATCGTCAACCGGTGGTTCTGGAGAAGCTCTCCACACCCGATCCCTCGGGAAACGCTCCCTCCTGGATGGTTCCAGGCGGCATCGCGGTAGCGGTCATTGTGGTAGTAGCAGCAGGGTTCGGCCTACGCGGCCGCGGTTCTGGACGCAACGACAGCTGATCATTGCCTGATGCTCAACAAGCTGCTCAACGCGATCTTGCGCGGCGCGATCGCCCGCCGCTGGCTCGTTGTTGTTTGTTCATTGCTGATCAGTCTCTGGGGTGTGCTGAACGCCCTGGAGATGCCGATGGATGTGTTTCCAGCCTTTGCTCCGCCGCAGGTGGACATTCAGACCGCAGCCCCTGGGCTCTCTCCTGAACAGGTAGAGCGGCAGATCAGTGAACCGATTGAAGCGGCGGTGACTGGGCTCACCGGAGTGGATGTGGTTCGCTCCGCCTCCAAACCCGGCCTTTCGATGGTTCAGGTGGTGTTCATGGACGCGTCGCAACTGGAGGAGGCCCGGCAGTCGGTGGCGGGACGTTTGCAGCAGGTGCGAGCCCAGCTGCCTGAGTCGGCAGAGGCGCCGGTGATTTCTCCACCGCTCTCGCCCCTCGGCACCATCCTTCAGTACGCCTTCACCCTTCCCGAGACCGCCAGCTCAGAGAAGGTGTTGGCCCTTCGCTCGCAGATTGAGAGCACCTATGAGAACGCGTTGCTTGCCATTCCTGGGGTTACCCAGGTGACGATCTACGGGGGGGATCTCGCTGAAACCCAGATTCAACTCAACATCGAGGCGCTCCAACAACAAAACGTCGCTCTAAAGGAGGTGTTAGACGCGGCCTCGGCTGCCCAGTTCAGTGGACGGGGCGGAATTCAGATTGCCGGCGGGCAAGAACGGTTGATCCTCACCGACAACACCAGCGCAGAAGCGAAGGATCTCAGCAGCGCGGCCGTGGTGGGAAGGGATGGGCAGGNTGTCTCGTTGGGAGAGTTGGCGGCTATCAAAAACGCTGCTGGCTTACGCCGGGGCGAGGCCAGCTTNAACGGCAGGTCGGCGGTGGTNTTGATGATCAACAAGCAGCCGNATGTGGACACCCCTCAACTGACGCGNCTTGTGGAACAANGGGTTGAGCAATTACNTGGATTGCTGCCAGCCGATGTGTCGGTCACACGCACGTTCCGGCAGGCCCATTTCATCGAGATCGCCATCCGCCATGTGAGCGAATCCCTGNTGTTGGGAGTGGTGATTGTGGCTGCGGTGCTGGGGTTGTTTTTGATGAATTGGCGCACAGCCTGCATTGCGCTCAGTGCCATTCCTCTGTCGCTGCTCGTGGGACTGCTGTTGATGCGTGGGGTGGGCCTGCAGCTCAACACGATGACCCTGGGAGGCCTGGTCGTAGCGATTGGTTCGGTGGTGGATGACGCCATCGTTGATATGGAGAACTGCTACCGCGGACTTCGCCGCAACAGGCAGTTGGCACAACCTCTGAATCCTCTGGAGGTGGTCTTCCGCACCTCGGTGGAGGTCCGGCAGCCGGTGCTGTTCTCCACCTTGATCATCGTGGTGGTGTTTGCACCGATCTTCACGCTGACGGGCGTGGAAGGGCGAATTTTTATGCCGATGGGGATCGCCTATGTGCTCTCGATTCTGGCCTCCACGCTCGTGGCACTCACGCTTTCGCCAGCGCTGTGCGCCCTGCTTCTCAGTCGCGCAGCGCTGCCGCAAGAGGATTCATGGGTGGAACGCGGCGCTCAACGTTGTTACAAGCCGCTGCTCGATGCGGCCCTGCAATCACCCAGACGGGTTCTGGCCCTGGCCCTGGCGGGAGTGGTGGCTGCAGGGCTGGTGCTTCCCTCGCTCGGGCGCGTGTTCCTTCCCGAGTTTCGCGAGCAGTCGCTGGTGAATTCGTTGGTGCTTTACCCCGGCGTCTCCCTGGAGATGACCAGCCGTGCCGGCCGGGTGCTCTCCGAACGGCTTCAATCCAGCAAGGACGTCAGCTGGGTGCAGGTGCGGGCAGGTCGCGCTCCGGGTGATGCCGATGGGGCTGGGGTCAACACGGCTCATGTGGATGTGGAGCTCAGCGCGGAGGCAATGCATGATCGCCCCGCTGCGATTGGGCGCATCCGCTCAGCGTTTCTGGCCCTGCCAGGCGTTGCCCCGAATGTGGGCGGCTACATCTCCCACCGGATGGATGAGGTGCTCTCCGGCGTTCGCAGCGCCATTGCCATCAAAATTTCGGGCCCGGATCTCAACGAACTGCGCCGCCTGGGGAAACGGGTGCAGGAGGTGGTGGCAACAACGCCAGGGGTGGTGGATCTGCAGCTTGAGCCCCAACTACCCGTGCCCCAATTTCAGGTGAACATCAACCGGGATGTGGCCTTAGAGGAGGGGGTCAGCGTGGCGGCTGTCGCCAAGGCCGTTGAGCTGGCTTTGCACGGTGAGGAGGTCGCCGCAGCGCAACCGGCATCGGGCCGAATGCCGGTGGTGGTGGCGTTGCCGCCGGATCAGCGCGGTGACCTGGAGGCGCTGCGCCAGGTCCCAATCAGGGTGGCCTCCGGGGCGATCAAACCGCTCGGTGCGTTCGTGACGATCGCGTCGGTGCGCGGACCGAACGAGATCAAGCGCGAAGACGTCAGCCGAAGGATCGTGGTCTCAGCCAATGTGGCCGGCCGGGCTTTAGGCCCTGTCGTCGACGAGATCCGCAGCCAGGTCGCCAAGTCGGTGACCCTTCCCTCGGGTTACACCATCCGCTACGGAGGCCAATTTGAAGCGGAGCAGAGAGCCAGCCTCTCCTTGGTGACTTACAGCGTTCTGGCGGCTGTGGTGATAGCGCTGTTGATGGTGGTTGCCGTGCGCTCATGGCCAGCAACGATTGCGATTCTGCTCAACCTGCCCCTGGCCCTTGTGGGCGGTTTGATCGCCGTTCTGCTCAGCGGCGGGGTGCTGTCGGTGGCTTCCTTGATCGGCTTCATCACCCTGTTTGGTGTCGCCGTGCGCAACGGCCTTTTGCTGGTCGACAACTTCAATCGGCGGCATCAAAACGGAGAAGCGCAAATGGCGTTGATCCGCAACGGCAGCCTGGAGCGGCTCAACGCCATTCTGATGACAGCTCTCACCTCCTCGCTGGGGATGCTGCCTCTAGCGCTGGCCTTTGGCGCTGGCAACGAAATTCTCCAGCCACTGGCGATTGTGGTGCTGGGTGGTTTGATCACCTCCACCATGCTCACGTTGCTGGTGATTCCTGCCATGTATGCCCGCTTTGGGCGATGGCTGCTGCCGGTCACGAGTGCTCAACCTTGCGGAGCGATCAAGCCGTAGCCCATCGCTTTCACCACCAGTTGCTGCGCTCCTGGGCTCCGAGTTTGCCGGTGGCATTCATCCCATGGGTTTTCACGGTTTCCAGAGAAGAGTTCACTTGATTGACCACGCCTTGGTTGCTGATCCATCACGCCATCACTCAACTTCTGCCGAATCGCTCTCAGCAGCTCACGGATCATCGACTCATCAGTGGAGATGCCATCGCTATGGCGATCGCGACATACCTCACAGAACAAAGCAGAGCGAAATGCCAGCCCGGGATTCGATTGTCCCCAGATGGGGATTGGAGACCCACTTTCAGACGCAGTAAGACGGTTGCATTCGAGGCAAAGCCATGAAGCTCGACCTTGCTCAAGCTCAACCCATGGGAAGCCTCATTGTTGAGGGGACCCACCGACCATTCCACGCCCATGCCTGTGCCCTACGGCCGGCAACCTTGCGGATCGCACTCAAGGTCACAAGCCGATGAGTTCCACAGCACATCCATTCGTTGTTCGATACAAGAAGAACGACGGCAGCCAACACACGCTGCAACTCCATGCGGCCAATCGCAAAGAAGCACGGATCGTTGCCATGGAAACCAACGCCTACGTGCGTCGTTATCCAACCAGTGAGGCTTCGATTCTCCTTGCCGCCTGACGCCGCCTGAGGGTTGATGCTGGAGATCAAACCATTCACGCCTTCCGACCTAGACGTTGTCACAAGGTTGGCTCGTGAAAAGGATTTCGCTCCAGGGGTGGGCGATATCGAGATCTATGCCAACACCGATCGCCAAGGGATCTGGTTGGCATGGCTAGACAACGAGCCTGCGGGTTGCATCGCTGCGGTGACTTACAACCCCGGCTATGCCTTCATCGGCCTGTTTGTGGTGAAGTCGGAGTATCAGGGCCAGGGGGTGGGGAGTCGCTTGTGGGAACACGCGCTTGAAACGCTGAACAACGTGGAGTGCATCGGTTTGGAAGCTGCGGTCCAGAGGGTGAGCTTCTACGAGAAAGCCGGTTTCGAGAAGGACTGCGTCACCACACGCCGGCAGAAGATGTGCCTCAGCGATCAATCACAACACCCAAACACCACCCTTCTGCGCCGAAGCGACATCACCGTTGTGCCATTGCGCGACGTCTCCCTCGAGGCGATTCAGCGATACGACGAACGCCATGAGATCAGCCCAAGGCCCCATCCGATGGCCACAACGGAGCGCATGTACAAGGGCGTGATGCAGCAACCGCAAGGGCAGGATGGCAACGTCTATGCACTGGCCTGCCTCGACCTGGGCTGATCCCCTCGATGAGACCTGAATCAGAACGGGCAGTCACCCCCAGAACTGACTGATCAGCTTTGAGGGAGGTTGACTGTTTTCAGTTCTTTTGCCATCAGTGGTGTGTGGGACACGCTCTTGGTGGGGCGCCCACGTCATGAGGACGGTGGCGGCTTCTGTCGCCCCCCTCTTCATGCACTGTGCTGTTGAGCCCGAAGCTCAGGAGGCCTTGCTCTGCTCGGCCTCTTCTGCTTGAGCGCGCAAGAAACGTTTGCGCTGAGCTGATTCGTATCCAGACAATTCGACTGGTTTCTTCTCGTTGATTTGGCTCTTGGGCTTGTCTAAACCCATCAACAAGGGATGCATTCCTCTTCGGCTCATTTGACTTGTCCGTTTATTTGGATTCCGCGTCCTGGTCAGCTTGACCCATACACGTTCGTTGATGATGACGTCTTCCGATCAAACATGCGGTGTGATCGGACACAATTGACATGAAGTGTTGATGAACTGCGTCATCGCTTTCAAGCTGCAGAGACGCATTGCTCCCAGTCGTGGGTCGTTGTCGAAGCCAGACTGCATGGAGCCGAACCCTCTCCATGCCGCTGCTGCGTTAGCTGGGGTGGTGAATCAACTCGATGGGCTGTACCGCTCGCAGCTTCAGCGAATGGAGGAGCACATTGCCCCGGTCAAGGATCTCTCCGGCCAGCACCAGCACCAGCACTTCAAAGCATCACTGTCGTGATGGCCGCTTTCTCGAAATCGACCTCGATTTCGACCTGTTCAGCAATACCCAGGTCACAACCTTCGGAGCCAAAGTCAGTGGCTGCAGAGCAGAGAAGGTCAACAGCCTCCAGACAGAGGTGGATGGGGAAGGGGGTCTGAGCGGCAGATCCAATGGGACTCCACGCCGTTTGCCGTACGAGATGAACCAAGACGGTAGGGAGCGCTGCAGAAGCTTTCAAAGCCTGTTCGCTGCGTCAACACCCAAACCTTGCACACATTTCTGCGCTAGTGATGAGATCGAAAACCTGATCTCATCCTCAAGGCTGACACAGGTTGTGAAGAGCCAATGAGTGACTCTTGCACCAACAATTTGCGTGATGAAAAGAAAGCAGACACAAAATAAAATTAATCAGCTCAATGAAAAAGCAATGTTGCATTGAATTGATCGACGGAATGCCAGAATAGATCCTCCCTCTTAAGATGAGTTTTGTCGGTGACCGATT
>NHEP01000216.1 GCA_002171515.1 bacterium TMED88 | reverse complement strand
GTGACAGATACACCGGGACCCTCGGGCGTTCCGGGCTCGCGAACGCCGGTACAGCCACCCGGGGTCCGGACGGGCGCGTTCACACGCCCCGTCCATGCGCACATGCACATGCACCGTCGAGCCCCTATATGTATGCATGTGCATGTATATGTGCGACCCAGCCACCGCCACTGCTTGGTCGCACTGGCGCATGGGCGGAGGGCTCGGCAAACGCGGGACGGCGCTGCGCGTCGGCGCGCCTCGCGCGGAGACGCGTGATCCGTGAACGTCGGGCGCGCTGGCTGCAGACGCGACGTGTCGGTATCCATGTGAGGGCGGTGGCTACCACCTGGACGTGGGAGCACCGCACGGCAGGCATTGCAGCTGAGCTGCAGTGCGATCGAGGCTAGTAGCCGAGGCCCGTACTGGAACGGTACTGAGGGGCCACGGTTACACGGCTAAGTTAGCCGAGATACTGCTGAGGCATGCGGGGAGACGCAGATGACGAAATACCGATGGCATTGTCGACGGTATCGTGCGGCATTCGGTATTTAGGTTGCCATCTTCGTCGGCCCTTCGGCAGCGTGATTCTGGCCCTGTGGCGGTACTAGGCTTGCGCCGAGCGCGCGTGTACTTCACGGTTGGTACAGCTTCTACACTGTACCCGATCCTACTGGAAACGGCACCAGAGTGACCTGGTGCTGTAGGATCACTTATTCTATGGTAGCGGGCGAACAGATCAACGACCTTCTGACCGAGTTCCGGAAGGCGTCAGGCAATGGGCGATTGACGAAGAAGTGGGCTCCAAGCCAGGGGTACAACGATGACTATGTATCCTGGCGATCGGAGCTCGTGCAGCTGGCACAGCCCATGGGCCTGGCACACCTCTTTACGGCGGAGGGCTCGGTACCTCCGAATGTTTTCCGTCTTCCGAATGGCGAGGAGGCGAAGACTCGTCTTTCGAGTGAGCAGCTCAAGGCGGCGGTCGACGAGTGGTGGCTGCAGGCGACGGTACTCTGGCACATGCTTCATGAGTCCGTCGACTGGCGCATCGACAACGTCGACCCGGACGATGACATAGCGGCGGCGCTGGCGCTCTGCTCTGCCGATGGGCGTAGGGCGGATGGCGTAGCTTACCTTCAGATGCTGGACGAGAAGGCCGACGTCGATGACGTCGAGTCGCAGTCGGACCTGCGGACCAAGATAGCCGGCCTCAAGATGCCAGGCGACGCGGGGTACGAGGACTTCTACCTGTTCGGCAAGAAGTTGATCGGCGACTGGCTGTTGCTGACTGGCAATGAGGAGAGTAACCTGAAGCTCTTCTGGCAGGAGATGGTGCGCGTGATGCCGAAGGCGCCGGTGGACGCGCACATCGTCAAGATGCGATCCGAGCTCGTCAAGCTCGTCAACGAGGAGAGCCCGATGGTGCAGGACTACAAGAAGTGCCTGCGCCACGTGATGAACTACGGCAAGACGCTGGGGCTCGAGAAGCGGAGTGCGAAGGCCGTGCATTTTCAGACCAAGATGCCGGCCGCGGCGGCGACGTCTACGAGTACTACGAGTGCGACGGCGACGGAAGCCGAGCGTGAGCGCGCGGAGAAGAAGGCCAAGCGCGATGCACGCACGGCGGAGCGGCGTGCTGCCGTTCTGTGTAACAACTGCGAGTGCTTCGACTGCACGAATGATCCGAACAACGAGGCCATGAAGCTGCTGCCCTTGCACAAGAAGTGCGCGTGTCACAAGGACTCCACGGTGGACCTGTCCGGCTTCTCCGACAGTGCCAGGCTGTATGCCGAGGCGATGCGCCTGCACCACCGCGAGAACCCGACGCTCTCGAACCTCAAGGGCATCCGCGTGTCCTTTCGCGAGCGCGGCAAGGGCAAGGACAAGAAGCGCACTGCGCAGGTACAAGCTCTGATGGGTCCTGCCATGACGTCCCTGTTCGGCGGCGACGGGCCGACGGCTGGCGAGCTGCACGACTGGCTGGCGGCCTACGGCGTGACGGGCGACGGCGTCGGCATCAACATGGTCGGCGCGGACGGCGTCATGACGGACACGAAGATCGAGATGGTCGTGGAGCGTATCCCGACTGAAGACGAGGCAGCGAAGGCCGAGGAGTTGACGGACGTCAGCGCGCGTGAGAACTTCGCGTACGAGCAGCTCGTGGAGGCGAAGCGCGAGCGTGACGAGCTCAGGGTCAAGGCGGACAAGGTCGACGACATGGCAGCGCAGCTTGCGGAGATGCGTGCCATGCTGGAGAGCATGCAAGAGGCGAATGCACGAGGCTCGAGATGCAGCCCGGCGCTCTCCGACACGACGCAGAGGGCTCCGTCGCAGTCGTCGTCCAAGACGCAGACCCCGGAGTCGGGCTCTCCGCTGCAGACCTACTACAAGGCGGTGCGGGAGCAGTCGGTCAACGTGATCGGCTCGGAGAGTGCGCGAGCGGAGGCGGCGCCTGCGGCGTCTGCCAAGAAGTCGTCGATTGTGGTGCGCAAGGACGACCAGTTNGATCGCACNCTGCGCATCCTCGACCATGCTCGGGGGCTNAGCCTGGAGAAGACCAAGAAGAANTCCTGGGAGGTGCTCTCCACGGTGTGGNNCTGGGTCGTGTCGNTCCGTGAGCATCTNAACATCTGGCAGATCTCGTCGATCGCGATGGGGCTCTGGATCTTTGGCCCNAAGCTCTCGCCNCTCGCCAAGACGGCGATGGCTCGNCTCATGGCCAAGCTGCTCGCGATGGTCTACAGGCGGCTGNTCCGTGCGAGTGTAGNNNTCAAGCTGCGCCTGCTNCGCACGCTNGCTGCNTTCTTCGACACGTCTCCNNGNCAGATGGANGTNATCTTCCAGCGCACGCGCGCTGTGGGACAGTACATCGCCGATGAAGATGCGCGCGCGCGCGGTACCTCGCCTGTAGGAGGGGGGGCGATGCCTCAGCCATCAGCAGGGGGGGCGATGCCTAGCCCTGCCGCAGCAGGGGGGGTCTCGAGCAGTGCTGTCGACGGGGGGGCTCTGGGTGAGTCGCCACGCGTGCTCGATGACCCCGCAATCTTCACCATCCCAGCGGAAGTGCAGGTGGTGGGCAAGCTTGGCAACAAGGCTCTCGTCGCCAACATCACGGCGGCGCGTGACGGATGGGAGCCGATGCTGTCGGACAACGGTGCGTCCGTGGGATGTGCCAAGTCCCTGGCAGGTGCTGTACCCGGCACGGAGATTAAGTCGGACGCGGGCAAGCTCGCAGTGGGCGATGAAGGCAGCGCCCTCTCCTCGCTGGGCTCGCACGTGTACGCGTACAAGAGAACCGACAAGCACGGCAAGACTGAGAACCGACTAGATCGACTTCACCATGCCCCGACGTGCAAGATCCCATGGATCCTGTCCGAGGCCCAGCAGCAGAAGCGCGGGTACACGATCGTGATGCCTGCCGATGAGCCAACGGAGCATTGGTACGTCAAGAAGTCGACGGGCGAGAAGTTCGAGCTCGAGGTGTCAAGCAACGGACTAGGCTGGTGGTCAGTCCAGCCCATCACCGACCATGCGACAATCTGCAAGATGCTCAAGGAGTACGAGCAGGATGAGGCGAATCGGAGCAAGCCAAGCTCATCGTGCTCGCTCGAGCTGCACTACGTGCAGGCGGACAAGGTGAAGCAGCCGATCGATGATGGCAAGAAGTGCGAGCCAGAAGACAAGTTCTCCTTCTTCTGCGACGAGTGCCCGCCACATGGTGGGGTCGTGATGAGCATCTCGGCGAAGGTGCTGACGATGGTTGCTGCGACCGGATTGACGCCGACAAGCATGGGGCGGCCGCCAAAGCTCACCGGCGTCGAGTACTTGCGTCGCATGCACGTGATCCTGGGACATCCTGGCCTGCCCACTCAGCTTCAGACTCTCGCCATGATGAAGGCCGCAGGTGTTGAGATGCCTGTGCTGTCCACGAGCGACCTCGAGCAGTTCCAGCGAGAGGGATGTGGCGTGTGCGAGTCGGTGAAGCCCAAGCATCCTGCATTCAAGGCGCTCGTCGATGCGACCAAGCCTATGCCGGGCAAGGTGTGGGTTGGTGATTCAATCAGCCTCCGCAAGCCGTCGGCGGTGAAGGGCTACAAGGACATCATGAGATACATCTGCAAGGGCTCAGGGTTCAAGGAGAGCTACGGGATGGTCGCAAAGACTGCCGAGGCGTGCATCCAAATCGAGAACAAGCTGCGTGCTGACGTCCGACCTCGTCATGGTGAGATCTACATCATCCGCCTCGACAACCTGCCAGGCCAGAAGGCGAAGCTCATGATCGACTATCACGCGTCCATGCAGACCAAGAGCGAGTTCTCAGCGGCGCATTACCACCAAGGAGTTGCAGAACCAGAATCGTCGTTCATGCACGACGTGCCCAAGTCGCTGGCGATGCTGAAGCAGGCTCCGGACTTGAACGACGAGATGCACTTCTACCAAGCATGGAAGCTGGTTGAGGCGGCGTGCAACAAGCTGGCAAAGAAGCTAACGATCAACGGCCAGGAGGTGCTGAAGTCAGCAGAGATGATCTACCTTGGGCTCGAGGCTCCGCCGCGGTGCATGCTGCTCAGCTTTGGCTCACCGCTGAAGATGCTGATCACCCTCGAAACAGGTAGGAGCAAGTACGACGATCATGCCAAACCTGGCGTATACGCAGGCGTGCATGACGACACCAAGTCGGACAACTACTGCGCTGTGTGGACTGGCGATGACTACGTGGCGACGCCGCTTGGTGCGATCGTGGTTGACGAGCGAGAGGTGATGGCGAGGACGCATCGTGACCATCCATCCCATCAGCCCTTTGGGCGAGGCGCTGAGAAGACCATTGAGAAGATCGAGCCGAACTGCGAAGTGCCGTTCGACAATGCGACGGAGAAGCATCCTGCTCAAGCACGACTCGATGCTGCGAAGATGGCTGCGCTGGCCGAGGAGAAGAGCAAGGAGGAGGCACGCAAGGAGTTCAAGCCGGTGATGTGGACACCATCGGCACCATGGCCCCAGCAGAAGTTCGTCATCGGCCTGCAGAGTGGCGAGCCGCGCAAGGAGGACACGGGCTGGTTTGTGATGGCCGAGGAGCCTAGCATCCTGTTCTTGCGCATCGACTACGTGTTCGGCGGCTACTCTCATCATACAGGAGTTCCTCGTGTGGTGGACGGGCTACTACGCCTCATCGATGCGCCCATGTACATCGGCATGATCTCGTCTGTCAACTGTGCGCCATGGTCGTCGTTGCACTTCGAGGGCGACAACGACGTGATGTTTGATGTCCATCATCCTGGCGGCATTCCTGACGGTGACGGCAACCTCCCTCCCAAGACCCTGAAGGTGGTGAATGAGACCATCAACGTGGTGCGTCTGTATGAGGCCACGCTCGACAAGAAGAAGACGTTCGTGTCTGAGTTGCCGGCTGGACGTGGCGAGGGCGAGGTGCACGCCAGCAAGGGCCACGAGACTCATGTGACCATGCGTGAGTTCCCTGCGTACGCAGCAATGGCCAAGAAGCACGGGCTGGTGGACATCCTGCATGACCGAGGTGCGGCCGGTGAACCATCCAAGAAGCCCACGGTGCTGTCGGTCGACGAGCTCACGGTGCCGTTTGCCGAGGTCAACGTGGGGAGCCTGATGACTCATGCTAAGAAGACTCCAATCATGCCAGGCAAGAACGAGGATGACAAGTTCAACAGCCACGGCACGGGCAAGTACACGCCGGAGTATGCGAAGCTGCTGGCGATGACGTTCCTGCACAAGTACTGCACCGAGACTCTGCCGCTTGCGGGCGTGGCAGGGGCGACGGCTGAAACCCACCCAAATTGCCCTCTGGAGGCGCAACTGAAAGATGGCGCATGCATGCAACCGACGCAGCTTCCCGCCTATGTTGAGTTGGCGGACCGCCTGCACGTCGAGCCGGCGAGTGATGCCGACAAGCGCGTCTACACGTGGGCAGTCGACGATCGTGTGGCTGTCTACTGGCAGACGGTCAAGAAGCAGGCCAAGCGTTGGCCGAGGGGGTGGTACGAAGGCACGGTGTTCGGGGTCCGAGATGGCACAGCCAAAGTCGGTGATGACAAGATCCTGACCGAGGAGGTGGGCGTTGAGTACGATGCCGATGACTCACGCTACTGGCACTCAACCCACAACACGCAGGTGCGTGCAGGCACCAAGAAGGTCGAGCCGCTTGTCATGATGCTCAACGACCTCATCGAGCGACACAAGGAAGAGATCGGTGAGGTGACGGTGGAGGAGCTGACGGGCCAGTCGTACGTGGTGAGCGACGTGCTGTACGACATCTGGGACGACTCCATCCTCAACACCAAGTCCGTCATGACGGTGAGCAACGGCGAGATGGTCAAGCTGCCTGTGCCCGTCTACGACGTGTCGGGCGCCCACCTATGGCACGAGCCGCAGAACGAGCTCGAGTACATCCGCTCGCCGCAACACGACATGTGGAAGACGGCGCGCGAGGCCAAGTGGGAGGAGTACCTGGCGCTTGACATGTTCGAGTGGGCCGGCGAGAAGAGCGCGAGGGCCGAGGCGGCTGAGTGGGACACGAAGATCTTCAACTCACGCTTCGCCGACCGCATCAAGTGGGACGCGGACGGCACGTTCCAGAAGCTCAATCCGCGCTGGTGTCTCATTGGCACGTCAATGGACCCCGACGTCTACAAGTCGTTTGCGGAGCAGATGCGCATGTCCTCCTTCAAGATGTTCCCAGCGATCGGCGCGGCGTACATGGACTACCTGCACTTCTTCGAGTGGGACCTCAAGGACGCCTTTCAGTGCACGCGGCGTGACGACTACCCGGCTGGCAAGGAGCTGCCGCCGCAGTTCGCGTTCCCACCGCGTGAGTTCATGCGCAGGGACGAGGTGACGGGTGAGCGGATGGTGTGCAAGTTCAAGTCGTTCCTCCAGGGAGCCATCGACGCCATCACCTTCTTCGAGCAGGACAAGATCATCCTACTTCGCATCGCCGAGATCGTCCCCTTGCTGTGGGACTCCAAGGTCGTCATGTACCATAACTCGCCGCTAGTTGGCACCGACGTGGGGCTGGGCGAGGTGCTCAAGTACTGCTACGAGCACGCCGGCGAGGAGCTGAACGGCATGCCTGTGGGCTGGGCGCTGGCTGGCACGCACGTGGACGACGGCATTGGGATGACGACGAGCAAGGTGATCATCGAGCGGTTCGAAGGTGCGCTCGCTGGCGAGGAGTTCGCGCGGTCGCCGAGGCTCAAGATGCCGGAGCGCATCCCAAAGGGCTACAAGATCAAGATGAAGCTGGGCTGGTCGCAGTCGCTGGGCTTCGTCCTCTCCGTCGATCAGCTGGGCCGGCAGATCCGCATGTCATGCCCGCGTAAGATCGAGCAGCTGAGTGAGCTCCTCCTCGCTGGGCAGGTGATCGTGAAGCCCAAGCATGCGGCGTGCGACTGGTTCTACGAGCTCGAGCCCGGCGAGACGCCGCCTGAGGGGCATCCTGATCGTGAGGAGTGCGAGCGGCTCAAGAAGATCTCGCGCACGGCGTGTGGCCTGATCATCTACATGGGCAACGTCATCCCAGAGGTCGTCGGGCCGAACAACATCCTGTGTGGCAATGCTGGGCAGCCGAGCAACGAGCTCTGCGTCGGCAACCCCATTCACAACCACCTGCGGGCGCTCCGTCACCTGGCAATGTGGATCAAGGCGCACTCGATGGGCGTCCCGTACGGCGGCAAGGACTGCACGACGCTGGAGGGCGACCAGCCCATGCTCAACCCGTTCACTGCGGGCCGTCGTGAGTATCGCCAGTGGGCAAGCACTGACGCATCTCCCAAGGGCAAGGGCGTCTCAGGAGGCGTGGTGATGCTTGCGGGAGCGCCGGTGATGCAGATAGCCCAACGGATCCAGCTCACGTGCCCAGACGTGCACTCGTCGGAGATGGCATCGGCAGGGACGCTCCATACGTGCGTCATCCCCATCAACGGCGTGCTGCAAGAGGTGATGATTCGTCGTGGGCGTGCGTGTCCCTTCCTCCTCGATTCCGGCTCGGTGGTGTTTGCGATCACGTCCGACCGCTCGGTGAGACGCTCGACGTGGCTCCTACGGCGGGCTGCTCCTCTCCAAGAGGCCGAGCAGGCGGAACAGATCGAGCCGCTGAAGGTGCGTGAGCGCGACCAGGTGGCGGACCCATACACCAAGTACCTCAAGCTGGAGACTTGGCTGCGTCACTTCCACATCATCTGCAACAAGGATGGGGACCCGCCGAACGCCGTGCCCATTGAGGAGGCCAAGATGTCGCGGCGTGACAATACCCTCAAGTACGGCGACTGAGGGCCGTGGGCGTGTGAGGTCATGGGGGCGTTAGGCGGCGCGACGGCTAGCCTTAGGTGCCGCATTGCTGTGGTTCCGCGTCACCGGTGACACGTGGGGGGGTGTCGGTATCCATGTGAGCGCAAGGTGAGAGTGAGGGAGTCAGACAAGCGTGCACGCATGATTACATGAGTGCATGAACGATCTTACTCTTACACCTTGCGCACGTGGCAATGCGGCATCCATGTGAGGGCGGTGGCTACCACCTGGACGTGGGAGCACCGCACGGCAGGCATGGCAGCTGAGCTGCAGCGCGATCGAGGCTAGTAGCCGAGGCCCGTACTGGAACGGTACTGAGGGGCCACGGTTACACGGCTAAGTTAGCCGAGATACT
>NHEP01000215.1 GCA_002171515.1 bacterium TMED88 | reverse complement strand
GTTGCCCAAGAAGCCTGAGAAAACTCTATCTGTAATGCAAAGAAGCACAAAAGAGTGAAGCCGAAAGTGGCGCTCTGGGCCCCTCTCAGCTTGAGGCTGGCAGGCGGCCTGAAGTAGGCCGCAAGCATGACCATTAACGCAACCAGATTGAACTGATAAAAAAGAAGATAGCGGGGCTGCTCAAGGTACTGCGTTCCGAATATGGAAACTCGAAACAGAATAATTCCGATTACATGGCCGTAAAACAAAAGCATTAGTGCAGCAGCAAAGAAACTAGCGCCGTTTGTAGGCTCTCGAATAAACCGCCGCCAAAACAAAAGATGAAGCGTCAATAGCGAGAGGGCAATTAAAATTTGCCACAGAGCAGCCTTATCCCCAAAAAGGTGCTCAAGCCGATCAGTCGCAATGACGGAATTCGAGAGAGGCAGAGCCCACCACTTCCACCAACCCTCAGACAGAAAAATCCGAAACAAGTGCGCCATCTGATCGGGTGCCGTGCTGAACTCCGCCGTTTCTCCCACGACAGGCGCTAAAGAACTCATGAGGACCTGCGAAGCAACGAGCGACAAGAAGAAGTAGAGAGCCAAACGAATTGCCTTCGAAGAACGAAAAGAACCTAGGCAGCAGAAGATCAGAACAACAAAGATCGCACTCGACGCCAAAACCGCCGCGTCGCCCACGACCAAAGTGAAAACAATCACAGCCCAGCCTATTCGATTTGACTTCCCTTTACGCAGCTCAGACCACGTGAAGAATATAAATACAAGCGAAATCGCACTGGTTAAATGATTCAACGAGGCAAGCGGCCAGCGCCAGCTACCGGTTGTGTTCATTGAAAAGAGAGCGGCTGTGCTCAATGCCCAAGCAAAGAACTTGATGCGATCGGGAACGTTTTCTTCGCTCTCCCGCCAGATAATTGGCACCAAGATCAGCGAGCTGGCTCCTGCACCAAAAACGCCAAGGACCGCAGACGGCGAGTAGTCAAGGTCAAACCAATGAAGCTGGAGCAACAGAATGACTTTCTGCAAAGGCTGAATATGGTCTCCCGCCCCCCTGTAGACGTAAAAATCGGAAAACTCAAGGTCCCCCTCAAGAGCCGGGCGCAGAAAAACCGAAAGGAAGTACCAGTCGTCGGCGACAATGATGGGGTTTGTATAGAGAAGGACAAATATAAACGCGTTCAGAAATGCTGCGGCGAATACAATCCCGCCAGCAATCGCCCAACCCGATGACCTGCTGTCAACGTCGCCGCCGGCCAAACGAGAATCGGGCATTGTTCAAAGATCTCCGTTCGCGCTTTAATAGAGACCGACCTTTTGGACAACCACACAGAGGTTACGTTGCTCTTCTAGCTCTCTGTCTTCCTCGGGTCTGAATGAATGATCGCATTCAATTCTGAGGTCAATGACATCCGAGTCATCCGCCGGAAGCCCCCCCTCAAGGATGAAGAAGCCGGTATCGCGGATTTCTCGTTTGACCGGCTTCTCGCCATTCACGCTGACAGAGAGCGTCAGCTTTTCAACTCCGTGAAAGTCGAGATCAATCCAGCCTCGCAGCCGCCACGTCCCCTCCTCCCCGCGGCGGCCGAGAAGGAGCCTGGCCCGCTCAGCGATCCATCGCCTGTTTCGATGATGTCGGTAGAAGCCTTCGATAAACTGTGCTTCCGGACCCGAGTCACGTGCAAAGTCCACAACCGGCCAGAGTTCAGAAGATTGACTGTCGGGCGTTTCGAGATAGCCGAGAACCTGAAGATTCTGTATCGAATCCTCGTCCAAAGCAGAGAGATTGACATATTCTGCGCGCGCTCGGTCCTTCTCCTGCAATTTCTCCCAATGAGAAAGATCTGCCTCAAGGTGAGTGGCATCGTCCCTGGCAACCGCGGCAAAGTTTTCCGTTTCACCGGGGTCTTTCTTTAGATCGTAAAGCTCAACCGTTCTGCTCGGCTTCGCGAACGGTTTGCCTCGAATCAGCTTCAACCCTGAATGACGGGCCGCCTTCAAGTCGGCGCCGTCGAGGCTGAGCTCAGAATACACAGCCCTTTCTTGCTGGGGCTGACCCGATATGGCCGAGCTCAAATCAACCCCCTCAAATGCAGCTGGAATCGGAATGCCGAGAGCGCCCAGAATGGTCGGCGCGAGATCAAGATGACTCACTGGCTCGGGTAAGCGATCCCCCCGGTTCTCCTCCGAGGATGTCCACACAATGAGCGGAACGCGAATCATTTCCTCGTAGAGGTCTCGTCCGTGATCACGAACGCCATGGTCCCACAGCCCTTCCCCGTGGTCAGACGTAATAATGATCATCGTGTCCTTGAGAAGGCCCCTTGATTCCAGCCCTCGAATAAGCTCTCCGATCCAGTAGTCGCAGTAAGCCACCTCTCCCGAATAAAGGTTCCGAATATGGTCCAGATCCGATTGCGAGATCTCAGATAGCGGAGTGTTGTCCAGAGCATTCAGATCGTTACGAGATCCATTAAAACGTCCCTCCGGCCCCTTGGCATCGCTAAAGCCAGGGTGGGGCAGGTAAGGGTCGTGAGGATCTTGATAATGAAGATATAAAAAGGTGGGCTCTCCCCGAGGCGTAGCGTCAAGCAGCTCAAGGGCAGTTTCCGTGACGCCCTCCGCAACGAAGGTTTGAGCATCTTCGCTGTGACCCTGAGTTTTCTCGGGGAAGATGAAGCGGTCAAACCCTTGATCGAATCCGAATGACTTTCCCGCGTTGCTATTGGTGACGATGCCCTGCGTCGTAAAGCCTCTTTCTTTCAATACCTCTGCAAGGGTGACCGCTGACGCGGGTATTGCATCAGAGCGCCCAAGGACTCCGAGTTTAGTCGGGTAGCGAGACGTGATCATCGACGCGATTGAAGACCGTGTCCAAGATGAGGACGCAATCGCATTCTCAAAAACGACCCCTTCGCGGGCCAGCGCATCGATATTCGGCGTCAGGTCTTCGGCTGCTCCGTACGCACCTACGTGGTCTGCCCTGAGCGTGTCGATGATAATGAAGACAATCAGGGGAGAGGATTCACCCTCTGGCAAGCTGGGTGGGGCCGAATCGCAGGCGACCCACGCTGCGATCCCCAAAACAAGAAGACTTCGGGCAACGGAAAAACGCTTTCGGCGAAAAAAGAAAAGAGTTTTCAATTAGCAACCGATCTCCTGGCTGCATCGGGCGTCACTGGCAGGCGGTCCGCTCTACGAGAAACGCACGATTTATGTGATCGAAAAATCATCTGCCTAGGTCCCTGACGCGCTGAGGACCCAACACTACCGCGTTTGCCCAGGGGGCGAAGCCCTCGAACCTGTCGCCCAGGCACTGGCTCTTTCGATCACCGATCTGATCCAAAATTTACCCGCCGCAGACACACCCGTGGATCGCTAAGTCGCAGCCAAGACGACGAGGAACGACGTGACGGTCTGGACAGCTTCGAGCGCTGCCTCATTTTTTGAGGCGAGCGGACACATGCAGGCCAACGGCGATTTCGACGCTCGCTACGGCGAGATCCAGCCGCGCCGATAGACCACGAACCCCAGCGGGCCTCCGATTAAGAACAACACCCAGATCAGCACAAAGCGACTGAGAGCAGAACTCGCGGGCACCGAGGCCACCGCACAGGGATCCGTTGGGTTCACGAATTCGGGGAACATCTCGGGCAAAATCAGCGCGCCCACTTGTTCGTAGTGGTCGAGAGCGGTCGTATAGTCGCCATAGAGGGCCGCCTGATCCCCGGCGCTCAGTGCATTCTGCGCCGCGGTGAGAACACCCGCGCTCAGCACCGCTCCATAGCCTTCGTTAAAGGTGGCCTGGGCGACGATCTGGCCAAAGTCCACCGCCGCAGTGCGAATGGCCGTTTGTTTGGCGGAGACATCACTCGTTCCCCCGGCTTCGAGCACCATGTAGTCGGCCGCTGTGAGTGCCGACTCCAAGTAGGCGTAGCGACCGGCCGAATACGAGGCACTGCGGCCAAAAGGAAAGCGGCTGTTGACGCCGTAGGTCGCGTACTCGGTGTATCGAGCGGCGACTTCTGAATCATCCGTTTCCTCCGCAGCAGAGCAATACCCGTCTTGTTCGGGCACGATCGAACCGAGCGAATCCTCCGAACACGGACCGGGACTGAGTTGAACGGTCGAATCNANGAAGGTCGANGTGAAATCCGATCCAAGACTGAGCGGATCATCGGAGTCAAAGAANTCNGCTGCGAGTCCGAGGAGACCGGCCGCCANCGCCGCNCCCGCGCCGGCGCCCGCCGCCGTTCCGGGACCGGGCGCCACGCTGCCCAACACGCCACCAATGGCCCCGCCCCCGGCGGCGATTAAGAGGTTTGCGAAAGGGTCGACCCCGGAGTCACTCTCGTAGGCCTTGGCGTTCACCGTCACGCTGGCCGCCGGAGTGCACTCCATGTGGGTCCCGATCGTCAGATTGGGAGGCACGGCCGTGTAGGGGGGCGCCACATCGTCGAAGTTGTGGTCCTTGCTCCACATGTACACGGTCGAACCGTGATCGCCTCCCCAATTGACCGTGTAGACGACCCGCAATTCAGCCAGCCCGTTGGTGCCGTCGTCTACGTCGGTCAAGAAAACCAGCGAGTCAATATCCACCTGGGTCAACAGGGCCGGGTCGCGGGGCGGGTCGAGATGCGCCCAGCCGGGTCCAGCCCAAACAAGACCGCACAGCGTCAAAAGGAAGAGCCAGGTCGTGCGGCGGAACTGGACATCCAAAGAAAGCACCCAAAACGTCGGATTCATTTTCGGACCTCCTGGCTGGGCCTCTTCTCCATCATAACCATCGGGGATTCTTCTGAGTGAAAGAACCGTGGCTCAGGTGATTTTCGATGGGCGGCTCTCCCTTCGGTCGGCGGGGGGCCTTAAGAGCACACGCCCCCGGGAAGAGCACGCTGAAGCCGGCCGGTTCACGGCGAATGCAAAGCCGCTTTCGAGGGGGTGCCCCCTCATCGACAAGGGCGATGGGGGTTTGGATCCAGCCCTACGGAGAATTGGGTTCGAAGGTCAGGACGGCCTCTTGTTTCGGTTGCTCGACGAAGACCCCGCCGACTTTCTTGGGCTTGTATTGCCATCGGCGAACAGCGCGGAGCGCCACTTGATCGAATACACCGGGGGGTTGAGATTCGACAACAACAGCATCCCGCACCGTGCCTGTCTTGGTGATCGTGAATTCGATCCGGACCCAGCCGCTCGCGTCTTGCTTGGCGGCCTGGGGCGCGGGAGACTGAGCACAGGCCACGAGCATCAAGAGCGCAAGGGCCGCCCAGCCAGGCCATTTCAGAAGAACGACGCTGAGGGGGCTTAAGCCTACAAACCTCTCGTTCGCCATCGTGTCTCCCTTGCTTTGAGCAACACGCGCAGAATAAATCAAAAATCGAAGATTTCGACACACAACTGGGCTCTACACACAAAAGACTGCCCCACCCCTCCGTACAAACCCGGACACAACCGGACACTTCCGAACAGTTCCGACCAGTTTCTTTTGCGGGGTGACACTTTTTAGGTTGCGACGCGAAGTCAAGACAGGGATAACCAAGACGTATGGTCCTTTTTCAACTGATCGCTCAACGCCCCAAAGACAATCGGCCTGTCTGGAGAATGGCCTTTGCGCCCATTTGTCTGGTCGTTGCAGCCGTGACAGCCTTTGCCAACCCCGCCCAGAGCACTCGACAAAAAGAAAACGAGCGCCTCGTTGCCTTACGGTTCGAGCGCCATCTAGAGGGTCAAGAAAGAGTTTCGAGGCTCTTTGAGCCGCTCCGGATCGCTGCGGCGCCGTTTTGTGGAGAAAGAACCGTCCCAGTGCTCGGGCTGTATGCCATCAGTACCGACTTTTATGCGTACGCCGGATACCACGAATTTCAGTTGGGCATTCAGGATCAATATGCTCTCGGCGAACAACCCAGGGTGATGTATGTCGTGCCCGGCCTGGCAGCTGATCGGGCCGGAATCAAGGCCGGCGATCTCATCATCCAACTCGATGGTCGCGAAGTGAAGCGCAAGCTCGCGCTTGAGCGCTGGGCCAATAAGAACCCTGATCGGCGCCATTTGACGCTGACCGTCGCTCAACGTACCGGTCGCCATACGCTTGAGGTTGAAGTGAACTCGGGCTGCGCGATTGAAGGGCACTTCCATATGTCTCCGATGAAGAATGCTTCTCAAATGTTCTTTGGCGACTACACGGGCGTTTACCTGAATGAAGGCTTACTGCGTTCAATGCCGAGTGACGAAAGTCTGGCGGTGATCGCCGGGCATGAACTCGCTCACTTCATTTTAGTGAACGGGGGCTCGGAAAGGACCGAGGCCGAAGCCGACTATCTCGGCCTCTATATCGCGGCCCTCGCCGGTCACCCGTTGACTTCGGCAAAAAAGATTTGGGACGACTGGGCTCGGCAAGACCCCTTTTCGACCATCGAACGGGGTGTTGCACGCAGCCATCCAAAAACGGCTCGACGCGCGATCGAGTTCGAACAAACCGTTGCCGAAATCAAAGCAAAGCAAGCAGACGGCTACGCACTGACGCCGAACCTGAATCGCTGGTCTCTTAATCGACCTCAGGTCAGCAAAAAGGAGGTCAAGGCCCGAAACGAAGTCCTTAGACAGGAGGCACTCTCTCTGTTTCGCATGGCGCAGCAGAGAACAGCGGATGTCGCCTACCGGCTCGCTGTGGCGGGTGCGCCCGTTTGCGACGCAGATGCCGCCCCAGTGTTCGGCGCCATGGTTGGGCGAGATCGGGATTTTTCTGTCCACCAAAAAGCGCAAATACAGCACGCTTTTGGGGTCGGGAAGAACGTGACAGTCTTTGCGGTGGCGAAGGGATCCCCAGCAGACAAAGCAGGGGTTCAAGTCAATGACGTCATTTTGTCAATTAACGGGTCGCGGGTGAAGCGACTGAAGGATGTTTTTAAAAAAGTAAGCAAGTCGAAGAAGAAAGATCCGGTGCTTCGTGTTCGTCGGGATCAAGAGGTCATCGACATTACGATGGAAAGAGTCGTCGGCTGCCCGTATGGATCATTTCTGCAGCCTGGGGATGGTCTCGATGTTTTTGAGGACAGGCGAAACCGAGCAACGATGATCATCCCATCTGGACTTCTGTCTTACATCGGGGGCGACGAGGAACTCGCCATCGAGATCTCGCACCAAATGGGTCATAACATCTTAAGGAGCTACCAAGACCCCGAAGATGAAAAACGGGCGGACAAACTCGGTCTACAAATCGCTTCTCTGGCGGGCTACGACGTCACGAAAGCACATGTCTATTGGGATGAAAAAAGCGCCCACCAATGGTGGCAAATCGCCGGTGAGATGACATCGCAAAATGTTGTTCATGGCGAAATGGCGCTTCGAGCACACACGATTCGAAAGTTTGTTTCCGAAGAACTTCACCGCTTAGGGGCAGAGGACTCGGTTTTGATCGAGAACGAGTGGTTGCCCGAAGCCGACGCGCCGGTGGAGTCTGCAGCCGGCCATGCTCCGATGCCCATCGAGGATGTCAACTGTTCAACCCCGTTCGAGCTGACGCTCGCCTGCTCGAAGGCCAAGGGGCCTCGCAAAAAGATCAGCATGGACGGGCTGGGCATGCGTGTCGGCTCAAGCGCCAACGGGCGCATTCTTTTCATGATGCCCGAGGATTTCGAACAGCTCGTCGACCTCGACCTCGCGACCATCGCAACCAATGACCGATTCAATGTCTTGATCGAAACGCTGGAGAACGAGAGCCTTCAGGCGGTGCGGGTCATTCCACTGAACTACGAGTCTCAAATCATTGGCTATTTGATTGAATTCGACGGGAATGCCTGGTCGATCGTTCGGCGCTAGCTTGAACGACAGACCCAGGCGGCAATCCGCGAAGCGGNTTGNCCCCGAAGATGGAGACGATGANCGATGCCCGAGAAAGCTGAACTGTTGGAAAAATTAATTGAANGCTGCGATGCCATTGTTTATCTNAAGGACGAAGAAGGCCGTTTTCTCTTCGTCAACCGGGCCTTCGAAGAAGCCTTCCANCTNAANCCCGGCGAAGCGATCGGTCAGGATGACTTCCTGATTGGATCGAAGGAACAGGCCAACGCCTGGCGTGACCTCGATGACCANGTGCGGACCACCGGCCAACCCGCCACCGCCCAGTCGACCGTTGCCGTCCCGGGCGGTGAGAGGACTCTGCTCGATCACAAATTTGCCGTCTCGGGACTCGACGGGGCCCCCCGAGCGGTCGGCGGCATCGCGATCGAGGTGGCCGATTAGGCCTCTCACGCGCCGAGGGGGTCACGGCTGAACCGCATAGGGGAGATGGGCCCCAGCGCGTTCAGTCCCCCCCGGACTCCTCGGGCGCCAAAAGGCCGTCGAGGCTGAAACGGCCTGCACCCGCGATCAGCAACCAGCCCAGGATCAGTGCGTACATGACTTCGGGCAAGTACAAAAAATTGTCGAGCCAGGCAAAAAACGTATCGCCTTGAACGCTCTTAATCCGGTCGGTCAAAATGGCCACCAGCATATCGCCGCCCAGCAAGACCGCGCAGACCGGGGTGAGCAAGCCGATCGCCAAAAAGCCACCGCCCACGAATTCGACCCCCGAAACAAAGAAAGCGTTGGCTTCGGGAAAGGGCACCCCAGAGGCGATCAATGTTTCCACCATTTGAGCGCGCCCGGCCGCATCGAACAACTTCGTGGCGCCTGTGATGCAAAAGAAAAGGCCCAGCGCGAAACGGACCAGAGCAATCCAATAGCCCTGCAAGGGCAGCAACTGACGGGACAGATCCAAAATGCGACGAAGAACCGAAACCGGATTCACAATGTTCCTCCTTGATCAGCCATTTAGGTATGAACCATCCAAGCTTTCATCCCACAAAAGAAACTTGTCAGTCTTGCCCTTGATGCGAAGGGCATCTTGAATTTCTGTATTTCGCACCCAGAAGAAGAATCGCCACGCAGGCCAGTGCGTGATACCCCTGAAGTGCAGTGAAGACCCATTCGGTACTGAATGCCGCATACACGCAGAGCATGGCACTTGATGAGGCCCACAGAAAATAGGCCCCGAGACTCACCCCCTCGCCGCAGTGCATCTTAAAAAGATGCTTGATCTGCGGAAAATACGAGATCACAACCAGAGTCGTGCCAAAAATGCCCAATGCATGCTCGCCGAGATCGGAAAGGCTCATGCCGTGCGATTCCGGTAGATCAGATGAAGAATCAGGATCACCAGGGTCGCCGCCAACTGAAAGCCCATGATGACGCTAAACATCGGTTCATCGCGAAGCAGCGCGTAGGCGAGCAGCGAGGTGGAGGCCGTCATGTTCAAAACGCTCGAGCCGATACTCAGCCCGCCCGCTTTGCGTTTCCTGACCAAAATCGCGATCTGAAATATAAAAGCGATCATGACCAGAGCCGTGCCCGTCATGCCCACCCAATGAGGCGTCATCCACTCCTCCGTTTCAGTCGGTCGATTTTCTGTCGGCTTTTTTTGGTCTTTTCGTTCTTTCTTTTCTTTCTGCTCTTCTTTCTGCTCTTCTTTCTGCTCTAGATGCTTCGCGCGTCAGCCTTTGGGCCCAGAATTCTATTTTCGGCGGACGACCACGGGCAAGTCGGTATAGCCCTTCACGAACGAAGAAAAGGTTCGGCTCGGTTCCTCTTGGACTTCGATTTTTTCAAAGCGCTGCAGAATTTCTTCCCACAGCACCTTAATTTGCAGCTCGGCCAAGCGGCTCCCCATGCAGAAATGGGTTCCGTGCCCAAATGAAAGGTGGTGACTCGCGTTGGGGCGGTCGAGGTCGAGAGCGTCCGCGTTTTCGAAGATGTCTTCGTCGTGGTTTCCCGACACGTACCACATCAAAAGCTGGTCATTTTTTTGAATCGGCTTGCCGGCCAGTTCGCAGTCCCGAGTTGCAGTGCGGCGCATGTAGGAAAGCGGCGTCTGCCAACGGATAATTTCCGGAACCAAATTCTTAACTAGGCCCGGGTCATCCATGAGCCGATCGTATTGGTCGGGAAATTGGTTCAGCGCGTAGACGCTGCCCGACATGGTGTTTCGGGTGGTGTCGTTGCCGCCCACGATGAGGAGCAGCAGGTTGCCCAGATGTTCGGCGGCNGCCATATGGCGAGTGGCCTCGCCGTGCACCAGCATCGACACNAGGTCATTGCCTTCGGGTCGNTTNCGGCGGTCTTCCCAGAGCCGGGAAAAATATTCAACGCACTCGAGCATCTCGTCGCGCTTCTGGGTTTGAGATTCGACAACGCCGCCGGGCTGCGGGATGGCAAAAACAATGTCGGACCAGCGGGTGAGATANCGGCGATCTTCATAGGGAAAGTCGAACAGGGTGGCCAGCATGGCGGTGGTCAGCTCGATGGAGACGGNNTCCACCCAATCGAAGGTCTCTCCTTCCGGAAGNGAATCGAGCAACTCGGCGGTGCGCTGTCGAATCAGCGGTTCAAGGCGCTTCAGATTGCGGGGCGCCACCGAGGGCCGAACGGTTTTTCGCTGCTCGGTTTGAATGGGCGGATCCTGAGCAATGAACGCGGGGCTGTCTTGCTGAAAGAACATCGGGGCCGGCGCGCCCACCCGAAAGCCCAGAGTGATGCCCTCTGCCGAGGAAAAGGTTTCCCAATCTGAGCTGACCGTCTTGATGTCGTTGTATTTCGTGACCGACCAGTACCGCCCGGCGGACTCGATTTCGTTGAAGTGGACGGGATCCTCTTTGCGAAGCCGCTCGAAGTGATCTTGCCAGCGGTTCTCNTTNAACANGTGGGCATTCAGGGGATTGATATCCCCGAGGGCAAGTTCGTCGGCCGCCGGCACGNCGCGTCCCGCCTCCGCTTGTTCTTGCTCGGGGGTGAAGGACTCAATGGAAATCGGTTCAGACAGTTGGGCCTCGGATTCGCTCATGGTGGCGCCTACTCCTTCAACTCCTTCAATGGGGACAGGAACTCACTGGGACGGAAAAGAATAGGCAAGATTTCAGCAGGCGGCCGGATGTGGCTTCTGCCGTACACTTGCCCCGGGGTGGCGAGGGCTCGGCCGGAGACATGCGACGGTTTTCGAGAGCCTCAACGGTTTTGGACGCGGGTCATCGGCATGCAGGCGGGTTCACAGGCAGCTTCGATCAAGATTGCCGCAGCGGTTGTGCTCGGCGCCCTGATGCTTTCATGGGTGGCGTTCTACAACGGTTTTCCCCTGCTGTTCTGGGACAGCATGGCGTACATCGGCCTGGCGGTGGACGATGGCTTTTTCTGGGCGAGGTCACGAAGTTACAGTGAGTTTATCTGGCTGCTGCATTGGCAGTGGTCCTTGTGGCCGGTGATTTTCGTCCACGGCCTGATCGCATCTCATCTCATTTATCTCACGGCGCGCGTGGTACTCGGTCGCGTGTCGCCCATTGGCTTCATGGCGCTGATCGCCGGGCTGGCCGTGTTCAGCAGCGTGGCGTGGACGGTGGCGTGGATCATGCCCGACCTCTTTACGCCGGTGGTCGTCCTAGGCCTCTTCTTACTCGGTTTTGGGGCGGACCGTCTCAGCGTGCGCGAAACCCTCTACGTCTTTGGGTTAACGGCGGTGGCGATCCACTTTCACAATTCCCATGTGCCGTTGGCGGTCGGGCTGCTTGGCACCATTTTGCTCGCGCGCGCATTCCTCGACCACCCGGGGCTACGCGGTCTCGTTGCGTCGGCGGCTTTGCTCGCCGGGCCCATTCTACTGGCGATCGCGGCCAGCCTCACCGTGAACTTCGAAGCCCTTGGCCGNTTNACCCTCACCCCCAACAGCCACTTTTTACCCCTTGGCCGTTTGGTGGCCGACGGACCGGCGGTCGAATACCTCAAAGACAGCTGCCGCGAGCAGCCCTACGCCTTGTGCGCCTACCTCGACGAACTCCCCATGCCGGAATACATCTTTCTCTGGAAGNATGACGCCCCCATTTCCCAAGCCGGGGGCTTCGATGCCCTCAATGAAGAGGCCCGAGAAATTGTCTACGGAACGCTCCAGGCCTATCCCGCTGNGGCGGCGGCCGATGCGCTGAGCAATACATACCAACAACTGATCGACTTTCAGATCGGCTTTGAACTGCTGCCCTATGACGAGATGGTGGGCCTGCACGCCCTGATGCTCCGAATTTTTCCCGGCGAGATGGACGCTTTTATGTCCTCACGCCAGGATGCAGGCACCCTACCCGTTCAGACGACCCGCCTGATCCATGGNGCGGCGCTCTTGATCAGCCTGCTGGNCCTTGNGCCGCTTTGCTATCTCGGCTTTGTCGGTGCTCGCGGTTTGCGGTCTGACGCTCAACAAAGGTGGCTCGGNCTNGTCATCACCACNGNGAGTGCNTTNCTGGGCAATGCGTTCATTACCGGAGCGCTTTCNAAAATCGAAAGCCGCTACACGTCACGGCTGGTCTGGCTCGTGGTGCTCGCGGCGGCGCTCGGCGTCACGGTGTGGCTCAGAACCAAAGCGTCCCCGTCCAACGCTCACGATCCGCGTGAGCGAACGAACGACACCGGCCATTAATTTTCAGCCGAATCAGCCTGAAGCGCGGAAGAACCGGTGAGCTCCCGAGCAAGATATCGAGCGATCATCGCCTGGGCCTTGGCATTGGGGTGCCGATCCATAGGAATTTCATAGAGCTCGGGCGAATTCAAAAGATCCGGCAAAGCGTCGCTGCGTCGCAATACATGAAACCCCCTTTGCTGAAGATCATCCGGAAGAGGGGGGCGATTCCACGCGAACACATAAAATGGAAGCGGCCCGTTTCGCTTGTCATCCATCAGAAGAACGTGGAACTCCGCATCGGGGTATTTTTCCTCGACGTGGCGACGCGCATTTTCGAGAATGCCGATGTAGCGATCATAGTCGTGGCCATTGGCCGGCCGGTGAAGCCCCGAGATCAATTCATCAATGCCCAAAGTTTGGATCAAGCCGGAATCCGAGCTCACGGAACCCTCGAATTCCTTCAATTGACCGAGGTACTCGACCGTATCGGGGCCAACGGGTTCATACCATGGGCCTTCTTGGTCCCAACTACTCAATCCACCGGCACGCGGAATATGAAAGTAAGCGCCTTGGTAAACGACATGATGTGGGTTGCAGTCAATCGCCGACTCGACAAGGCCACGTTCCATCGCGGCGAGCATTTGATGGGCACCGTATCCGCTGAAACCGAAATTGTGAACTTGAAATCGGCCGCCTGTCTCAAGGCCGAAGCGATACGGTAATGCCTCATCATCCATGACGCCCTCGCCATAGACATGCGATCCACCAAAAAACAAAACGCAAGGCTTCTCGGGATCTTCGATGTGGGGGGGAGGCATCCTCAAGCCATTCTCACCAACCGTGTAAACCACGTCGTATAGCGTCTCCGTATCGGTATATTTGCGCATCCTCTGAGTTTGACCGGGACTCGGCCGATAGCCCAAATCCGGGTGAGGCTCGGAAATGGTCCTCGGCGTCGCGTCTTGCTGGATCTCATCCGAACGTAAAAAGGTGAGGGTGCCAACCCCAAGAATCGCGATGAATACGGCTCCGTTGAACCAAAGAGCACGATGAGCCGAGGCCGAGCCCCTGACTGTGACCCAGAGAGCG
>NHEP01000214.1 GCA_002171515.1 bacterium TMED88 | reverse complement strand
ATAGGTCCGATGGATTCCTATTACTTTCAATTCTTCCTATAATTTTTCTCAAATTTTGTTTGCACCATGCCAGTGAAAGCGATACGGTGCGTTTTAGGTAGGACATGCTGGCTGATATTCCTGTTCCACACACTTTTTCGGCAGCACTATTATCCTCTAATACCGTCAAGGAAATCGCAACTTTTAGCAAACGCTGGGCTGTCATGTGAATGGAAAGTATCTTTTTGGCTAGCACTGTTACTGCCACTAGCTCAGCTTCTGGCGTAGATAGCGAAACACTTCCTTGGCGCTTGCAGTACGCTATTATGAGAGCTTTCGTAAATTTTCCCTTGAACATTCCGAGTCCACCACTGGTGGAACGTTTTGTTGTATCGGCTCCCAAGTCCGAGTCTGAAAACGATTCGAGTTCAGCGGTACCATTTTCGTGAAAGTCCTTTGGATTTACAGAAAAATTTAATTTCATTTCGGAAGTTTTGTTCAGATATTCTAAACAACGAATCAACCATAGGTCTTGTCTTACGTGCCATTTTGTAAGGTGTCTCGTCATTCTACAAACTGCGAAAAGGCACTCTAATCTTGTTGATCTGACCACGTATAAAAGGGCGCATACAATGTTTGCGCAAATATCTGCATATTTTCCGGGAACCTCGTCTAGTTCAGGGTCTCCCTTTTTATAGTCATTTGCAAGTGCAGGTGTGTCAGCATATCTAAGAGGTTTTCCGCCGAGTTCGATGATCTTTTTCTCTGCGTGGCTCAGAAACGTTTTAACGTAACTAATCTGCTGCGCTGCATAGTGGTATGTTCCGTTCTCGTCAGGAGGTGCGTTCACGTTTTCCCATACGCTTCCGACGAATCTTCCGATGTCGCCGGGCTCTTTGTTGTCGTCGTCAGATGGTTTAAAACGAAGTGCTTCTAGAAGCTCCTTGAAAACACCAGTATCTGAGTCCTCGCTGCACAAAAAGTCATCTACGTACTGACTGAGCTGGCCGTCATCTTTTGGGTATTCGTCGGGCTGCAACTCTCTCTCGGTGGAAAGAACACTCGTGTCGGTGCCGTGAGGAAAATGATCATAAAGAGACTGAGAAAGATCGTGATACACATGAAAATTTGTTTCTTCTAACTTTTGATGACTAAAATCGTCCCATGAAAAGCCTGCATCGTCTAAGCCGTATAGCGATGTGAGTACTTCAAACACTGGCCTACGCATAGAATGCGCGGGACTGTCGGGTGGGATCATGCACTGTGGCAGTTCAGCGAAAATGCCGTCTGGCCTGCGAGAAGAGTCAGTTGGTGCCTGAAGATAAGCTCCGTCAGCGTCCTTTTTGCGAATCTTCCTTCCCCTCGCTTTGTTGCAATGAATGAAAAGCCTAGTAGACTCCATTGTTGCTGATTCGATCGCGTCACGAGTTTTGTCAATCACTGATCCTATTTTTACCCATTTTCCATCGTCATCTCTCTTAAGAACGTTATTGCCGCCACCGACAAGTCGGTAGCCGGCTTGCCAATCTGCTTCTACGTCGAAGTCCTTTACCGTATGCACTCCAAAATTACGTATCAGCTGGCTACCCTTGGGAACATCGCTCATCTCGATCACTTTGTTAGCGTCAAAACAGCGAAACGTATCAAACATTTTCTTTTGTTCCTTCTTATAGGCAGCGTTCCAGTCGAGTTTGTTATATGGCTGCTGGCTGATCTCTTTGGGTTTCAACACCTTTACTAAACGAACGTAATCTCTCCCTGGCCTGGCTCTCCTGCAGAACTGACTAGACTCCGGTATTGCTACCTCCATGGGGCATCGTTCATCATCAAAGTCTTGTGCATCGCTTTGACCGAGATCAAAGCAAGTTTCGTGCTGGCTGAAGTCATATGTTTCTGCCCATTCTTCTTCTGCTGAAGCGTAGTTCCATCCGTCAAACCAAACTGATTCGGGATCGTCCTCGTACACAAAAGTTTGATTTCCGACTGCTCTGGCTTTCTGCTTGGCTGCTTTCTTTGGTGCCTTCTCGTACTTCTTGAGCTTGCGCTCAGGAGGTACTTCTAGAGGTGTCTCTTTCTCTCCCTCTGGTGCCAAAAGTCCTTGAATGTACGTGGAAAGCGGTTCTTTTTCGTCAGTTTGTCTAGCGTATCCGAATTGCGGTCGCAAATCGGGTAGTCCTTGTTCAAACGCAGTGGATGTTACTTCGGTTCGCCTCCTAGCCTGCTTATGCTCGTCGTAGAACTCTACTATGATGCCGTGAGATGAGTTTAAGTTGTAGTGCATAAATTGAACTTTTACAGCATTTGGTCGTGTAGGTGGGGGTGTGTAGACCTCTGGCTCCAATTTCAAGTGTGATAACTCTCCGTGGACAAAAAGTGGTCCTCGATACAATCCTAGGTACTTCCCTCCGCTCTCTCTCGAAATATTCACTGAAAGTGTTTTCGCGAGACTGGGCCAGTCTTTAGCCGGGGCAGCGCTCGTGAGAGCGCTAGCCTTCATAGCTCCTAGTGCGTTCTTTACCGCATCTTCTGCCCTAGCGTGAGTGTTGCTCCTATTTGCGATACCTGAGTTATATGTGCCGCCCTCTTTCTCGATGAATGAACCAAAAGTTGAAAATTCAAGATCGCCGTTGAAGTCGACTTTCTTTGCCTCTAGCCCTGCGAGTGACAAAAATCTCTTTCCCTGGTCCTCTAAGTCCTGCTCGTTTTTAGTTTTCTGAGGAAAAATAACGAAATGACCTACATCGCTGATCATGACGTTACCATAGATACTCCCTTCAGATCCCTTTGGAAAAGTACGACCCACGTAATCTGCATCCACCCTTATGTTAGATCCTTCGATCCCCTTATCAGCTGGGTCTACTTTAGTGCGTACGATGGGGGTAAGTTCCATTTTCCCTTGCTCACAGCCGATGCATCCAGCTAACTTAGGCCGGTGAGTGAAATAGTGGCTTAGAGGTATTTCCAGATGTTGATGTCTTGCGGGCCTTACCGAAAAAGTTACTCTCTTGGGTGCCCCGCCAGTTACATTTTCTTCGACTTCTAGACGTGCCTGATTTTGTCGTACAATCTCTTGAGCTTTATTTCGACAACAATATAAGTAGTATCGCAAAGTATTAGATTTGTCCCAGAATCTCACGAGATCTTCTTGCTTTACTCCGGTGGCTAGCATTTTCGTGGTGAAGTTGTGTACCCAAGAAGGTGCTTTATCGAAATTTTGTCTTAATCTCCCCAACCTGAGTACAGACGGTCGCAATTCTCTTGGGGTTGGCAGTTCTTTTCCCCTACGAGCTTTCCAGTAACGCGTCAAGAGATCTCGAGCACACTCAGTGTCGTCCCGGTCTAACCAGAAATGCCCTTCGTGCCATCTAGCTGTTAGTCGCAACCCGTCTTTAACCAGATGTCTTTCAGTTCCCTCGCCTTCTACACGAAAACCAAGAGCTACTTGCATCGTTCCTTCTGGAATCATTATTAATGTTTCATTTGGAGATGTTACTTCTTCTTCTTCAGTGCGATAACAAACGACTGGATTTGAGTCCAAACCTTCTAGAACCAACTCGCCTATGATTTTATCTCCCTCTTCGGGAGGCCTGACCAAATACTCACTCCCATTGTCGATAAAACCGAAATATCTATCAGACGCCTGTCGTGCTGGCCTAGCAGCTGGTCTAGATATGCCTGAGGTGCGTAGGTGTGTGTTGTCGTAAACTACTTCGTTTCGAGAACCTACATGGCAGTGCTCTACGTGCGTGAACAGAAAAACTGAAATCAACATGTAGCTGAAACTGCGTTTGATCTTGTAGTAACCCGTGCGCATCTCTTTTGGGACCGTAATCTTTGTGCAGGTATTTACGAGAAAGGTGATGAGGCTTGCGAAAATCGAAAAGATCCAAAGAATACTAGAAAACCCGAAGGATCTCTGCAGCTTGTTCTGGTTCTTCTCGAAAAGATCTTTTGCTTCGCCGAAATTGTCTCTCAGCCTCTCAGACTCTTGTAGGTGAGCCGGGTCACCAAGCATTGGACACGGCTGGCATTCCTGCCTCCATCCTCGCATGAAAACATACCCAAAATTCGACGAGTTCAACTCAGGACACTTTGTTCTACCGCACGTTTCACACAACACCGAGTGCTGGCATGGCATTTGACTGAACCATTCTCGATCGCAATGAAAACACGTGTGAAAAGGATTCGTTGGATTGAACATCGCTTGGCTGAGAAAATCGTTTACAACACCGGTCTCAGAGAACTGTCCTCCTCGGAAACTGCTGCTGCTCGAAGACGTATCCTCGCTATCTTCAACGATGTTCCCGTCGCTGTCAACTAACGGAGGTGCTTCAGAGCTGTCTGCTGCATCTACATNGTTTTGGAGGTCAAGTCCGGCTNCTGGCAGTCCGTACAAGTGTTCTTCTACGCNTGANANAGCTGATTGAAACGAATCTTCTTGATGAGAAAGTTCTTGCGGTTCCTCTAAGCAATCCTCCCATGGGAGGTCCTCCTGGGCTTCAAAGAAAACTGGTGCGATCTCGCTGAGAAAATCTGCATCGTCGCTCTCGGCGCCGCTAACTCGGTCTTCAAAAGAATCTTGCAAAGAGGTGTGTACAGGCGCGTTCAAGAACGCTCCTGCATAGTCGTGTACTACTCGCATCTTCTTGGCTGATTTTGGTTTCGAACTCTTCTTGAGATGCATCATCAACTGAGGTACTGCAGAGGGCTCGATTTCTAATGCTGCCGCGATAACCGGAGCCTTGGCTCCGACCGTCACGAGTCTCTCGAAAAGAGAAAATCTCTCTTTGCCCAACACGCTTATGCCCTCAGCCTCGCGAGCACTAGGCTCGCAGGAGAAAGATACGTTCGAACTGCCACTCTCAGATGGGGTCTCTTTTTCGCTCTGGTCCTCTTTAATCTCTTCTCTTCCGAAAATCGCTTTGCATGTGGTGTACTCTTCGAAAAGTGCTTCGTAGCCTCCATCAACGTGTTCCGCGATCAGTGCATCTATCTCTGCTAGTTTTTCGGGAACGGGTACCGGGTTTCCGCTGGACGTTGTACGCCGGGAAAAGCCGGGTTCGATCGCAAGGAACATGTCATGGGCCGACGTCTCGCCTGCAGTGTCTTCGTGAAGACACCCCTCCGTCTCAAGCTCCTCGGAGAGAGCTTCCTGGCACCCCTCCGTTTTAGCGGTGGTAGATTCTTGAGATTCGTCTGACGAGATTTTCGAAGCTGAGTCTGTTGCATCACGAAAAGGGTTTTTGCGTGCGATCAAGAGTCTGAGATTCGTTCGGTGCTCTTCGAGATCAGGAGACTTGTTCTGAGATTTCGATTCTTCTGCTGACGAGATCATTGCAGAAACAGTCATTTTCTTTGCTGGCTGAACATCATTTTTCGCAGTCTCTGAGCTAGCATCAACTTGGGTAGTCCGATTATTCTCCACAGGAGTCGAAATCGTCTCTGCAGGCGTACCAAGGACGAGCGCATCGGCGTAGGTCATGGGCTTGGGGGTAAAAATCGTTTTGTCAATCTCTTTGTCTTTCGGCGACCAAGTCAAGTTGCGGCCGTTCCTTTTTACCTGAGAAGCAGAGTCATCTGGGCTGACATCTGAAACCGTGTCATCTTTGCCCTTTTTGCCCCCTTTTCCCTTTCCCTTGCCTTTGCCTTTCTTATCGCTCTTAGAAGTAGCTGCACTGCCTGCGTCGGACGTAGCGTCATCATCCTTCTTCTTTTTAAGACATTCCCTCGTTTCCGGGCAGACACGTTGCTTGCCTTGACCTGAGTGAAAGATGAATAAGAATCCGCATTTTTTGCAAGAGTCATTACCAAGTTTGCTATCGTCATGTTTGTAAGTGCAATCTCTTCCTTTCGAACAACCGCCATTGAGGTAAAACCAACAGTCACGAGTACCGCCATCAGGTTTCGGTGTATCATTTTTAGAAACAACTGAACCTCCGTCCCCAGCTCCCTTACCCTTCGGTTTAGAACCAGAAACATCTGAACCAGCTTTGCCCTTTTTGCCTCCTTTCTCCTTCGCGGAGCGAGCAAGCGCTGAGGAGGTATCGGGTTTCTCCTCTTTGGGTTCATTGATGGAGCGAGTCGGTTTGGTTTTCGTACCTGCAGCGTCATCCTTCGAGAGAGTCACCTTAGCAATCTTTGGGGTCGTCTTTTTCGTCCATGCAAGAGTGTCATCCAGAATCTTCAGCGCGCGTTGAAGCTGGTTCGGGCGTACTTGGTTTTCCGAAAGATCCCTTTCCAGCGCGTCGCGGTGATCTCTCCATGCAGTCGGATATTCGCATAGCTTTTCCGATTCCTGTAAGTTCGTCCGTACTACCTGCACCATCTTACATGCATCCAATTGCGCACCCGTTATTTGTGAGAATGTAATCAGATTCTGGAACTTCAATATCTCAAACGAGAGGCCTTCTAGAGATGTACACGCCTTGAAACTGTGTGATGAAACATAATTGGTCCATTTTGCGGTATCTCGTTCTTGTAAGAAAATGAACTTGTACAGTTTCCAAATCAAAAACGAGGCATTCATTTCGCCGGAGCGATCTTGGGCTGCCACGAGTTGCTGACCAGATAGCAGTGATCCCATTCCTTGTGAACCGCAGAGCGTGCTTGGGAGAACCTCGCGTAACTGCCCGAGTGTCCACTGTCCCACGTCGCTCATCGCACTCTTTTCTATTTTGACCAACTCCTTTCTCTCTCTTGACGAATCGAACACATGATTGTTATCGTTGACCAACTTTCCGAACTGTTCGAGAACCACACTGTGCAGGCAGCTCCAATAGGCTTGGCCTGCCGAAGTCTTCACGAAGCGACCATCTGTGTCTGCTACGTTCGTTGTGACCTCGTCTGGTGCTCTCGCGGCTAGCGTAATCTGTACTTCTAGTAGCCATTCGGACATGTAAAACAACAATGCTTTCGGAGATGCCGATAGTTTTTGAACATTGAACTCCGGTAGTGACAACTCTGTTGCTTGGCTAATCTGACGACGTTTCGACTCTTTATCCTGCATGTACCTCAATTCACGTTCCTTAATGTCAGCAGTCTCTTTAATCACGGCCTTGAGTTGCTCTTCACGGACTTGAGCGGCGAGCATTGCAGCTTCTTCTTTTCGCTCAAGCTCTTCCCGGAGACGTACCTCTTCTCGCACCCGTTCCTCCTGTTGCCTTTGAATACTAGCAAGCAGCATGGTCTGCGTATTTAGTATCTGAAGCAATTCTGGTGAGACGTGTTGAGCTGGCGGTGGACTGTAGGGCGGTTGAGGCGCGTTTGCGGCCGCCGCGCTACCAGCTGACAACGGAGTTGATTTTGGCATTGCAGGTTGAGCAGGTGATTCAAAGCCTTGCTGTGCAAGGGGATTCAAAGCCTGCTGTTGTTGCATGATGATGTCACTTTCAAACGGATCAGGTGCACGCGCTGGTGGTTCAAAGCCTTGTTGTCCAAGGGGATTCGAAGCCAACGGTGCTGGCACTTGCGCTGGGGATTCAAAGCCTTGTCCTGCAAGGGGATTCGAAGCCAACGGTGGAAGCACTTGCGCTGGGGATTCAAAGCCTTGTCCTGCAAGGGGATT
>NHEP01000213.1 GCA_002171515.1 bacterium TMED88 | reverse complement strand
ATCGTCTGTGCGCTCACTCATATAACCCATTAATTGAATGGCAAAGTTACTAAGAATGATAAAGAGGGCTTGGTAAAAACTTGTGGATCCCAGGCCAACCAACAAGGCCACTTCCAGTAAACCAGCCGTGACCGCGTACTCGATGTAACGGCGAACGGATTCCAAATGCCTACCATCGGCCATCATAGAACTCGTATACATGAAAAAGCCTATGACACCAATAAAATGCGAAACCGCTGTGATTACTTCATTCGTAAAAATAAGTTGCACAACATTAATGTCTTCAAATACAATATGATCTGCTTCCACTATATCGATACGGGCAGCACTTTCGTTTGTAGATGCCACAGCATTGAAGTGGACTTCATCAATTACTAATCTGCCTAATTTCAAACCGGAATCTGGTTGTGACATAAAGGCTAGGATTGCGGATACCGTGTGTAAGATAAATGCTAGTAAATGTGTATAACCTATAGAGTTCATATTTTTTTTAGTTTAATATACATTTTTATTTCTTTATATAGTTTGTTTTACTCTGCTAATACGTCAAAGAAAATATTCATTGGTTTTCCTGTAATCGTGTCTGGGACATTTACTAGAATCAAACTCAATAAGAAGAGGGTTCCATAATAAAGGCCAAAGGCGATGCCGAACCACATCGTATTCAAGGTTCCCATACAGTTGATATCTGCTTGGTGCATCTTGTGCACGGTTTCGTAGATGTCATCCTGTAGGTCACCGTCGGCATCTTTATCTGCAATTGGATACAAAGGATCGCCTGGCTTTAATATTTGGCCATTTGGTCCCAATACTTTCTGTGCCGCAACATTCTCTGCGGTGACGCTAATGGCAATATTGAATGCCGAGCTGGTCGTGCCGCCAAATTCTTGAACTGGTGTCATCGCGTCGGCATCGTCGAACTGTAATAATGTACGTTTCTTTTTATTAAAACCGAAGTGGATGCGCTGCTTGTTGCCAAGCAATCGACGGCGGCCATTACTGACCGAATCACCGGATGTGGTGTCGTAATCAGCAATGCAACTGGAGCCGTGGATCACAATCTCTGCTTTAATAGGCAAGATAAAATCTTTTGTAACTGGCTCCCAGTGATCGGCAATGTTACCAACATCATCCGGGGAAAATTGAATCGCATCCCAGCTAGGCGAGTTTGGGCTCAAGCGATAGGCTTTTTCCTCGTCGGTTAATACCCAACCGACTGGCTCGTATACTGAATCAACCTTAAAATCATGTAGGCTTCGATATCTGCAAGGTAAGTGTTTTGTGCCACTTTCACGCCATAAATTATTCTTTTGCACGCACACCTCTTCTTCAAAGTTCACAGATCCACCAATGTTATCCATATACGTTTGGAAACTTGTCGCACTGCTTAAATGCCCTGCTACGCTCGTCATACAATTCTCAGAATCATTATCATGCACACGTGGAACGGTGTTCGACCATTTGCACCATTGGCAATTGTGTTCCGTCACTTTCATATGACGTGTCGAGTATACTTCCTCTTCTCCCAACTCGTCTGGATCGACTTGCTCGAAAAATTCATAAGTTACTGCTCTTGCGGCTTCGCCTAATTTCCCTGGCACAATGAAGTGATCAGGCACAGCATTTGCTGCATTTGCGTCACATGTCCCTGCAACAGTTACTGTTTTGCAGATGCAGGCAGTGCTACTATGTTCCACTACATCGGACGTTGGCGATTTTTCAACACATGTAGCCAAGCAAGAATCAAAGCTACCTTTGTATAGTGTTGGAAAACTGGTAAGAACGTCCACGTCGGTTGTTAAATCAGTCGCCGCATCAGTAGCACACTTTAATGCAGTCGCAGCTCCAGCTTTCTCTTGAAAGCCGATGCAGTTGGCATCCAAAGCGCATATGGACTCGGCTTCTTCCAAGTCAGCAGCTGTGCTTGCATTGAAGAGTGCCGTTGTGACACCTTTGAATTGGCCAGCTGCACTCGCAGCAATATCGTAAGTACGAGCCGAACAATTGGTGATATAATCCGCTGATGTACCATCTGGCACTAGCGTCTGTATGTTTCCTTGGTTTGCATTATCACCGCGACATTCATTCGTTGCGCTCATAAAAATGCATTTGACATAGTGTTGTGCTTTGCATTGATGCCAGCACTCGTCTTTCGTCGATACGGTCACGCCATCGACTTGCACTTCGGCCCCGGTACCGATAATATTACCAGGTATCATGTTTTCACACTTGTGTGGAATCAGTCCAACCCTTGAACGTGGTTTAGTCGTCGTTGGTCCCAAACAAAGATCTGCTGTATTTAGTGCAGACGTTCTGTCCACGTCGGTATGCGGCTCTCTACAGCTAGTCACATAACCATCTCTCCAACAACTCTTTGGTTCAAAATTATCACCGTACTCGGTCAATGACCCATAGGAACGAGAATCACCGTATCCGTAGAGGACAGCATTCGTAAATTCAGGTGTCAAATCATCGCCATGTGTAGCTAGACGACGACATGGAATCACTTCGCGAATCGAGCGTTCTAAATTTTTGGCATCTTCGATTGCCATTGATTTGAAATTGCGAACCAATGTTTGTGACACTGGTATCTGTTGCCCTTGTGGGCCCAATGGTTTGTAAAATTGTATCGCCGTTGGACCAAGTGCGGTAGCTGCTGGTGGATTGATGCAAGCAGCTTCCACTGCATGCCTGCCAGAGCCTGCAACTACGGTATTATCCACCGTTTGCGTTGGAGTGTTCCGTGCGTTGATATAAACCAAATCATTATCTTCTGGGTGTCCCATGTCTGGTAATGACAAGAGATCCAAATGCCTAGATAGGGATATCATATCGCAAGTTTCTCGCATGAACAGGTGCCCATCGGCACCAAACAGGGGCCTGTAGTCCGCTAGTAAAAAGTAATCATCGACTTCACGTTTCATGGTGTATCCAGTGCCAGACTTGTGAGGACAGGTATTGTAGACATACTCACATGGATCACTGTCCACTGGGCTCGTTGCCAAGGAATCAAATCCAGTAGCTGGCAAAGCTTGTCCAAAGGCGTCCACGCCAGCATTTGGTTGTCCAGTCAAACAATTTACTAAATTACGATTGATAGAACCGGATGCAATGAAGGGTTCAAAGTATGCCGGTGGCTGATGGGAACAGATGCTCAAAGATTCAATGTTAACATTGAAATTGTTTGGATCGTGCTCACGATCATAAGATTGGACTGTAAAAATCACTTCTTCGGTCGTAAGCTGAGGGAACGTAAGATCTCCTAGCGATCTCACATCTGACAAGGAATAGGTCTCTCCGATACGATTGTTTTTCAACCACGCGATAACTTCCGTACGAGAGCCAATGCCTTTCAAAGTCAAGTATTCATCTTGCTCGTAATCGATTGTATCCATGAGCCGCAAGCCGACACTGAATTCTAACAATTCGGCGCCATAAATATTACCATAGGTTTGCTGTTCCACTGGGATATCAATAAAATCAAGATTATCAATACTTTCGTCCCCAGCTACAATCTGTTTTACGGTGATACCTAATTTAATATCAGGGTTCGTGTAGTCGTAACCGGCGCACTGCATGTCTTCGTGCATCGTGTGCCCAACCAAGGCGCCGTCTGGCTTATTCGTACCAAATCCATCGTAACACTGCGGCGTATCGATATTACATATTTGGCAACGAGCACCGCTAGGAGTCGTGCAGGTTGCAGGCCAGCCAAAATCATCCCTTATGTTTTCTGGGATCGTTCCTCCGCAAGGTTTCAGGTAGTTACAAGAAGTTGGTTCGTTCAACGTACAACTTGTGCTATCTAGCTCTACCGGTCCACAGATATCGCGTGTATCAATTTGGAAGCTGTCGTACCTTGGACTAGCTTTTGCTAATAGTGCATCGGTACGGATATCAAAGGAGTAGCCATCGCAATCCCTTTCTTTCTGTGCAATCTTACAGCCGCTGGAAAAGGTTTTACCTGTCAGCGGAGCTCCAACTGCACGAGGCTCGGTTGGGAAAGCAGCTAGGGTCGCTTTGACTACGTAGTTTCCAGTAGGAGTGCTAGTGGATTGTTGAACGTACAAGTTACCATCTGTAAAACTTGTATCAGTAGTCATAGTGCTATAGATTTCACAATCGCCAGTGTCATACAAATAAAAGCCGATCGAACCTGCAGCAGTTGCCGCCGCTTGGCAACAGCTCAATTTGGCCGCTGCGTCTGCTTCTGTAGTACAATCTATAGATGTGGAGGCATCCGTAAACCGTCTTTTAGGAGTTGCATCGATGCTATAAGTTACCGAAGTAGTCACCTCTGCAACTTCGCTTGTGCCAGATACGTAGTAGTTCGCATCATCGGCAGCGGTGCTACAGCCAGATAGCGTCACTAAATCACCGGTGCGAATGTCCTTTGCTGTGGCCGTGGTTGTGACCAAAGCGTCTGCTTCTTCGGCAGTCACGTCAAACTTGGTCATGCCGGCATTCCACTGTCCACCAGTTAGCTCTGGGAGGGCATCTCGTAGACGATCGCCATGCAATCGACCCTCCTTGAATATCTGAAACTCCAATCGTGAACTATGCTCCTGTACCCTGGTCCTATCCAAGCAATCCGAGAATAATTCGACCATGTAGCGTGAATAAATTTTGCTGTCGCCGAAATTTTCTCGTAAATCTTGCACGGATTCTTCCAAGGGTTTTACAGAAGTCGTTGCCGTTCCTAGGTACGAAATGGTCGTCAAATCATCGTTCCAGAACGCCTGGCCCAAGCCAGCAGCTTCGTCCAAGCCAACATCGCGAACCAAGTACTTTCCTACGACTTGCCGGATTTGGTTCCTGGCATCACGCTCGGCTTGTGTACGGCCTCGGAACGTGTCGCCGATACCACTGGAGCGGTAGCCTTCTGCAAAGCTATACTCTTTGCAATCGCCGCCAAGTAGAGCTTGGCTGCACGCTTGGCCAGTCACTTCATTGTAGTATATGACATCTTGATCACTGGATTCTAGCTTGTGCTGTCCAACCTCGCGGACCTCGCAATCTTTGCAGTTGGCATCGTAGCCTTCGGTCAGTCCAACCGGTAAACCTCGTGAAATAATAGAACTGGCACCTTTGCCTTCGTTGTATAAATCTTTTAACCGTAGAACATCTACCCATAGCACCAGACGAACGCGGTCGTATTTTGAACGCTGTGTCCCAGTGCTCTGTGGAATGGTACCCAAATCAGAGCACGTCAAACGCTCGTCTTCGTACTTTAAAGTAGCTGCTAGGTCATCTTGTGTCAATTCATTGTTTTTGAATGCAGTAAAGGCTTTCTCGGTAATATATGCCATGGTGCCAGTTGCAAGTTTCTCTGGTTCCCAGCGGTGCCCGGCGGTGCCGCACTCGGTTTCGGTCATGACATGGTATCGCGTGCACTCATGTGTATAAAAATCGTAGCTAGTTAAGCCAGCTGCCGCTTCACAAGCAGTTTTGTCCGCAGCTGTGACAACTTCGACACATTTTGCTTCTCGGCCATTGTGTTCCAAGTTTACGGCTTCTTTCCATACCCATGCTTCGCCTGCGTCTTCCGCTGCTTTTAAGCAGGTATACTTGGTTGCGTATGTCGTGATCACATCGGTGCCAGTGGCATCCAGACATTGTGGCTGCTTGGAGATCAATACATCGTATGGCGATGTGTCGGTTATTATGTCGGAGCGATAGGCTTGTTTGTGGCTCAAGCAAATACCGCCATCCTGCGATTGCATTTGCTCGCCAGTGTAGTGACCATTATCGGTTTTGCACCAGTCTGGTGTAGAGGTAGCGGTAATTTTGACTACCTCTTGTGCCTCCGACAAACTGACCATTGCACTGGTATCTTGTGCGACACTTTCTTCCATTTCAATCGTGGCATCGATACAATCTTCGTCTTGGATCAGGATGGTATATGGATACTCCTTGATAAAATCTTCACCGACATCGTTGTAGACACCATTGGCAACATCATCTTTGTCGATTTTCTCTAGCTTCTTGACGGTAATCGAGGTACGGCAAGTTTGGTATCCCCAACGTTCGCCACCTTTTTGATCGTAAGACACTCCCCATCTGCCGTCAATGCCGTCATCCTTTGCATCGTAAGCACGAGTACCCAAAATACGGAACTCGCAATTTGGACGCTCCAAGTAATATGCAGTAACACCTGCTGTCTCTTGCACTTCCATGCGCAAGTCCGTGTAGTCACCGCCGCCATTACTGCGTGCACCCGCAGCTGCTTTCAGTTTACACTCTCTGCCTACGATAATTTCAAAGCCACCACAACTGCTGTCTCCGATGCATGCTAATTTGCAACCTTCGACGCTGGTGTGGTTGACATCGGTGTAGGTTTGCAACAAGGCGCTGGCAGCAGTGGCATAGGATTTACGTGGAAATTGGTACCACAAGTTCCTGCAGTGGCCTCTGACGGTATTGCATTGCTCTAACTGGTTCGTGGACATGGCCATCATAAATTTAATATGCTGGTAGGTTGCATTTTGATGCACTTCTGTCCCATCTGGCATCGTACGTAACCCAGCTTCTACTGTTCCAATGTTGTCGGTAGACCTTGCCATCTCTTTGATAAATCGCTGACCTTTTGTAAAGCCACTCAAGTAGCCGTCAGAGGTTACCGGGTTGAAAAAGGCTTTGCGTGTCGAAGGGTACAAGAAACTAGCTGAATCATCGGAATTATCGCAACGTTCGAAAGAGCGAGCCTCGTTATCTAATGCGGCTTGCCCGTGACTACAATCTTCCTGAGTGTTTGCATCGAAAAATTTATCAATAAAATCTTTGCGAACATCGACCACTTGACGGAAGTCATCAATTTTAGTATCCGGCACGGAGTGGCATCGCAGTTTCGATACCAAACCGTCCTCGTCTACATCACTTGGGCTCCACTCCGCAGCCGCATGCACTTCCGCTTCGGTTTTCAGGTCGGAAATCGTCACTGCATCACCAGTCTTTGCAAGGAGCCGAAAGAAATCATTGAGCTCTAATGCAATTTCATCGTTCACTTTTCCTTCATCGACGCCTTCGCGGTGACTAGTCAAAATGTACTTTTTGTCTACTAATTTACCAATAGAGAAAATGTTCATTTGCACACTTTCCATCTCGGTCATGACCGTGTTCATTGCACTCGCTGCACTGACTGGATCTTCCATTTCAACCGACCACTGCCATGCTTGCTTACTATAACCGTTGTTCCACTCGCGGATCCCATGCGGAAGCCCGACATCATTCCTAGAAACGTTATTGTAGCTACCGACACCACAAGTCGTATCACTTACATTTGGATGACCAAATAGCTCGTTCTGTGGGAAATCACAGTAGTACGGGTTGGTTCTATCTGGGCAAGGGGCTAGTGGATAGGTTTGTGCGTCGTAAAGTCCGGTACCAGTATCCAGAGCGCCCAAGTAGTCGCATTGTTTCAAGGACCCGATAACGGTGAAGGACGAGTGCAATAAGAATTGGTTGTAATTATCATTGTCAATATCGACGCGATCGATTTTCGGGTATCGATTGCAAAAACTATCTTCAAACGGACACTCTTTGGATCCACCTAGTTTTGCTTGGGTCTCTGTCCCAGCTGCACACTGTCGATTATCATTCTCGGTAAAAGTCGATGTACCAGAATTATATTTACTCATTTCGTAGTAGGTGTTGGTAATACTGAGCGCTGGGATGAATGTCATTGGAGACAAACAGTTTGCTTCGGTGCTATAGGTAGCACTGACATCTGCCCCGGCCAATTCACATTTCCCATCAATGCCACTTTCCGGTGTGATCGTGCATGGTGCCGCACCAAGGCCGTAGGTAGTACATACCACTGTGTCCGCAACAATATCTTGCCATACGGCTTGTGTACAGACGTTGTTATTGCCATCGACGCAATTTTCTAGAGAAGCACAGCTGCCCTCGCAATTTGTTTTCGATTGGCACGTCGCTACGTTGTAAATGTCATTACCGTTTTGCTGCATGCACTTTGGGCGCAGCGGTGGCGTCCATGTTCTTTGCACAGCCTCGCAAGCCCCTTGCGTTGAATAGTCGCTGATAAAGTTGGTGTTAAAGACATCTAGGCATCCGCCAGTGCAAGAGCCGTGTGTTGGATTTTCAAGACAAAATGGATGAACATTTTCTTTGTAGCCGATATCGTAGGAGTTGGATGCGGTTTTACAATCGCACGAAAATTGCATTTTTCTATTGCATTTGTAGCGCCGCTCTTCCCACGTAGAACTAGGTAACTCGGAAAACGACCAATTCCCTTGTACCAAAGCTAAAAATTCACTAGTAGTGGTAGAAGATATCAAAGGTATAGTGTATATAAAGCACAAAAAAACTAGTGAAATAGTCAACTCACTGTGTTTCATTGTACTAGTCTTGTATAATAATCTACAAAACGTATATACAGTTTTTTTTCAGAAACACAAAGGGGAATGTCAACTACCTATTATATATTAGGTTCTTCCTTAACAGATACCGACATCAGCTACGTGCAAAGTCAAAATTCAGTTATAAGAAAAAATAAATCACTATATTTCGGCAGCGATTACGGCTTGGAAGAGCTAGAACAACTGTTGCAACAAATTGGCGCAAATCAAACTAATGCAATGCATCAAATTTTTGTTATTGGGAGTGCATCCTTCCCATTAATATTTCTCCAAACAGAGGAAAGTTTTTTAAGACGTTTTCCTAGCTTGGCTGCATACTTGAAGCGAGCAGCGGATGGAACGGAAAGAGATGCATATTCTATGCACAAAAAACACAGAAACATACATCTTTATATTATCAATCTATATACGGTGCATGAGGGTAACTTAATATTACATTTATGAAAAACGGTTTATTTTTCTCGACGGGTGGAATACATCTCGCCACTTTATTTGGAATGACTCTCGGCTTAAAAGAAACGATTAACAACATAGATTACTGCGGAGGCATTTCAGCGGGTGCCTTTCTAAGCGCGCTTTGCGCGACCTACACCACAAAAGAGTTAGAAAGTATCATAAAGGGTCATGCACACGATAAACTATTACAAAATAGATACAAATATTTCAATACTATCCTCAGCGCTTTATGCAAAAGCTCCATTTTGGATGATTCAAACTTAAAGCAGTTGATTCATAAATTATTATCGGGTCGCGTCCTTCAAAAAGAATTGTTTATAGGTGTCACGAAGGAAGATACAATGACTTACGAAATAAAACATTTTGAAAAAGGAAAAGTTTATGATGAACTGCCATTCTATGTCCATGGCTCCATGTCCATGCCATTATTTCTGCCAGGTGTGAAATACAAAAAAGATACCTTGATCGATGGCGGTATGTTCCACTCTATACCAGTCGAAGCAATTGATCATTGCATCCAACAACTTATCGACGCGAACGAAAAAGAGTTTAACTTAACCATCTTATCTGCAAAACGATTTGAATCGAAGATGAAGCCATTGCAATCGAAGCATTTTTTGGTGCCGCATAAAGCGATACGGATGCTCTACAGCCATGGCTACACGACGATGCATAATGACCATATCATACTGAACAAAGCCATCAGCAATGCAGAGGAGCATGGCCTTGGAATCCACTTGAATTTTTTTAGTATACCAGATGAAAAGCTAAGCTACTACGACCAACATATCAAAATGCAAGATTACGGACATGTCGGCGATAATATGGTAAACACGTTGGTAGAGTTAGGGAAACAAATTGTACATACGGCACTTTACAATAAATTAAAATTTTAATTTTCATCAACTTTTAACTCGTCTAAATCGACTTCGACAGTCTCTTCGACCATCGACCGGACCAAGTAAAATATGACTTCAATTTCATCATCTTCTCGGAGCTTTAAAGTACCTTGCTCATTTCCTGGAAACAAGACATGTCTGTCAAGTTGGCCGCCTTCATAAAGTAGACTGATAAATTCAAACACCATGCCATTAAAAAGGCATGCTTCGCTGGTTTCATTAACAAGTTCACCAAAACATATCGTCATCTTGTTTTTAAAATTATTTTCCGTCCATAAATTATACAACGCCTGCCATGTTTTGCTTTTCAAAGCTACAATTCGCTGTACATCCATCAATAAAAAGACTTTTTCTATGATATTTTCTACTATTTCAGCAGCTACAATCTCTTCTTGTGATAGCGCAAGGTGTTCCTCTATGGCATTGTTTAAGCAATCGTAGCATAGTTGCGCGCCACCGAGAGGAACGCTGCAATCGATGCAGGCATCCCACTCCGTTCTATCTTCCATGAAAACTGGCTGGGCCACCACTGTATCTTTACAAACGGAAAGATTACTTTCAAACAATCTTACTACTCTTGCATTTGTAAAATTAGCTAAATAATCGATTATCCCGGTATTAGACATACCATATAAGTCTAATGGCATCTCGGTTTGCGACAATGCAATACAAACATTCGCTTGTGGTATCTTTACAAACTCATCTTGTACCAGAGTGTATAAAGATGATTGAAAATTTACCACGACACCAGATGCTTTAAACGTTTCGTTGATGTATGTCGTTAATATATCACATAAAGAAATACTGACGTCTGTGTAAGTTATATTGAACACATTACCAAAATGTGGTCCAGTCACTCGCAATGTAAAGTGATACATTATTTCTTCTTGATCTACAATTTACTGGCTACTTGCACCGTCTATCTCGTTTAGTATTGTATTTCCTTCTAGGTTTCGATACATTTTCAAACATTTCCCGCCACGTGGCATACGATTACCTTATTCCTAATAATATTTGAAAATATAACTAAAACAAAACTAAACTAAACTAAAACAAAACTAAACTAAAACAAAACGGTGCAAGCAGCCGTGCCAGGTTAGAAACAAGCAACAATGGATTTAAAAAGTGAAAATGCTCGATTAAAAAGGGAAAATGCCCAATTAAAATTCATAGTACAAGATTTAATATACATTAAAACTGAAAAAATAGTAGATGATGTGAAATATATAAACATCAGAGGACCTTGCGTCAAATACCAAAAAAATGCTTTAAAACAAATTTATAAACATAATAATAAAAGGAAAGAATCCGTATATAATCGTGCAAAAAAAAGAGAGCGGTGTAGGGAACAAAAACTTGTTTATTATGGTAAACACAGTCTATACCACGGAAAAAAAGGAGTAAAATCAAAATCGTGGACAATTATTGATTCATTGCCTGAAAATGTATTGAAATTGATCGATTTTAAACAACATGGAGAAGTATTTTATAAGAACCTTTCAATTGTACCTATACAAGTAAAAAGAAAAAGACATATTAAACGTTGGTTAACCACTTCTTTTCTAGATTAATCATATATATTATATTGTGCATAAATATACAAAATATGAAGCGTAAAGCAGAAACAAATAGTCCATACAATAAACGTGTTAAATTCTTCCTTTTGGATAAAGATAAAGAATTACTAGAATCCGGCTCAAAAAGGAAATTGATTTCGATGCAGAGTGAATACAGCCATTTTATGGATGCGCTTAGCATCGTTGATGAGCCCACTTATACAAATATCAAAAGGAGGAAATTGATGCAGAAGCAGACCGAAGAGTATGAACAAGCTAGTTTGTTTGATTTAAAAGCAGAGGCGCATGTAAAAACAATGGAAACGGAAGCGCTAAAATATGAGAAGCTACGACAAGATTTCAAAGATCCTGTGAAGAGAAGGGAAATTTTGTACGAGAGTTACAAGAAGCTTTTACTTTCTAAATAAAATACTATATATAATTTTTCACTCTATTACAAAGAGTAATCAATATGTTTTTTATCCTTCGGTCTTATCAACAATCGTGGATGTTGCTAGTAGCAGCAATTTTAGGTGGTGTGTACGTATACATGAAAGATAATATAGAAGAATGGCCGACCTACTTGGACGACAGTATAGAAATCGTAGTCGCTTCATCGTCGGGATTGTTAGGCTTTATTTTGGCCTTAAACCTTAGCACGGCATTAACAAGGAACGAGGCAGGGAATGCAAACTTTAATGCTTTTTGTGGCGATGTGCTGGCAATGGCGATGTTTGTATGTAGTTTAACGGTAGACAAAGAAATTGACGAAAACCAGTTTAAGAAAATAAAGAAAAATTTTAAAGATTTATTATTGGCGGCACCGCAGGTGTGTAAGTGGACGTTTCGAGGAACCGTGGACGTCGATTTAGTCGCGGTCCGTTTAAAAGGGCGTTCATCGGATGGCAGTCGCATGTCGGAGAAATTATTTGAGCGCAACAAACCGATGTACTGCTTGGTGAAGCAATACGAAGATATCGGTGCAATGGAAAGTGTCATGCTTGCCCTTAGTAACAATATACAAGAGTTAACGGCTATGAAAGCCTTTGGGCCCAACGATGCTGCACACATGGCAATGATTGGAAAGTGGGAAAACATTTACAGCAGCTACGGGAACTTGGGAAACATGTTCTCCTACAATTTCCCTGTTGTTTTAAACTGGCTATTGAACATTTGCCTTGGCCTCTATCTCGTCCTGATGCCATATGGGCTGAGTGCCGCAAAGTATCATGCTATTTGGCTCTCCTTCGTAGTGGCTTACTTCTTCCTAGGCTTGCATATCGTTAGTTCTAGGATAGGAAACCCATTTGAAGAGGGCAACCACAACCCGAACAGCAAAGATGAATTTGCCAAGGTAGGAGCATCAGCAGAAGCCGCGCAAAAAGCCGTGGAAGCATTGTTTACAAAAGAAGGTGAGATGGGCCTTGATGATGTGGATTGCGAGACACCTACAATGGCAGAGATGTTACCGCAACTTCCTAGTGGTTTAAAAAAATTTGAAATCAATTTACAGGTCGCAAAAGTAAAACAATATAAATATTAAATTCTATTTTTTATAGTTTCATTTATTTCTTCGAGGATGGTCGGCAGATCATTCGGGGTAATATTTTCCGGTATATGTGTCCTTGCATACCCTATCTGTTGGAAACAATATACAACAAACTCGCTACAAAAATACTTATTCGGTAAAATGTTATTACGGCGCCGAAGACAACCGACACGTGGGACCCAAAACAAAACCGCTTTTATATTATCATATTTTTTATGCAATTCAGATAAACAGAATGCTAGAGCATGCCGTTCCTCTTCCTTTGTTAATGAGGTCTCGATAGAGGTCGTGTAACGCTGATCTGGTAATCTATTGAATACATAACTATCATTCGCTGTTAGTAGCCGCAAATTCATTTCGCTAGACCAAATCGTATAGAAACACAAGGTGATTTCCTTGTTCTCATCGGAATGTTCAAAAATTTCATTTATACGGGTGTGTAATGATTTCGCACGTTCACCTATTTTTCCTTCCGTAAATGTTTTGAGCGTAGTTTGCCATTCTTTTTTTGTTAACTTAAACACCAACTCGCTGTGGCAAAATCCATCACCACCGCCACCTGTCAACCGACTTACGAATTTATTGAAATTTGTTTCGAAGCAGGCCTTTGGCTTCCAAAGTAGCGTGTAAATCATACTTTTATTTATGCAAATTATCACATATATATAGGCTATTAAAAAGCAATAAGATATGCATCGACTTTGGCTGCTTACGTGGCTCTGTTTTTCCTATGCAGTTGCCAAGCGACGCAGGAAATTACATGGACAAGCATTGCCGAAAGCACAAAAACAGTTTACTAACTGCAATAATTGTTATGCAGTGGTGGCTTACGACATTCTTAAATGGCATAAACCAAAGATGAATGTGACCATAGAATCCTTAATGGATGATAGTCGCCAATCGTGTGCTGGTGGCACTGCCAAGAAAATATGGGATCTTTATATGAGTAAGACCATAGTAACCACCGCCAATATTCCAAAATTAATAAGGTTATTAAAAAAAGGACCAGTGGGTGTTGCGATAGAACGTGGCCATTTAGTGACGGCCATGTCTGCCTCGAAGCACGGTGTGTTGGTCAGGGATCCAAGGGATGCCAAGGAAAAGGTAGTAGACAAAACCTTTTTTCAATATGTAACCTATCCAGTCTAGAAGAATTCTGTTGTATCAGGCTCACTTTTTTTGATTTCTATTTTCCCGAAAAAACATACCCTATACACTAACTCTATTAGAAAAAAAAATAAAAAAAAGTAAGAGAGAAAAAAAAATAGGCAGTCACCCACAACAGAATTCTTCTAGAGTGACACGTGTTAAAATAAATGTTAAAATAAATGGTAGAGAAGCACAATAAAAAGTAGATTTATTGAAAACAAAATAAAATGATTAAACAACCATTATTAATACAAGATATAGAAGAAGAGGATTGTAATTGTATAGGTTGCAAAGTGTGTTTTATTGTACTCAGCATCTTTTGTTTCCTCTGTGTCTTAGTCTTCTTTGCAGCCATCTTACTATGAGATTACCTAGGCACTTGCAAAAAAAGGTTGAGAGTTTAAAGGGTGTAATGGATGGGAAAAAAATACAATATCAGGTTGCTATAAACTTTCAAAAAAAGCCATTAAACAATATCTATACGTTAACTGAATACGGAATAGTTATCGTTATTCAACATTATTTTGAATTACAACAACAATATAAATTTTTAGATCGCAAAAAGTTACACGCAACGACCATCGATAATATGAAATATTACTTCTTAAAGGATATGAGGCGGTGCATTGCCTATGTTAAAGAATCAAACGAAGAATTTTATAAAGTGTTTATTCAACAATAAGTTAATAAATCTATCTTTGGGTCTAGCTCCCATAATAAGAACTGTTCGCCCTTTTGTTCACCAGTTTCATAATGAACGCACCAACAATAACCTGTAGAACCATGGCACTGCAATGGTTTGTAGAGATCCGCATTGACTTCATCGCAACGAGGAATAAATACGCCAATATGATTATTTTGTTGCACTTCAAGGCGTGCTTCCATACATGGCTTGCAGAATACGATAGGGAGTATCACGGAGAATAATAAAATACGTAATAAAATGTTCATTGTTTATTTTATATTCCAATATAATTTATACTGCCTCACACACTTTTGGTTTTTTACCTGGGTTTTTTTCCCACCATTGAGAACCACAAGAACATTTTGCCTCATGAATATTTATTATCATAGCACTTTTTTTACAAAACAAACATTTATAATTATTCAATGATGTGTCAAATGATTTATTTTTATTATTAACTTTATATTCCTTTATGTCTATGGTGCCATTGCGACTACGAATCATTCTTTACACTTGCAACCAAACTGCCCTGTTTTATCACAGATGATTAATTTATAGCCTTGTGGGAGTGAGATATCATTTAACGTTTCCGGTACTGCATAATGTGTATTTTCTAAGCTATCTATCTTGCTTGCATTTTCTTTTTCGATCGTCTTCATCATTTCCAATACTTCCTGATTCAAATAACACTCTTGAAATTTTATGTACGGTAGCAACGATTCTATTTCTTTTAAACAAGTGATTTTTTTATTTGGGCATTCTTGAGTTTCTGACAGGGAATTATATAACAGGACTCGACTGACTAAATATTGATGAAAGGCAACAACGCCATAAGGGTAGCGTGGCCATACTTCTCCAAATGATTGCATAGCGGTATGGAAGCCTACCGTGGCTGATTTTCCAGATAAGGTATGCGAAATGTGCAGTGTGTGACACCCATGTGCAAGACACAGCATGGATTTAATAAACATAGGTGTTACGACGTATGGCACACGTGGTAGGATCAATAGTTGTGTCTTCCATTCGTCAAACATACCCAATAAATGGATCAAACCGGTTTTGGAATCTTTGTATAGTTGTTTGTTTCCTTTTTCCTGCTTCATGGCTTCTTGTAATTGTTGCAAAGCATTACACAACGTTGCCATGTAATACTCGAAAAACAACGAAGTAGATAAAAATTGATTTTTATCAATACTCCAACAAAAACTCATCGGTGCCGTATTTTCTATTTTGTTAATGGAGTTAACATTTCGTAAAATTTGTTTCAATTTTTTAACGTATAGCGGTAAATCCTTTTTCCTAGAATAACTCAATTGCAGCATTTCCCTTGCTTTTTTCCCTTTCATTTCGATATGGTCCTCATAGTTACAATGTCCAACTGGTTTTAATTCTAATCCAAATGTACCAGGATTCTTGAAAAAATTTAGTATCAATTGACTCATTTTCCTACATATATCAGGGTAATATATAGTAGCTATCGATGAATAAGAAAGATGTGCTTTGGATTTTTTTTTAAAACTCCAAGGAAGACAGAAAAGGTGATAGAATTGGAACCATTTGATATGGAAATAGAAGAAGACGAAGTTCAAAAACAATTTAATTTAACATTCAATGATTGATACTATATATATCATTGTCGCGGTGAAAATAAATGGCTGCACTAGTGGATTCCGATGACATTGAAGAGAAGGCAATATTGAAATCGAAGATAGTCGCATACGAATCAGAGCTGCAATCGATAAGGGCAGATAAAGTATTGTTAGAACAAGATTTAGAGGAGACGAGGGAAGCACTAGAAAAGATAGAGAAAGAATTACAAAGCAATGTAGGCACTGTTTCCAAGTTGGAGTCATCGAACAAAGAATTGCAAGAACAACTCAAACAATATCTAAACATGCAGGATACATACAAGACGCAACAAGAAAAACAAAACGAGTTGGAAAATTTGGTGACGAATTTACAGCAAGAAAATACAAAATATTGTCAAGATTTTAAACAATTCCAAACGGACAGCGCAAAAGATGTCGGAAGATTAAAAAATATACACCAAGAAAAGGCTGAAAATTTAATGAAAAAACATGCAGAAGTAGAACACAATTTACAAAATCAAATTATAGAGTTAAAAGGAGAACGAACTATGATGATAAACGATCACAAGGATGTCGTGACATCGCAAGCTACACGGTTGCGAGCCTATGAACATCAAATTAACATCCTCGAAACGCGGAACAATCGATTGCAAATGTCTTTGGAATTTTCTATCAAACCGAAAACACAAGAAATAGACAGGGAGGGAAAAATACAACGCCTAGAGCAAGAGCGTGAACAACATTTAAAGGACATGAAATCACTATCAGACAAAATGGCGATGTCTAGATTAAATCAACATTACGATTTCAGGTCCAAAGGCGGACTATTTTAATATTTTTTTTTCATATGCAATAGCTTATCTACATAAAAGATAAACGCGGACAGAATCAAAATGATGATAAACAGCAAGATCAAATACAGGGTCAAATTGTGCGTGGCAGAGAGGTAACAAAGGTCGAGACACACCGTATTGTCCGGACAAATAAACTCGACGTCGATAAAATCCGGCACCAAACACTCTTTTTGAACATTACATTGGATAGAATTTATAAATGGGAAATCTTCAACACCACGCAGGGTCTCCCTGTAGGTGGAGTAAATAAAGTAAGAGTCGCTAGTATTACAAAAGGAAGTCATTTAAATTAACTATAAATTACATAATATAAGTGTATCAAAATAATGGAATTTTCTCTGTATTGTTTGTTAATTACCAACCTTGTTTGTTCTAGTATCTACACGTCCTATGTGTTTTGTGCACAGGTGATTATTTTTCCACTAATCAATGAACGATACTACGAGGACCATATGGAAAGATCCATGAAAGCTTATGTCATCTTCTTGGCCACGGAATTTATCACGTCGGTCTTGATGACCTTCTATCGTACCGAGTTAATTGTGCCTATTATCCTTTTACTACTTGCCTACATCTTTATCATCGTGATGTACCGCTTGGAGGACACGTTCGTAAGCCGCGTCATCACCGAACAGTACGATAGGTTCCGAACATACGGTTGGATCCTCTGCTTTATATGTTTCAGTCGTTGGATGTTCCTGTTCATCTACGCTCTCTTTGGCGTTGAAAACATAGAAATAAACTAACCAAACATTGCAAACAACCCGACTGCCGCGACCCTGCTCACGAATGGCGTGAGAATACCATGAATCGTACCTACACCCTTGACCACGGTTCCTGTTGTACTCATCAATGTTGGTAAAATGACAGAAGCTATCGATGAAGTTATAATATTACCCATTTAGGTATTGTACTTGTCTATTGATATACGAGATAAAAGTGTTCGTCTTAATTATCTACTTCGACAGTATGCCCACCATAGCTGGAGTCAAAGGAGTAATCTAGGCCATTGACGTAATTAATAGGATTGTCGTACTCGCTTTTCAAACAATACCTCAAAAATGTTGAACCAGTGTAGCGAGTAAAGTATAAGTTTTTCAACTGTGGTTCTTTGTAGAGATCCACGGTATGCCATTCCGAACGCATTTGGATGTACAAGGTATGATCGTATGACCCACCAGCAGCTTGGCAATCAATCGCATTATTCAAAGCCAGGCCACTGGTTGGGTCGTAGGGCACCGAGCAGAGCGGCATTGCAGTGATTCGTTTCCCGGATTCACCAATGACCTTTTGCGCTGCATCGGTGCAAGGGTACTTCAAGGCGTGCGAATCGGTAGCTGTTGTTTGGTAAATGATGCCGCCTTGGTTGGCGACCAGAGTGTTGATTTCAGAAATGGACATCGAATCATCCACCGTGCCATTTCGTACACAAAAACCAGCTTTGCTAATCGATTGCGTACCTTGGTGATACGATTGGATGGTCATGGCTGGGTTGTAGGGTACCTTTGCCGTCCATATAATGTCCCCAACCGCATATTCAAAATAACAATTAGAAATGTAATACTGCGGTATCAATACCAGTCTGTTCTCGTTGCCACTGCAGTATAGCTCTGGCCGGTTGTGCCATTTAAACTCGGTGAATTTATCGTAGTGCACGCCACCAATAATAGGTAAAGTATTATGGCAAAAATCTGGTAGTGTTTTGTTTAATAATTTCGGTGTATTTAGTAGTGTCGTCTCCATGGCTGTGATGCGATTGTCCATCGATGTCACAGAACCTTCATAATCCATTTTCGGTATACTGGACAAACAAGGGACTTCGTTCTGCAGTTGGCAACAATCTGCTTGCTGCCAAATATATTGAAGTTGCACACAGGACATCGAAATCGCCGGGACAATTAAAAGTGCGAACAAAAATACATACATTTTGATAAGCTCATCGTAGCATATATATTGTATTTTTATCAATAGAAAAGGATGGAAATACCTTACTACAAATTGACCTTATTTATCGTCTTCCTCTCGGCCAGCATCAGTATTGTGCAACGCTACCACGACCACTGGTTAGAACGATCGGAAAGTGCCGAAAGTGCACGCCTCTACTTGAAAAGCGATGTCTGCGCCAACTCCGAGCTACGCGTGCAGCTGGGGAAATGGCAGCGCTGTGCCGAATCTAGGTACGAACTGCGAATCTCGGCGAGCGTCCGGGCATTTTACGATGTCCTGGAGGACCTGTCGATTTGCGGCCACAAACGCTGCGAAGCACTGTCAACTTGGGTTGCTACCTATAAGTATTTCATTTTTGCATTTTTAGGCGGGTCACTGTATTGTTTTTACGAGTTTTATAAATGGAACCACCAGATGCAAATGGTGAACCGTTACATGGGTGGATCACTGCCAGGCTCTTTGATCGTAAACTAAACCCTAAACTGTAACCATCATTTTTTTAAATATTTTTCGTCAAAAATTTGCTTTGACAGCTTTGACAGCGGCCTGTGTAGCTGCTATTTTATTTGACAGCGTGTGTGCCTGCTAATATATATAACATATAGAATGAATGAATAAATGAATGACAAGTAGTAATATATATATAAAATGAATAATGACAAGTAGTAATATATATACAAACGTAAAAACTAAAACAAAGAAACAAAAGTAACTAAAAACAAAAACAAGTATAATGAATAATACAATTACAATGAATGAAACGAAAGAATGCAAAGCGCTTTCCTCGCTTACGCTTCAAAATGCGTTAGGACAAATGTGTTTACAAAAAAGCGAATTGAAATTTATATTCGATGAGGAAAAATTAAAACCTTTACCAATTTATATATCTGATGATCCGTTGGCGCCGCCTCGGATGTGCAGGTCTGCTGCATTCAATCAATCACCGAAATGCAAGTACTGTTACAAGGTCGAAACATCCTACATACCGCTTCCTCGCAGCTCCTTTGGATTATCCTGCTTGCCATGTTACAAACAATTTCGCATTGGTTACATGTCGATGCTAGATGCCACGTGTCAAGAAGATACGGCCGAATTACGAGAAAAATTCATCACGGAATTCAAAACGAGAACAAAGCTTTGAGAGTCTATTAAAGGAGAAATAGCATGATCTATAAAAGTAATGTTATTATTATGAAAAAAAAATATCTCACTTATCTAACGCATTAGTAGAATTAAAAGTTTTAAACCTCTACAAAATGCAATGTAATGTATTGCTCCATGAATGTATCCTTGCGTGATTCTATCGCTCTCTTCAACAGTGGTGGTATGCACGGTAACCATTTATCTGTCGGATGAATATCTTTTTGAACCAACAATTGAAAATAACCTTTCATTATCTTATATGCAGTATTCTCAATTTTTTCATAACGCCGTTCTCCAAAAAAATAATACATTTGCAAGAGTTTTTTTGCCATCAGCTTTGAATCAAAGTCAATACCAACTGTTACCCTCGGGTGTCCAATGAGTGTTTCAATCGCATTTAACAACCACTCCTTGTACTCTAAAAACCCAATCTTGTCATCATCAGAGGATTGAAAGCTTTTCAAATAACGACAAATTACCCTTTCCATTTGTTCTTTCTTTATGCTATATCTTGAATCATCTAAAATTTCTTTTATACTAAATTCACTAAACTCCCACGTCCAGTTGTATCCTAAATGTTCCAATATGCAAAATCCGTTGCTGCTGATGGCATTTAAATTTAAACACTCTATACTTAGCATAAGTCTTAACGTGTTTGGATGAAAATAAACAAAAAATAAATCGAATAGTGGAAGACCATAGTCATAACTGCAATTTATAAGTTGAGGAAATTTTTGTAGCACAAGCTCTACAGTCAGAAAAGAAGCGGTGCACTGGAAACCATAGTGCAAAGGATGATAATCTAAATGGAACTTGTGTTTGTACCACCCATCGATGTGTCCTAACAACAGATGTAACAAGTCATCATTGTTAATTTTTAAAATTACAACCAATAAATCCATTTGCTTCTTATTTTCCGCCGTTTGAATGATAACAGGAACTGTCAAATCAACTTTTGGAATTAAATATTCAATAACCTTCACACCGCATGCCCGCCACGAAATTTCATGTATGTAATGCGTATGTAACAAATCTACTAAAAATGGTAGTATTGCCATATGTTTATTAGGATGCTTCGCAAAGGAAAATTGTTTATTCAATATACCATTCAATAATCTGTCTAGCTGGTCAATTAAATAAATACAATGACTAGAGTCAACGCCTAGAAAAGCATTTGTGATTACCGTCGCAATAAATTGTTGTGGATCGTTTCGAATATAATTTTGCATTTTCTCCGACTGCATGATAGTTTTAATCCATCTCAATTTTTGCTCTTGTGTAATTTTCCACGCATTCATAAAATCTTCAATCTCAGGGTTATACGGCTGTGTTAAGAACTCCAATACATAAAAATGATTCGTATGATCAGCTTCGATTTTCTCGTAGTATCCATGACAAAGCAAAAAATCGATGACTTCACTTAAGTCAAATTTAGAATGTAAAGCGATGCATAACGTGGTTGTTGTCATCGTTTTTTTCTCTCTTGTATTCAACTCAGTCGCAAGACCGAAGGCTACGATGCCATCTGATGCGGCAAAATCATGCTCTGCAATCGCCTTTGGTATTGCTTCATATGTTTTCCAAATCCATAATTTAAAAGTCTCCCAAACCTTTTGTTGATGCGGTACCGCAACTCCTAGGACAAACAATCTATCCGGGATGTGATGCGATATCATAATCTTAAACATTTGTATAAGATAGGCCGAACCGTGAGTTGCATTGCGTGCTGCGGCAACAAGAGGAGTAAAGTGATTTAAGTATACCTTAGGTAACAACCATGTCCACTTTCTCGCGTGAACATATTTGTGGATTACTGTTTTAAAGAATTCCACATCGTCAGCGTGGCAAAGGGAACGTGAGCTACTAAGCAATCGATACAAACTTGTGTCATCAAGATGCTCCATGATAATTTGTAAATAGGTACATGTAGTCAAATTACCTAATCGTTCATGCAATGAGTGAAAAAAATTTACTTTCGATAACGACATTGTTTAGTTTGCTTTTAAGTTTTGTTTTATTTTGTTTTAATTTTTGTTTTAATTTTTGTTTTAGTTATTTTGTTTTTTTGTATCTTGTTTTTAGTTAAGTTTAGTGTATGTGTAGTTTTCTTAGTCACTTCAACATTTTTTATAAGTACCACGTGGCAAGAAAAATACCTTACTTTATGGATTTATTATAAAAACTGATGCTTAAAGAATATTTAATTTTAATAAGAATGATCCTCCATACTTGCAATCACAGCTTTGACCTTTGCTTCGTACTCAATTTTCTTTTCTTTAAACAAACCACTTGCCAATACATTGACTGGATCATCTGGATTAGGTTCGAGTAAGAATACTTGCAATGCAACAAGGATCGCATTCATCGTAATTGGTTTGTCGCGGTTCCAGCCTCCATATGACAAAATACTTAAACACACTTGGCCATCACTGAAAATATTTGGGTGAAACATTTGTTCTGTAAAAAATACCTTCGGTGGAGCTTCAGGATATTCATTAGAAAACTTCATTCGAATTTTAAATCGTTTTCCTCCATAAAGAGAACCTTTTTTTCCAGGGAACGAAAAGTTCCATTCATGCAAATTTTTACTGCCATCTTCGTTAGTTGACGGACCGCCAATAAAACCTGCTTCATGTCGTTTACGCCATACTTTCCTTGCTCTTCTTAAAGCAACAATCGATTGTACAACATCGCCTTTGGAAATACTTGAGCTCATATTCTGGTGTTTCGTAGTAGTTTTTTCCTTACTCTAGTTTGTTTTAGTTTTGTTTTAGTTTTGTTTTAGTTTCTTAGTTTGTTTTTGTTTTAGTTTGTTTATTTGTTGTTTCTTAGTTTCTTTATTTTAGTATAAAAAAATTACAAGCCACTATTAGTCAAAGCTGAAATTAACAGTGTGGTGAGTATTAATTTTGGTTACGCTATTTTACTGACTAATGGTACTAAATTGTTTAGTAATATACTGTCTATGACCTCCGGCAAACTCAACTATAAGTGTATATAGTCTTGTTTGGATAAGAATCGCCTATACTTTTCTTACTTTCTTTCCTAGGATCCGTGCTTCACTGTATTCTGTACTTAACTATACAATTATCATACTCTTTTTCGTTTAGCTATGATTTTCTTTTGCTGTAAGTGACTTACTGAATATCGCAATATTTTGTATATATATGAAAAGAAAGAAGACGAGAAGAAAATTCTTCTTTTTCTTTACCGAAAAGAAGTGTAGCAACGGGAAAATTTGAAATAGTATGGTTAGTATTAAATAGCATTGTAACGGTATGTGGTCTTAAATATATTTTTTAACTTCCGGAATATTAATGATACTATTAGTATACACAGTATCCCTATGACAATCCACCCAGTAGGATTACTACAAGGTGTATATGGACGAGGGAAATCATAATTCTGTAATATTACATCCTTCTTATTCAAATAATATAAATTGCATGATTCTTTGAGTGAAGTTACATTCCAAATATATAATGGATTTGGAGTTGACCTACCACGTGTGGTTATCTCATACCCCTTTTTACATAGTATATCTCCTTTGTATGGATTGTATGGATAATAACAAGACATTGTTCTCATTCCATTAGGTGTAATCAATGTACCATTGTACAGTTCTACGACAGATCGTTTTATCATATTATGGGTATTTAATAAAGAATACAATATTTGTAATTGACCATCGTTACTTGTTGATGTTTTTAAATCAATCCATATAGAGTAATTAAAGTCAGACAGAGTAGTGAATAACATATCCATTGTTTCATTTGTGAAGGAGTAATGATCATGATGCATGTAAAATGAGCCATCATGATATTGAAAATCTACTTCGATCCCTTCGTAGCCATTGATCAAAGCCCGTTTACATGATATAATTTTATTACTCGTTGGCACTCCATCTATATTTTGCCAACACCTGTGATTGAATAATCTAGCTGGCATATTATTATGTATATAAATTGAATATATAGGTCTCCGTGATCCTCTGGTTGTAAATCGCAATCGTATCTAAACAGTTGTAACTACAAACATCGTGTAGTGGTTTTTATGTAATGTCCTGATGATTATTGCACCCGGTAGTGTCAGCATGGCACCCAATAACCCTGTAGTAGGAAAATCCCCGGGTTCTAGTTTAACCGGTAAATCGTAACCAAAGTACATTGTCGGTAAGTCCAAGACACTTTCTTGAAACGCAATTTGAGCTGGGATACCGCAATGGATACTTAATTGCATCAAAGGGTCTGTCATCGCGTAATCGACATTTCTTAGGCAACCATTGTTGTTGCTGTCCAAGCTTACGTACTCCCGTAGCACTTCCATTGCTTGGGTCGTGTTGACTTGCTCAAAAAATTGCACCGAGAACTTCGGTGCAATGGTGCCCGAGGTGCTTGCTGAGCTAGGGTACCGGTTGATGACCGTTGTCGGTTCTGATAAAAACAGTTGACTGTAGCGGCTCCTCTCACAGCGAAACAGCCGGAACATACTCGGCACGACGTAGAGTCCAGCATGCCGTTGGTAAAAAAAAGTATTTTGATGCAAATTTACACATGCTGGTTTATCGTCCTGTTGCAGTGCTTCTATATCTTTCCATCCACTATTGCATAAAATTTGGAAAGGTAAAATAATCATCCTATAAAGTAGGATGCCAGTCAAATAAAATATGAGTGTTTACTTTTGCAACGATTGCGTAAGTTCTTGGAAAAAGAAAAAGATTATGGACTGTGAACTATGCCAACAGCATTTGGAATCCGGCTGGACCATATCCAAACTAGACGAAATATACGGAGCAAAACAGGACGCATTGCAATTTTTAGGCCTCCAACTAGACATCGTGCCACCATTTGCGCATCGCTTGCCATTGGAGAAACTAGCATACAATAATATTTATTTGCTCAATGCGAAAATACTTAGACATATCATCACAACACCATTTCATTTGCTCGAAGACAAGTTCGTGAAACTGCTAACAACAGAGGGGCCTAGATTGCAGCTGTGCCAGAATAACCAGAACTCTGAACAGTTTGAAACCTTTTTACAGAGTGAATTTCGTATTGTACATTTGTTTAATTTAGTCACGACGCATCAAACAAAGCAAATGTGTTGGCAGGCATTGGATCCATTACTTCAACATATAGTTTCAAATGCACACGAATACGTAAGCATTCGTTGAAGTATAAAAAAAACACTTTATATAAATAAATGTTATTTTTATGTCACATCTGTTGTGTTCGTATTGATAGGCTACACACGGTGTGGTTACCTGAACGATACTATAGCAATAATCGTGTCTATCCTATTTGCTTCGATTGTTGTGATAATTACTGTAATGTAATTCAAAAAAGAGTGTACTACTACCTTCGAAATCGTAGTATCGGAAGTAAAAAAATAAGGTTTATTTAAAAATGTCGTTATTTTTTTATCTCTAAAATTCAAATTTCAAAAAAGATAAATGAAAAAAAAGATAAACAAAAAAAAGAGTTCTAAATTTAGGAAACAAATTACAAAGGAAATAAAAAATATCAATAAAAAAAATTAATAATAAAAAAACAAGTATGAACACTCCAGTACAGCAAAGAATCTCGCGTGAGACAACATTCATTCGTGTAGAAGCAATGCGGAAACAAAGACGTCTAGAAGAAAAAAAAAATACAACAGCATCGGTTGTTAGGCCTCTTTTTCATATACAACCAATTCCAACCATTGTAAGGCATACGGAAGCTTTACAATTTCAAATGGATCTTTAACATGTTTCACGACAAATCGGACAGGTATTGTTCTTTATTAACCATTGGCTAATGCAATTTTTATGAAAAGTATGACAGCAGGGCAAAATAATTAAATTATCACCTACGTTAACTTCACTTAAACAAATGCTACAGTCATCAATCTTCCCTTCGCACTTCGCTTCAATAAATCGCGGTGCTGGAGCCGGGCTTTGCATTTCACTTCGAAAATGGATCACAGGTGGCAAAGCAACAGGATGCGTAATATGAGTGCTATGCATGCTGTTCAGTATACTTGCTGCTATAATTTCACTAAGCATAGATCGTCGAACACGAATGACTCTGTTAGACATCTTGTATATTTATAAAATATGTATCTTTATAATATATATTGATCTAATTTAATACACCTAACTCCTTGATGTCTAAAACAAAAAGATATTATAGTAGTACTATTTTTAAATAAGGTATTTTTATAGTAGCACTAAGTACTATATTTATAGACTAACAAAAGTTGTTTAATTTACAAAGGTTACGAATAGGTTAATAATTAAATCGTTGCCGATGATTGCTTTTTAAAGGATATGTTTGATTATTAGATGTGGAAGGATATCTCACGGGAAAATTTTCTGGTCGTAGAACATATCGCGGTATTTCAACGTCACTGTTATGAAAGCCGCATTTGCCACCACAAATGATACCGATATTGAGTCCAATCAACAACCCAGAGAAAAATGTTACCAACAGTATGGGTATGATCCACTCTTCAAAGAACATTAGGTGTATATATCGTAAATAGTCAATATATAGAAACATTCTGAATGAGTAAATTAGGAGATCTACAAAATATTTTAGAACAGCTGAAAATTAATATCGATAAAATAGAAACAGTTGATTTACTAGATATAATACAAGAACTTTTAAACTATACTGTTGATCTTGAGCGAGAGACACTGCAACTTCTTCAAAGCAGGAGCCAAAAAGAAAGTCATTGCCAACAAACAATAAACTGGGAAAGTTTACGACTAGAAGGCAGCCCCTTTAAAATAAATCCTTTACATACATAACATGGATTGGATAAATAACATCACCGTTATCATATTCCTCGTTGTTTTCGTTTTACTTTGTTATATTTGTTATGAATACGAGTACAAATTGCGGAACTATAAAAACTTAAATTAACGTTTTTTTTTCTTCGTTTTTTTTCTTTTTCGTAAGGGCTGCTTGCTCGGCGATGTACTACATTTTTTGCATAAATTTTTCCGAAGAGCATCTGCAAAAGAACCGTCAAGAAAAACGGTATTCGTTTCAACAGTTGTTATATGTCTTTTCAATCTTGCGTACATAAACCAATAATTTCCAGAAAAATAAGTTCCTGTTAAAAGACCAGGCAGCATGTGAGCCGTCGGGTGATTGCAATCATCGTCTTGCACACCGAAATAAGTAATTTCAAAATCAATCCCGTTGATCTTTAAAAGATGTGGTTTCTGTGCACTGTAACCTTGAACCGATAATTCAATAGTTCGTCCCCCACTACGGGCAAAGTTTATTTTTTCTTTCTCCCATTCATCAGGTTGTAATAAACAAAGTTGTTTCGTAGGAGTAAGACCAACATACATAGTAAGGCATGGAGAAGTTTCTGTCCATGATGCAAATGCAGTTAATTTTAAATCAATAAACTGAATTTCTTGTGGTGTTAATTTCCATCTTCTGGCAACCCCTTCTTCCGACGTAAACATTTCAATGTCGGTGTTCGCAAAGTTGACACCGCCGTGATTTGCGACTAAGCTACTCATATTTGGATCGTTTTATTCTATTATCGATTGTCGTATCTCTTTTTAGTTGTGTAGTTATATTCTTAGTTTCTTAGTTATATTCTTAGTTTCTTAGTTATATTCTTAGTTTCTTAATTATATTCTTAGTTTCTTAGTTATATTCTTAGTTCCTAGTTTCTAAAATGACCTCCTCTGCTACTCTCATTATGAGTAGTGAAAATAGCGGGAAACACGTGGCATATTCAAAATAATATATTCAAAGTAAAAAAAAATATCGAACTATAGGTTTCTCTTCTTTAATTTCATTTGTGTTATATTCTCTGTAAATCACACAATGACTTCATTACACTTATTGTCGGATAAAGAAGAAGGAGCTCTATTTGAGTTGTTGCATAGTGTCTATCGCACAAAAAAAAGAGGCAGTGTAACAAACGATGATGAAATATTTGATGTTGTTGCTGGCCTTTGGTTAGAGCGATACCCTAACAGCATGAATACAGACGCCATTTCTTGGCATTTAAAAAACAGACCCTGTACTCTCCTTGAATGTTTTTTCTGTAGAAAACAAAACCTTGTAAACCCCAAAGTATCACAACAAAAATGTTATCATTGCCAAAATAACATTATTATACCAAAGCTCGTGCCGTTGTCACGAGTCATTAAAGAGATGTACCTAAAGGTACCTAGTCCCAAAGAGTTTTTAGAAGAGGAATTGATTGCATTAAAAGAGTGCTTGCATGAGGTTTTCGTCGATATGGATAACAGAGGACCAGCGCCAGCCTACGTACTTTACAAGGAACGCTTCCCAAACTTATATTCTTACAAATCGAAGGAAGTGATTTTGGTCAGGTTGAGAAAAATATGGCACAAGTGGATGCAAGAGTAAAAGGCTGCCTATATAAAATAATAAATAATACTATTAAGATGAAATTATTGATTTTATTCTCTCTACTCCCTCTTGGCACCGCCATCATCCGTGTCACGGAGGATTACATTGAAGCAGAGTGCCAGCGTTTCTATGAACCTGTTGCACCCTCGACCATATGCGATGCTACTATCAACGAAGTGTGGAACAAACAATCCGACAGCCAAGGTATTTTCGACGGGATGAACGATGCGTTGAGCTTAGGAAGGAGCCATGCAGACAAACAGTGCGAAGAAGTTTGTGCTAGGACTAACCAATGTCGTGCCTATGCCGTCAGCAGCGCTGCTCACTACTTGGCCAATCAATACGAATGTAGAATTTACTACTCGTGTACCGCCACGACGTCTGATACCAATTATAATCTATATGTTCGCAAACTGCCTTATAATTGCTTTATTACTGGTACGTCGTTCGATGGTGTCTTTTCCAATTTTGGTGAAGTACAAGGTGAATTGGCCCAGTTTCAGCGCCTACTGCGCATAGCAACAAGGCCTTTTCAAGAAGTACATTTTACGATTAATGGAGTCACTGATACCACCGATTATGCACACCGCCCCTACAAAAAAATAGCTGGTGATTTTTACTGTGATATGGACGAAGATCCTTTAAATTGTGTGTTGATGAATGCTGGTGCCATATCGATCATCTTTTTCTTCATCTTTATCGCTATGCTTTCATGCAATATATTTTTAGTCATGAGTATTATAAAATAAATTGTAAAGAGTAGACAAGGAGGCTACCAAAAACGAAAACGATGAGTAAGAGCGACGCTATCATGGTTAAAAAAAATAGAAAGCAGAAGAAGGATTTGAACTTTCGACCCTAGGCTATATGGAGGTTAGTTATATTTTGTTTTCTTTTTATATGATATCTGTAATACGTACATTATGAGACCTATGCGCTGCCAGACTGCGCCATCCTGCTTGTTATAAGAAAGTATATTTTTTTAGTATGTATAGGAAAGGAAGGAAGGTCAAAAGAATTTTCTTTGCCTTGGTAAATTTAAAATAGTAACACTATAAAAATAAGAATAACAAAAATAGTACTACTATAAAAATAAGAAATAAAAAAATAGTACTACTATAAAAATACCTTATTAAACCCTAGTCATACTATGAAACTACTTACGTGTAAAATAGTATGACTATGTTAAAAAAACTACTAAAAAGTCTTCAACATTTTTATTCAAAAATAGGGACAGACAAGCACCTAACAAATAGCACGGAATAACACTATGGGAAATATATATATATATATTATTTAAATTAACAAGATAATTAGCACTAAATAACACTGCAATAAATATAATATCACTACGAATATAACTAAGAATATAACTAAACAAATAAATACATAGAAACATATATCGATATACAGATATATCATATACAATACATAAAACATTTATAAAAAGATAAACACATAGTACGATATAATCTTGTTTAAAAACTTGTTTAAAAAAATATGGCGACGTTGACGGCAGAGATTGCAGTCATTGTAGCGGATATCGTGGAACAAGATTTTGATTCTCGTGAAGATGCTGAAGTTTTTTTTGATGTTTTAATTCCTGAAGAAAAAGCTGCTTTGGACCATGTATTTCCAATTGAAGAAGTTCCTTTATTTCCTAACACGGGAAACATGTTACATGCTGACGACGAACAAAAGGAAGATCCTGAAGATAATAACGTCACAACTACGACCACAACTACGACTACGACCACAACTACGACCAATGAAAATGCCGAGGATGAATATCAACCATCAGAGTCAGAGTCAGATGATGACGAGGAGTATGATTTGAATACTGTCGATAAAGAGGAAGATTTCATAGAGGTGGACGACGAGTTTGTTGGTTGGTCCGAGAGAAAAATAAAGGAACAAAAAGCGTCGTGGCACGTTCGTAATGAAAAGAAACAAAAACTATTAAAAATAGTTAAATGCAAACATATAAAACCTTTGAAATGTGCTCAATTGGTATCGACGCAATTAAAAGACAAAAAATTACAAGAAGATGTCAATAACGCATCATGTATAAAGTTCATCAATATCAATGGGCCAAATTTTGGACTTTTCGTCGTTATGCTGCGTTGGGGAAGGAAATTAGACTATGCAGTTGAAAAGGACGGTTATTACAAAACAAACGGAATAACGAAGGAAACACCTGGTTGCGAACTTGTCTCGAACGGTGGCTGTGTCATCGATGGTTATGAATATTTACCGGAAGTATTAGCTAATAACATCGGTGAGTATTTACAACCGAGGAAGTTTGTGAATGGTAAAATTGAACTTAGCCGTGAGAATGTGTATTTCTCTGCTAGGCATTACGGCGCCTGTACACGTGTTTGGGTAGCAAATGTGGCAAAGGAGGCTTCCATTGAGTTTCGAGAGAATTGGGGCTTGGAAGTTGCACAGCGAGAATATCTTGACAGTTTTGCGGCTCATAATTTGGAACGCAATGTCATCAAGAATTTTCTCGATATTGTTACCATTGGCAGACAAGGCATGCAATTGTTACCGCAAATGTTGCACCGTAGAAACAGTTTAGTTTCCGTGATGGCAAAATGCATGCTGGGTCTTGAAAACGATAAAACGTTGAGAAAAATATTCTGTAGATTTAAAGGGAAAGTGAAGAAGAATTTACCAGCATCGATTCATTTGGTTGATTTTTTTTGCTGTGCGTTTACAAAATATGCGTCGAAGAAGACCATAAATAGCATTCCAAAAAAAAAGAAAATGAGTTTACCTCGCCCTTGGTTTGGACCATATTGCAGAAGGTCCGCTTCTATGGTCCGTGTAAACATTCCATTTTATTGCCACGGCACAGGGAAAAAAGAAACATTTCGACATTATTTTAGTCTGACAGTAGGCGATGAACCAGTTACCCTTCCAAATGGTATAGTCGTTGCTAATGCAGTAATGAAAGAGTGTAACTTTTGCGAAACCTTGTTATTAAATTGGGAAGAAGCAAAGACGGAAAGATACGATAATCGTATCCCAGCCAATGAACCATTGCCTATACCGATAAAAGCTATGGACTATGGTGGTCGTGTATTGCACCTCATCGATTACGAAGAGTGGTCGAAGCAAGAAGAAAATGGTGCCTGTTTAATTAGATTCTGGATGCGGGATGATCAGCGTCAATATACGGATATGTGGGACAACAAAGGCCCTTTTAAAGGATATTTCTATGGCTGGCCTATAAACTTAACCGGGCATGGCCACGACCAAGGCAGCGGTCACAGAAAATTGACTCCATTCTTTAAAATTTTGAAAAAACATCACGAGTATACATTGCATTTTGTTCGTGAGCCAGTTTGTGACGTTTCTTTTCTAGACGAAATGAAGAAGCCATTTATGTATGTCATTAAAGAATGGCCCAGTCGTGGTGACCGTCAATGTCCATTGCCATTGAAAAATCGTGTGGACGACATCCGGCAGCGATATGAACATCCTGGAAAGGTGATTATTGCAGAGCCAGAAACTTATGTTTATCAATTGCCAATGTACAACTTCAAACGCGTTCGTGGTACTATTCCCGTACACATGGTCCACGTAAACAAAAACAAACACGTGATCAAGGATTCGGAACATTGTTTGCATCATGAACCCAACGAGTACAAAGCGCATATGACATTGAAATTTGAAACGATTTCGAAGGAGATTAAGTTGAAATACCATATTCAAGGGAATGGAAAACTTTGCTACCCATATGAATGCCTTGACAACGAAATGCGATATCTATGGCCACCGTATTTAATTGCATTTTTATGTGACGTTGCGGTTTATACAATCAACTCGAATTTCAACGCATGGATGATGGATTTTGTTGACTTACCTACAGTGTTTATGAATCGTATGTTAATTAACAGGTTGGCTTTTTATCGAAAAAAATGGTTCCACTACGGCGAGCAGGACTTAAACAAACGACAAGCTGAGTACGACAACACTAGTGTATCGGAAGAGGACATGCGGAAAATAATGTTTGATTGTTTGCGTCCAGAGGGAAGCCTTTTTAACGATATAGTATCGTTTGATATTCACCCGCTATTGAGAAAAAACGTAGAACACCATTTAAACAATAGTGTATTTGATGATTTCAGTGGCAGCTACTTTGAGTTCTTGTTGTATATCTTTCGTATGATTCATGAGCGATTTGATATCTTTCGTGCTTACCGCGGGAAGAACACTGACTTCTTTTATGGGTCTCCAGACACAAGACTGGTTCAGTTCAAGCACGTAAAAGGTGGATTTTTTTTCTTGGACCGTGCGGAATGTGTTCCTATGATCCCACACGTGGATTGTCACATTCTGAAGCGTTCTCGTTTTGATGAGGCAATGGTGCAGCAGGTCATTAGTTGCGAATTAAATGATAAGGATACTACTGTAACCATAAATTTCAATCCGCGTCTACAAACCAGAATCAACGACAGGATTGACACTGGTTTCAAACGTTCAGAGCTTCCGTGGGTTCGTTTACAACAAATTATTTATTGTGTGAACGACTTTAAAACACGCAACAGCGCGGCAATGACCGCAGCCGTGCCTCGTATTGATAAGAACCATTATTTATTCATAGAGAACAAGATTCAAAATGAAGAAATAATTGGTAGAACCATAGTAAATGCACCAGACTCCACGCAGTGGAATGCTATTGTACCAAAATGGTGGCACCAACGTTGCGTTGGAGCTTTTCGAGTAGACCCGTTGAACCGTACCAGTTGCGACTTGTATGCATATGTTTTGCTTGCTTGCCGTGGTTATGATCGCCCTTGTCATGTTGAGTTTTGCATCGACGGCCAAAATCTTGTTTGGGATAGGACTTTTATAGAATTATCAAACGGGACATCCTACGACGGGACATCCTATCGCGGATTTGCGTTATCCTCCACGATCTCTCCTTCATTGAAGAAGGTGATATTAGATCACTGGGCAGTTCAAGGCTCTTCATTTGCATTGGTACGGAACGCTATTGCAATGGTAAACGATTCCTATGGTTCTAGTTCCAGTTCTGGTTCCAGTTCTGGTTCCAGTTCTAGGCCAACGAAGAGACAAAAAACGGTGGAGGTTGAAGTGGTCGAGGTCGCACACAATACGGTTGACGAGGTATTACGAAATAAATTAAAGAAAGCAGAAGAAGAAGGAAAAGTCATATATTTATCTTAATAATTTTATAAATCAGACCTGTCTAACTCGGTATCTAACTCGGTATATGGAGTTTTAGCTTTAATTTGGTGCCCTAAAATGGTAGCAGCATTAAAGCAAATGACGGCAATTAATTGATACGTTGTGGCTATGTCATTCTGTTGGCACAATTCGCGAAGGTGGAACGTTTCAGCATAGAAAAAAGCGGAGATGACAGTAGCACATAAAGCAACAAATAAATGTAGGAGTGAAACATAAGATCGTAAAGGACGATCGACCACCTTGTAAAACATTGGTGGTACAAACGAAACAATAATTAATATCGGAGACGCTAAAGAAAATATAATTTTGTCGCAATGTTGCACCTCATTATAACTGAGGTAGGACAATAAAAAGGAAGCGACAATCAATACAGCAATAAACATAAAAAGGAGAGAGCGCCCGTTCATAATATAATATATAATATATAATATCAACTTATATATTCGGATTTACTATTTTCACTATCTTATACAATCCCGTTTTCGTTTGAAATTTAATATGGACGACGCGTTTTGGCACTTGCGGTGCTTCACTGTCAAAGTATGAATCCTGTAAAGCCTTGACTGATTTGAACCTAATATGGTTTATGTCACCGAAGCATAGGCCATAGGGCCCCTCCTTATCTTTAACTTCCATAAAATTGGTCAATTGTCCGTCAAGGTAAACAGGAACATCCATAACATTTTTTGGACACCGCCATTGCCCATTACTAAGCTTGAACACAATTGGAAAGTTTTCTATTATTTTTGTTCTTGTTTTCAATTGTTCTTCTTTGCATTGTTTATAGATTAAAACCTCACCTTTTCGTATAGTTTGAAGGCTAACCAAACAATTACTGGAACCTTTCACTCGATGCCCATGAATGTCTAAAACCCAGTCTATTTTTTTATAATAACAATTACAATTCTTATTGGCGGCAGGTTTTGCGATGGAGGTTGGCTCCGTCACCGTGGATAATTGTTCGGCCAACATTGTTGCATAAAGATATCTAGCTGAATCCAATTTTATCTCCTTACACTTTTTATAAAATGCTAACTGTCTTAAAATGTGATATGGATCCGTTTCCTCGGCAGAAATGATCCTATCTTTTTCTATCTCTTCTTGTACCACTTCCATTGCCAATGGTATGCCATAATAATTCGTGTCCACGATTCCGTGCTTTACAAATATATTGTCGCTACTTTTGCTAAAACACTGGTGTGCCGCTACCACGATTGGATTTAACAAGTATTGTTCGAATGCAGTTGTGTCCAATGCTGAGGCCACGCTGACATGCATGCATTTTTTTCTTTTTTTTCCTCGAATGTCCATATAAAGACTGGTAGAAATTATTTCAACATGGAATGTCCTATTTGTTTAGATGATATGCTAAATAAAAAAAGATTTATTGGCCCGTGTGCGCATAGCTGGTGCCTTGAATGCCACCACAAGAAACTAAAGTACGACCACCTATGCCCACTGTGCCGTGTATCGCACGTGCAAGGAGCCGTGCCTGACTTTCGTGTAAACGGAGCAAGTTTTTTCCTAGAGTATTATGCCAATGGCGTTTATACATATGTAAGGCCATGGAAAATAAAACAACGACAAAGACACCGATTTCGGTCGTAATACTATAAAATATGATAAATACAAAATAGTATTTCAATCATTTGAATAAGGTTTACTGTAGTAGTACTAGGTTTAATCTATCATATTTTATAGTATTTTAGTCATTTAATAAGGTAGTTTTTTTAGTCATACTATTTTTAAATACCATATTTTCCTAGTCATACTATTTTTTAATAAGGTATTTTTTTAGTCATACTATTTTTTTTAAATACCATTTTTGTAGTAGTGCTATGGTCAAACACACAAAAAAATGTCGTATTTGTTCGAGGTATAAAAATATAACAACACAATTTCACAAATGCTCGTCTGAAAAAGTAATTAATGGAAAGACGTATCCAGTCGTTTATCGGAGTGAATGTAAAACATGTAGACGGAAAGGCGGTAAGGCACACTCTTCCGCATCACAGAAACTTATGAAAACTTTAAACATGAAAAGGCCACCAATAGGAAAGCCATGCCACAATTGTAATAAAAAAACAGAGAAATTGATTTTTGACCACGACCACGATACAAATCAATTTAGAGGATGGTTGTGTTATCAGTGTAATACAGCTATTGGAAATTTAGGAGATTCTATTGAAGGTTTAAAAAGAGCGCTTCGCTATTTAGAAAATTGTAAAACGTAGTGGCGTAAATTAAAATTTTAAAGTTTTACCTCTACGATCTGCCATTTTCTCAAACTTCTTTAGGTTTCTATCGTATCGTTTCTTCTTCTCAGCCTCAGCTTCTTGTTTCTTCTTCTCCGCCTCAGCTTCTTGTTTCTTCTTCTCCGCCTCAGCTTCTTGTTTCTTCTTCTCCGCCTCAGCTTCTTGTTTCTTCTTCTCAGCCTCAGCTTCTTGTTTCTTCTTCTCAGCTGCTCTTGATCTATTCAAAAGCTTTTTATCGTAAGCTGGCCGATTAATCTTTTTGCTTTTTTCAAATGCCTCTATTCTTTTCTGTTGAGATATTTGTTCCCTCCTTTTCGCCTCCTCCGCACTTATTTTACCTACAGTTAAATTGTTGACATCATTGATGAATCCGGATGCTGTGTAATATAATCTGTCATTCTGAGTATTGTTACTACTCATTCCTTCCATTGTCTTGTTAATTATATGTTTTAAATATATACATATTATAAAAAAAACAAACTAAAATATAAGTATATCTATTGTAAAAAAGTGATTAAAGGCGCCTCCATCTAGGATCAGTGACATAGGCGTCGTGATAGGTAGCATCAAAGTGTTTCAATACAATCAATCGGGTAAACCAACCCTTACTAATATTTCGCAGGAAATATCACTCACGGGACGAGTGTGTGCTACGACCAGCTAAAGTAAATTACTAAAGTATAACATTCTTTTTATTTTGGTAGCGGAAGAAGGCTTCCTAGATTACGACGTAGTTAACTACCTACTAACTCCTTTCGGAAATTAGTGTTATCCATTGTGCATTGAGATATAACAACTATTTAACATACATTGCTCTCCAATAATCACTTACAAAAAAAGGATATTTTTCCTATATGTATAAAATTATAAAAAATAGCATATATTTACTATTATAATATAGAAATAGCATTACGAAAAAAACTACGGGATTACCAAAAATGGTAAGAAAAAAATGACAAGTAAAAATGAATCATTGTTTCATACATAGTATTACCATAGGTAAAACATAGAAACATATATATATATATATAAATAAATATTGTTGTAGATTTAATATGAAAAAAAATATAGAAGAAGAAAGAAGACAAATACAAGTAAATACAAAAACGAAGTTACTGTAAAAAAGAAAATAATATAAAAACAAAAAAAATAAAGAAAACATGCATACTACGCAAATGAATATTAAAAAGAACGTAAGACATGAAGTCACGTTGCAAAAGTATGAAGATGAGAAGGTTGATATTTTGAAAAAAATAGAAAAAGCAGAAACTTTACATCTTTTAGACGTTGTATTGGAAGAGGTGATTGACTATCTTCCACACTCAAGCCCGGCGCTTGACATAATTAATGAAAGGTTAAAAACTTTCAATATACCTGCAGTTGAAATATATTATGAAGGAACGACGCCGGTATGTTATAAAAAATATATCAACGAGGAATTAGGGAATGGTTTATTTGCTTGTATTGATGTTGGAAAAGGTAGTAAAATACATTACATACCAAAAATTTCAGCGGTATTGAAGGGAAAAAAAGGTGTACTTTCTACGTCGATTTTGGATATTATTGCGGGTTTAACCGTGGAAAAATATGGTGAATATGTTATGCCACTTCCTGTATCGGATCGTGGTGGCAATGTTGCTTCCTTCTTTACATCGAAGCGTGGTAGCAAATATACAGGGAAGATCAAGAGCACCTATAATAAATTCGAATATGTTAACAGTGCGGAAGTTATTTGCAATGCATTGAAGTCAAGTTGGCAGAAATTAATACCCAAATTTAATATCCCTTGTTTTAATAAAATTGACGAGAAGGAAGATTTTGTAATAAATAATGAAGCCGTATTACAACAAATGCAACTTACATATTGTCCAATGACTGCTGTCGCTGATGAAGTAACATTGATCAACGATCCTGCTCTTTTTGTGAACGATCCATTTCAACAAAAATATAATGGGACGGACGAAGAGGCAAATATGGAAATGAAATTTTCCGCTGAACGTGTATCGTTATATACGACGAAAGAAGTTCTCTGTCACGAACCTTTTTATTTAAATTATTCGAATGTTGGTTTTTTTGCTCCAGTAAAGGAAAAGGAAGAACATGGATTAAAGAACCTTCGAGCATATTACAATCCAAACGATTTGAAAGTTGGTTTGGCTGGGTGTGTTTGGTTGCTTCACAGTGCCTTTGAGATCAAAAAGCATATGTTGCGAACATGTATTGAAATCGTCGTGGAGAAGATTAAACAATTTACTCCACGCCCAGGGGATGCTTTCCTTACGTTCTATTTCCAGCAATTAATTGAATTGAATGTTGACTTACCTTACATCCACGTATATTTGAAGAAAGAGAAAAAAAAAGAAACAATAGGTGATTTGAGAATGGTAAAAGTAAACGCAGTGATTTCTGTTTACATTGATGATCAACAAGAAGCATTTTGCTCTTATTTAATCACTCGTGTCACAGGAGGAATGATACGCTTAGTGAATGTTGAAGGCATATGTATTGATCCTAATTACGAATTTTATGGAGCAAAACATTGTTTACACGGCATCGATGCAAATGGAAACAAACATCGATTGGGAAAGATGATAGACCCGGTAAATTGCATGGAAAATGGAACCACAGGTGTTGCTATTAATTGGTATTTTGAGAAGGATCGTTGGATATATGGAGAGAATGAGCCTGAATTTCCAATGTATGTGTCAGAGGCATGTGCAAAACGTATCATAGAATCTGTGAAACGAAAGGAGAAGGTCCCAGTGGAGCATATGTTGAAGCCTAGTTTTGTTACTAAACATTGTGGTTTGATGGCGTTAGCAAAGGTAGTAGCTGAGTCAGGGCAAGCACTCACAACAACAACAACGACCGTTAACATGCCAGATTACAAGAGACTATATGACGCTGCTGAAAAGGAACGACGTGGTTTAAAAAGAAAATTGGAGGAAACAGATAACACAGTAAAATTATTAAAGAGAAATAGACAATCGTTTCTGGAAAATAATTTAATTTTAATTGGAATTAATCGCGCAAGTGGTGGCAAATGGAGATTTACAATGCGTAAAAGCGATAGCATTGGTGTTATATTTACTATCTATAAGAAATTAAAAAGCAAAAAAAGGAAAACGGAAACAAATAGTAGTTTCGCGTTAAAATGGAAAGAAAACAAACTTTCAGAAGGAATGTCAATCAGGTTCAGTGAAATTAAAGTATTAAAAAACGCGTCAAGTATGGTAATACAGGAAGTGGTAGAATTGTAAAAACGTTTAATAAAATATTATAATATATAATGAATGGGAAGTGGTGATGATATGAATTCATATATTGTTGCTGGCTTTGCGGCCGTAGGCGTTGCTTGGACCTATTTGTCAAATTTATCTTTTTTTTCTGGTGCAAAATATTACGTATCGCAACAGTTGGCGCAAATGCAAATGCATTATTTTAACAAAGATAACATTATACGAGCTGCAAAAGCCTCAAAAGATAAACGCTTACCAAATTTAGTCAAAACAATATTTGAAAATTATAAAAAAGATATCTATTATGATGAGTGGTGTTGGATAAAATCTAACAATGGGAAATGGCACTGTGTCAAGCAGCGAAAGGACGAACCAATCTGCCCCGGTGAGAAATTTGGAGGTATATTCCCACCGATTGCTAGCTTAGCGAGCACGGTAAAGGTATGCAACACGTTTAAGGCAGAGGAGGAATGGTTAGAGAAATGGAAGAACGTTTTGAAAGGATATAGTCAAGGATATTTATCTAACTTAGAGTATTATGTTCTCCAATTAGAGGCACTGGAACAAGATATGGCCATAATGAATTTAAAATTTTAAACCTACAAAAAATGAAAAGATATACATAGTATTACTACAGAATATAGGCTATCCAAAATAGTATTACTACAGAATATAGGCTATCCAAAATAGTAGTACTACAAAATATAGGCTATCCAAAATAGTATTACTACAAAATATAGGCTATCCAAAATAGTATTACTACAGAATATAGGCTATCCAAAATAGTATTACTACAGAATATAGGCTATCCAAAATAGTAGTACAATAACTACCGAAAAAGTGATTCGGCAATAATGACCTCGACCGAAAACTAATATAAACTAAATATAAATAAACTAAACGAAAATAAACTAAATATAAATAAAGTAAATATAAATAAACTAAACACAAATAGATATATAGAAAAGAAACTAAAAAGGAACAAAAACAAAACAATATAAAGACGAAATAAACTACGAAAAGAAACAAATAAAATGAATACTGTTGTTCAAGAGCCAATTCAACTTAAAACTGAAAAAGTTGAAAAACTAAAAACTTCTATTATCATCGAAGACCAAACAGGCACGCAATACACGTTTGTTTTAGATCAAGATAAAAGTTTTAAAAGTATGTTTATTGCATATGCAAAATGCCTTGGCGTACAAAAGAGTGCATTGCGTTTTATTTATGACGGAGAGCGTATTGACGAAGAGCTTTCAGTTGATAAATACAACAAAGTATATCCTGAAGACAAAATTACAGATGGTACCGTCTTTCAATCTTTAGCAGAAGCAATTGGTGGTTATTAAACAAACCAATTTCCATGGTGTCTATTCATTTCATAGTAGTAGAAACAACAATCATTCATTTATAAAATTATGTTAAAGTATTTTAAAGTATTTTAAAGTATGTCTCACCTATCAATCAGCTTCGTAAATATCTCTAATTTTGTACTCAGCATTACCGAAATCGTATGCGTTATTGGCGTCAGGTATAATACTTTTCTTCAATTTTATATGATTTGCATTGCTAAAATCAAATGCATCAGACAACCCTTTCACAACAATTTTATTGTTTGCATCTACGCACACCTCTCCAGCTTCTACGGGTGTTGACCCAGACCAGGCATTGGCTGATTTTTGGATACATGGTTTATTGGCAATGCATACACCTGAGCCACCAGTGTCTTCATTAAAGTAGCCTTTTCGTTGTGTATCGGAAGTTTTTCTGAAACATCCATGTGGGTCAACGCTGTTACCATTTATACCCGTTACCGTAAATGGAGAACCACTAAAAAATTGCATACATTCCGACTTTGTTAAATAATTAACATTGGTTGATGCAAGCGGTGCGCCACTAGTTACGTCTTCAGGTGATAAACACTCTGTTTCCGTTGCTTTACTGTTATCTGTGCAACCACCACAATCTGGTATCGCTTGAAGGCATTCTGCGTTGCCGTTGTTCGCACAACAATTACTTTGCATGTATATGGTGCGCATTTCAGCACACGTCACATTATTGGCATGAACGGGTAGAAATAATAATAATAATAATAACACTCTCATCTTGTGTATATTAGATGTCGAATATATAGTTATAGTATTTTATATAGTTATAGTATTTTACGTATAGTAGTACTATAGTTAAATAAGGTTGGTTTTGTAGTAGTACTATTAGTTAATAAGGTATTTTTGTAGTAGTACTATTAGTTAATAAGGTATTTTTGTAGTAGTACTATTAAATCGGGTAATTGTTTAAAATGGGGTTAAAATAAATACCATTACCCGGTATTTAGTCTTTCCATTAATATTATAAAATGCAGTTTCTATATATTTTAATTTTTTTTTTAATTTTTGTATTTTCATGTTCTTGTTTTCCGATACTAATATTTAATATATCTTCTGGTGGGAATGTGGCCCAACAGGTACTACTTCTGGTCCACCAAGTCTCGAACATGTAACCCGACGGGGGACTGTTCACATCCGCAAAGGTGGCACGATCTTTATTGATAATTTCTCATACGTAGTAGTTAAAGTTTTTAAAGCAATAATTCAAAAACGAAAAGAACTTTACATCTAATGCACAGGACCCACATTTTTTATTAAGAAATATCTTATTATTTTCGTAACCATTGAAAGAATAGGGTAAATTATTGCCATATACGTCTTTTTCAAGACCAAACATACCATAGACATGAACGTTTTTGCAAGATTTAAATGCCCTTAAAGCAATGAGAGTGCCACTGGATAGATGGGAATCGTATACATTTGTTGCTATGCGTCTTGCTAAAAACACTTGTAAAGCATCGACCGAAATAGTTGAAAAGTTTGCCCCGGGGGGCCACTTAGAAGGTATACGCGGCGGAACAGCTGTGCATGTTTCACTGCTTACTGTACGAAATACAAGATTATTTAGTCCACAAGTATCTGGAAACGACCCACGGTAGTAATCTTGTTTTCCTGAGACGTATCTTAAAAAATATCCACATGAGTGTGTGCGGTAACATGGTCGCAAAGTCTCATTTTTGCCTATAATTTGTAATTTGCGATAACCATTTTCATAATTGTGGTGGTTTACGTGGAAGAAAACAACATCCGATCGATCCATATATTTCTTGAAATTCGGAGGAAACGACTTTACAACCCCACTGCTACCTAATATTATACATGTCTTGTCGTTAAGCGACGGCGAAGATGTCCCGTCATTCCATTTTTTGTTGAGGATAAATTTTTTTTTTAAATACTGGTACACATAATTTTCGGTTGATTTTGCTACATTCTTCGAGAAGATTGCATCCAATTGCCGACATTTCCTCTTTGTCCCATCCATTTTTACCGGTAAAATTCCTCCCTTGCACATTAACCCATTTGCATTACTTCTTTCATTTTGCAGCCGTTTTTTATGGAGACATAACACTTTATGATCTTTAGTACCAATAATTCTCCTAGTATATACATTAGTTGGATCGTATTCGCTTGCCAAATCAACGAATGTCTTACGTTTTGGAAGACGAAGGACCTTTTCAAGAAAATGTCTCATGGTATCATACTTAAATTCAGTACGTTCTCTATCAAAAAAAGTTAATTTTTCTATAAGTTTTTCATATATGCCAACCACTGGCTTTAGCTTTGGCTTCGCTGGCTTTGGCTCTGGCTCTACTGGCTCTTGTAGTGTGCAAGATTCAGGCTCTGCTTCTTCAGAATTAAAATTGATGGAAGCAACTGGGATAGTATTTGTGTTAAGCTTCTGTCTATTAAACCTTAATTTAGAAGACTTTGTGAAAAGGTCGCATACTATTCTATGATAAAATAGTTCCAAGTATTGATCTACCAGAAGGTGGAAAAATATAATCAATATAAACACTAGAACACACAATTGCTTCAACATTACCAAACAGTGTTTGTCCTTTTTATTAGCACCATATTTTGAAGTAGTACTATTGTTAAATAAGGTTAGTTTATAGTTGTACTACAAATCTAATGAGGAATTTTTGTAGTAGTACTATTTTTGGATTGCCTATAATTTGTAGTAGAGGTAAAACATGTAATTATTGTAAACAATTTAAAATAAATTATAATTAAATACTCTACGCCAACAATTGAATCCACAAGTAACGGTGGTCGCATTGGCCGTCCCACTGTACTTCCTTTACCACAAATTTAGGACGTCGTGTTCCAAACGCCTTTATCATCTTTTCTTTAAAGGTAAACTTTTGAGACGTCCCAACGTTCGAGGACATATCATCCGATGTATGCCAGCGCCGATGCAACGCCAATAAATAGTCCCGCATGACCCATTTCTCCCCGCGGCTGTTTGCATGTGTTCCCGAGCCTACATTTACAAGGATGTTTCGGGTCTTAGATTCATTCAATACCTCTTCAAGGATTCGTTTGCGAATCACGTGTCTTCGCATTTCGGAATCATGCGTGTTGATCAACTTGTATTCCGATTTGCTAGTCATCACCTTTGTTCCTACGTTGACAGCACGTTTCATGTAATCGGCATGCTGTTTTTTTTCCACAGTAATTCTTGCCATCCGCTCCTCGTACGTTTCCTGCCTGTACGTTACACGGTGGATAAATTCTCTGGACACCTCCACCTTTTTCTTTTTTGTTTTTTTTTTGATACCGTTTCCCCGAGGTGCAGCTGTTTTCGGTGCTTTCTTCGACACAACGACCGTCTTGCACTTATTCTTTTTTTTTTCTACCGCAATGTGTTGTTTCAATTTTTCCCGACTGCTCGTAAAGGTAATCTTGTTCGATACAGTCTTGTTGTTTTTTTTAACCCCGTTATTTTTATCGCACGTTGCCTTTTCATACACCGTTAATTTCCGATTAGGCGGCCGGTATGGCGTTAATTTATTCACCGTTTTCTTCAATGTGATATCTTTTCGTTCCTTTTGCTCTTGTTTCCTGCGAGCGCGGGCATATAATTCCTGTGCCTCTGTATCATTGATATCGGACATCCATTCAATGCTTCCACATTTTAACATCTTTTTTAGTTCTGATGTTTTCACATTGAGTAGTTCCAAACTACACGTGTCAAATACGGTGACATAATTCGATCGTTTACCCTGGATGGTTGCGTCATGAGGACCTTCGACGATAATGCGGACAAGATATCCACCGCGTATGTGCTTGTACCTTCGCTTTGGACGCCAATCGATGTCTTGTTTCCTTTTCAAACAACCGTCTTCTCGTTGGTGTCGCTTCGAATCTAGTGTTTTACACGTTTGGCAACAATAATACACGTCCAATTTGCATGGGCCGTGGCATTGACCCGAGTACGTAAACAGGTTTTGTTTCGTCGTAGGATGTTCTCGCGGTACGTGTCTAAGGTCTGGGCTAAAAGACCCAACCATTTTTGTCTCGTCCGTATCTTGTGGATTGAATACCCATAGGTAGGAGCATTTTTTGCATTCTCTAGCCTGTCCACGAAGCATGATGTCGGATACCATAGACGTTTGTTCATGTCCCAAATAAAACAACAAACAGATGTGTACAGCATACTGTGACGTTGGTATAAAGCCCTTAAACTTTCCACTAAGAGAGTCCGAATGGGTGTAAACGGTCACTCTGAAAGTAGCCTCGCAATGAAAGGTACCATATTTGGACCGAGTAATATAGGGCCAATCGTAAAAGGTTCTTCCTCCAATTTTCACACGTTTATGTATACCGAAATTATGAACCAATCCACCAACATCGACCCCAAACCGATGTTTGACGCGTAATTCTTTCGATTGGTTTTCCTTACTCAAACCACCATACATATCATAAGAATTATCTTTGGACAAAAATCTTTTACGACTTCCCATAACTGTTATGCAGGGAAAAAACAAATGGTGAAGGAACCACGTTATTGACTTGTTATTATTTTCTAATGGTGGCCACTCGCATGTACTGACATCTATGTCAAATTTTTTATGATCACCACTGACACCGGCTCCGATTATCTTTGCCGCATCTTTACCGATAGAAACCTTTATAGGACGAGTACGAAGGAAGTCGATTTTTTCCAAGTCGATTTGTTTCATTTTAATGATTTCTTCCTCAACTAGTTCAATGAAGGCTTTCGGGTCCATACCGGTCACCATGCAACTAATATCTAAATTATAATCATCCATCATCAATGTATATTGTGCACCACTATACTACAATACTTGTACTGATTGTTTATTTTTAAAACTATATCGAAATACTTTAATATATCTCCTTTGTTTGTTGTTTTATTAATTTGTTTTATTAATTTGTTTTATTAATTTGTTTTATTAATTTGTTTTATTGTCTTGTTTATGTATATCTATGTTCTATATTTGTGTTTCTATGCCATTTTAATCCTATCTATGTTGTACCATTATGAATGGCCTTCATTTCCACAAAAATAAGACATAGTGTGCCTATGCTAATTTTATCGTTATTTTAGCAGGTGCTTGTCCTTTTTAAATAATTAGCACCATATAACATTGTGTAAAATAAAGACAAACTAGCGTGAAAAAACCTTGAAGTATAATATGGAGTGACAGCATAGATATATATACACACATAGACATAGATAAACATAGAAACAAAAACATACATAGACATATATAAATAAAGGATAATATATAAAAAATGGCACGAAAAAAACAAACTCTTAGAAATGACAGCGGTGGACGCTGTAATAAAACTTTATTGCCAACAAAGACGGTTGATGAAGATGAAAATGGTAAAAAAAAGCGTAAGTTAGATGGCGATGGTGGATCTGGTGTTGATATTTTATATCAGACAAGGGAAGGTGGTGGCGTAAAATTTCTCACGGAGCCACCATTACAAATGCACGAAATTGTATTTAAAGCAACAGCGCCAGAATATTTTAATGCGAAAGTAAGCTTTACGAAAGACGGTGACACTGAGTTTCAAGCAGTAGCGGTATATGATTTGAAGGAAAAGGAGGACATTCATAAAACATATGAATTCTTTATTTTGTGTTTGTACTGGGGCATGAAGACAACGAGAGAAGTTCATGACGACATAGAGGAGTTGTTATATGATGCGGAATGGGATGTTCGAGAAGGAAATCGTTTCCTTATGCGGTTGATATATTTGGCCGATTTGTATCAAGTGAAGTGGCTCGTATCTGTTTTGTTGAAAAAGTGGATCAACCATATTGTAGAGATTGGGCCAATAGGCGAAGTTGAGGTGTTTAATAATCACGTAAGAGATTTATTTGTGTTTGCTTTCACGCATAAATATATGGAACGTTTCAATGATTTGTTATTCTGGTTCACATACAACCAAAGCGCGTTATCCGATTTAAGTGAATTATTAATCAAAACCGGTGATACAAAGTTGTTGCTAGCTATATTTTGCAGGGTCGGAGCGCCGGACTGTAACGATGAAGGTTGCAAAATTAATCTATACTGTTGTGTACAAAAACGGACGATAAAAATCTCTCGTAAGGGAGGGTTTATAAGGAGATATATGTGAATGTTTAATTATATAATTATAAGTTATATTTGATATTATTACTACAAATATAATGCATAAAATAATAGTAATACTACAAATATAATGCATACAATAATAGTAATACTACAAATATAATACATAAAATAATAGTAATACTACAAATATAATACATAAAATAATAGTTTAATATTAATAGTATAAATATTTACCCGATAACACATCCTCCAATGGTCCATAACCGGCATCATTGACATATTCTCTCCTTTTTTTCCAATCTTCCGGGTTATTTGAATGCCAATCTTCAGGGTTATCTGAATAATCTTTATCAAATATTTCAGAATAACGCCACGTCTCCCTCTGTAGATTGTGTTCTTCCATCATTTCTTTAATGCTTTTCAATAGTTTTGAAAACTCCTTGTTTAAATCTGCTGCTGGAATTTCCTGTGGGTTTCTGATGCAATACAGTTCCCATACCATTGTGCCGTTCCACTGTCTAACCCGACCCGGGATGGCCGCAGGTGTCTTTATATCTGAGGAATTGATCTTCCACTGACGACTTCTTTCTTCTTCCTTTTCGCTAATAACATTGTATATGATCTTGGGCGCGTGTTCCATTGTTACGAGTTTGTCATGAAACATGTGCATCGCTCTTAACGACTCGTCACTCTTATCTCCGATCCACCTCAAATACCAGCACTGATGCCACCAGAAACCTCCGCAGTGATTTTTTAAATTCAATCTTAACGTAATATTACGTTTTTTCTTCGTTGAATCCTTTTTTGAATTAAGATCTACGGCAGATCCAGCCTTAAGATCTGAACTTTTTTTCAATGTTGATGTTTTCGGCGTTTTTGTTGTGCTTTTTTGTTTTAATTGAACTTTACCCATTTTTTGAATCTGTTTCTTATATTTCTATTTGTATATCTATGTTTCTATATCTATGTTCTATATGTTTCTATGTTTTAGTTTCTATGTTTTAGTTTCTATGTTTTAGTTTCTATGTTTTATTTTTCTATGTTATGCCATTGTATATCTATGTTTGTTCTATTATATTTGTATATGTGTTTATGCTGAGCTGGGCGTGGGAGCTGGGCGTGAGCTGGGCGTGGAGGTCACTCCCTAGTTTGTCTTTATTTTACACAATGCTATATGGTGCTAATTATTTAAAAAGGACAAGCACCTGCTAAATAACGATAAAATTAGCATAGGCACACTATGGCTTATTTTTGGGGAAATAAAGGGCCATTCATAATGGTACAACATAGATATACAATGGCATAACATAGAAACTAAAACATAGAAACATATAGAACATAGATATAGAAACATAGATATAGATATAGAAACATAGAAGAACAAATAAAATAAAACAAATTAATAAAACAAATTAATAAAACAAATAAAATAAAACAAACAACACTACTTTCAAATTATGTCTCTTGATACTAGACCAATGTTCACTCTTACCGGTAAATGTATTGAATACGATGAAGAAGGAAGCAATACCAAAAAAAGAAAAATAGATGATGTAGAAACTTCTTCGCAACAACGATTAAAAAAAATTAAAGAGTTGGAGAGAAAGTTAGAGAAAAATGAATACTTGTTGAAAAAGTTAAAACAAGACAAGCTTAGGTTAGAGGCAGAGGAAGCAGCTGAGCAAGCTGGACTAGCAAAAAAAGATTGGACTATGAAACGTGTCAAAAAGATTATTTCAAGCACATCTGACCATATGATGGCAAATGATCATGATGAGATTGTCAAATTTATTTCTCAATCTATGATAACTGGAAAGAAATTACCGAAGGTGAAGATAAATGCTCAAGGCTATGCTATACCATATCTTGTGCGAGATATTCTTGTGGAATATTTGGTTGACCATTGCGGTACATCCTTTGAATTAAAAACTCCAACATACTGGATGACTGTCATTGGTGAAGCATTTAAAAAACTTCCATTTAAGTTTTGGGATGTCGATGAAAAAGAAGTTATGAAATTTAGACCTGTATGTGACGATGAGGATGGGCGCTTGAAGACGAAAGTGAAGAACAAGGAGCAGTTAACTGCAGAACAGCAGGTATTGCTTCATTCATGCTCTATGACGTGGAATTATACGCTTCCCAGCTCTTATGGTGTATTTATGCTTGGCATGGGTATCGACTTCGTTGATCCCATCAATGATATTTTACGCCCACGCGGAGTTTTAGTCTATTGTTCTGCCGCCGCATTTCGATGTGGATCTGAGTATGAATTGTGTTGTGGTTACGGACGCCCACTTGATAAATTAGTTTAATATTATTTTAGACTCAAGCCAGTCAAGTTAAGCTAGCTAAAAATTAAAGATTAAAGATTAATGATATTATTTATTATTTATTTATTATTTATTTATTATTTATTATTTCTTTTGATGATTTTTATATGATTTTCTGGTTCACAAACCCCTTCATAGGTCATCACGATACTTTTTGTAAGTCAGTGCTCGCGGTAATGGTTGAAACATGCTGTAACGGAAGCAACAGCAAATGTGACACCAAATGCAATTGGGATAAAACAAGGCACAAATGCTCGTATTAAATCAATGGCGGTGATAAATGGCATGATTTATTTTGTGCTATCCACTTCGATCTCCTTGTAGACTTCGCTCACTATTTTCGTGCACTCTGCTAAGCCAATCTTTTTGATGGCGTCTTGAATAAATAGGAATGAAAAACTAGCTATCTGTGGGTCTGGATGCCTCGATTGATTGTTTTTAATAATGATAGTAATATTTTCTTTAATCAGTTGTCGTAACATAATGTTTTATTTTAATTTCTTTTTATTTTTATTTCTTGTTTCTATGTTCATGTGTATCCTTGTTTTAGTTTAGTTTTAGTTTTAGTTGTAGTTTTAGTTTAATTAGTTTTAGTATAGTTTATTTAAAATATATTGCATAAAATAATACTACAAACATAAAGCATAAAATAATAGGCATACTACAAGTATAAGGTATAATAAAATTGGCATACTACAAGTATAAGGTATAATAAAATAGGCATACTACAAGTATAGGCTGTTTAATAGTAGTACAAATAAATATATCTTATTGTGTAAATTTTAATCTCTCTCCCTCAATAATCCTTTAACTGATGTTTCATTTCAACATAATCATGCAATTCAAGGTATACTTTTTCATTGCAATACTTTGACCATTCCACTGACCTTCCATCCTTGTGCGTTGCTTTATTTGGTAAGAAATTTATCTCCACACCAGAATCATAACCAATGTCGTAATTCAACATCCCTGTGATGCTTTCTTTCTCATCAGCTACCATAATTTCGTCGCGTTCCTGTTGCATCTTTCTGCGTCGTTCGCGATGTGCTGGTTTTTCATCCCACGGAGATAGATTGATAGGATCTCGTTCACGTGCTCGAATATCCTCTAGACTGGGAAAGGCCCAATGGTCAATCCAGCCGAGCAGTGCCCACAACACCAAATGTGTCCACAGGGTATCATCTTCCATTGTGTTTACTTGATCGATGTAGCCACTATTAAAAGGGTCCACAATCGTTTCAAATGGTTTGACGGCATCGACGGTAGTACCACGAATCTTAAAGCGTTGGATCACATACAACATGTAAATGTGGAGCGAAGCTTCTCTGTTCAATGCCATTGCCTCTTCATATGATTCCTTCACTTTATAACCACTGTGATATGGTTCATTTGTGCCTCGATGCTTTTGTTTATTTGTTTTTGATTTCCGTGGCTTTTTTGGTGCATCACATCTGCCATCATCAGCACGGTTGCGTTTGGGTGGTGTTTTGTAGTCTTGACTTGAACTCATATTGTTTTAGTTGTTTGTTTTATTTTACCGTTGTCTTACAGTTGTTTTATTTGTTTTATTTGATTTGTTTTATGTTTTAATTTCTTTTTGTTTTATATGTTTATGTTTCTATATCTATATCTATGTTCTATGTTTATATGTATGTTGCGTGTGTGCTAGGCGTGTGTGCTAGGCGTGTGTGCTAGGCGTGTGAGCTAGGCGTGAGTGGAGGTCATTGAATTTTATTACACAATGCTATATGGTGCTAATTATTTAAAAAGGACAAGCACCTGCTAAATATCGATTGAAAATTAGCATAGACACACTATGGTTTATTGTTGGGACATATTCATAATGGCGTAACATAGATAGGATTACAATGGCATAACATAGAAACATAGACATAGACATACATAGACACACACATACACATAGAACATAGATATAGATATAGAAACATAAACATATAAAACAAATAAAATAAAACAAATCAAAGCAAATCAAATAAAACAACTGTAAAATAAAACAAANNAAACGTAAANNATGTCGTCAACTAAATCGATTCATTCTGATAATAATAATATGAAACGTAAGTCAAACTCTGATGATGTTGATAATGAACCNCATCGTAAACGAAGCAAATCAGGCAGCTCTGAAGGCAAAATGTCTCCTTACAACACCTATGTCTCTTTACGAGAGTATATCAGACCATTGACTTCGGAGAATGGATACTTCTTCTGTGAAGATTTGAATGCAGTACAAGAATGTCGTATTATTTGTGACAAGGCAGGTATTACAATCAAAAACACCGTGAAGGTGGAAGATGCATATCAATTGTATTATGATGCATCACAGCAAATCATGAAGCATATTCTTAGTAAATGGATCGCATTGCTCGGCATCAATGGCACGTGGTACAAAAAGGACAATCAATATGAAGATTGTCAAGTCGTAAGCGTTTGCCCAGACGACCCATGGAACTCGAAGCTGAGGGTCGTGGACTCGAAAGGGAATACATCCTACCATTCATTGATTGAGTTTCTAGATTTATTTGCTAGCGACAAGTCCGATGCACCAGCCATGCCAACGATTCCTATCGTCGATGTACCACGTGAAGCATTGGACGATCTCTACAATTGGCACGACGGGCCAGGGTTTACTGGTGAATTGTATCCAATGGACGACCCAACGTCAGACATTGAGGAGCTCGAGCGCTTATGCAATACAGCTGGCATTGTTTATCGCATCACAAACGATGATGAACCACATGTAGTATATGATAAGGATCAGGCCGTGATACAACAGTTCTTATTGAACATGAAATCCACCGTGCCAGTCGTCAATCACTTCGACGAAGCCTCGCAATACTACGACATGGAGGATGCTAAGCCAGCAGCTAAGCCAGCAGCTAAGCCAGCTAAGCCAGATACGGAATGGGGCACCGTAAACAATAAGGTTTGGAACTTACGTGTCGGGGCAGTGGTTGTGGAACGTGGCGATGCATACAGCGACAAGCCTCGTTGGGAATTTGTTCAAGTGCATTCGAAGTGGTCCGGGAGGGAGGTATTTAAACATCCGTTGGTCGAGTTGGCCCCGCTGGACGCGAGAGGGAATCGCACAGGGGAGCCCATAATGGTCCAGCAACAAGAGTTCTGCACGAAGTACGAAGAGTGGTGCACGAACAGCCACATGTGTTCGAAAGCAACTGCTATGGCGGAGTTTCATCAATCGTTTTTATTGCGACATAAAAAATTACATCAGGCCATGTTGGAACTGAATAATGCATTGAAGCCGAAGCTATGCAATGGCGAATGTGGTATCGACAAGCCGCAGAAAATTACACGCGTATTTGAAGCCTATACGACTGTCAGTGGTCAGACATACCCTGCTGTCCACTTATGTGCAACGTGCGCTGCCAGTGACATGGTGATCGCTTCATCGTGCAATTGCCTCGTACGCGATGTGAAATCCATCACAAGCATATGCGACGTGATTGAAGGCAAGGAGGGCCTACGTTGCGATAAATGCGTCAAGGCGCACAGTAGTCAAAAGCATTGGGGAAAAAAGCAATCGAAGCCAGCAGCCCTGAAGATTAAGATCCCAGCTCAAGCAATGGCACCAGCCTTGAAGATTAAGATCCCACAGGCACCGGCACTTACCCAGCCGAAGCCCAAATATGTCCTCGGTGGTGTTTACAGCAACAAGCCACGCAACAACACATTGATTACAATTCAGGTGAATCAAGGCATGAAAGATCCGGACCGTGTTGTTGTCCTCGACGAACAGCCAGCCTTCGTCAGCTTTATCCACCAGATTTCCGGAGCGAGAGCCACCTACACACACGAAGCATTCGAAGAAAGGTTTGCTTACACTGGCTTTCGCAATTCAAAACATCTACGTGTTTTAGAAAATAATAATAATAAACAATAATTTATATGCATTTCCATTGTATATTATTATATGCTCTATGCTATTCCACTCCTATCTCTCTGGCCACGCTATCTCTCTATGCTATTCCAAT
>NHEP01000212.1 GCA_002171515.1 bacterium TMED88 | reverse complement strand
TGTTGAGGGCACACTCTGTCCACACCCTGTGGATGATGTGCGGCAATCACCGACTTTCGTACAACCGTCAGATGTTATGATCGCCGCCACTGCGCCACTTCATCTGTTGCACGTCGACCCCTCGAACATCATTTCGCAGGATTCGAGAAGTATTGGACCTGTCCAGAACTACACTCCTTCGCTCAGCATTACAGATCAGAAGAAAGATCCGATACCACGTGGACTGGCGCTGTACATGAAAAACTGCATCGCCGTTAGTGACGCATCTGGCAAGCCTACCTTCAGGGCGTCAACCTCGCCAGATCGCATCAGCGCCGACGTGTGCTCGAAAGCGGTCGATCATCTTTCGACTATGAATCATATGGTTCTCAGTATAGCTACGGCTGTGATGCCTGATCGACTGGACGAGCTATCTTCGCTGGGAGTTATATCTGAGGAAACCCTGGACCCGCTCAAGACGTTTGTGCAACAGACACCTGTAAGTTTGCGACGGCAGTCTTCAACTATGCGGTCCCATCTCCAGAACATAGCACATGCGAGCGCGACTCTAAACCTGGGAGACTTCAGCAACACGGATAGTCGCACCCTCTTGGCATCACATGTCCAGACTATCAAGAGAACTATGTCTGACGAGTTGGCCAAGGCTTACATGCTACTGTCCCAGATTTCTCATGCGTGCGCAGTAGTGGCGGGTAACACGATGTACGCATCATCGGCGAGTGCATGCGACAATCCCGAGTTGACCAGCCTAGCTGAGGCACTTGCAGACTTTAACACGGATCAGGTTTGGACCTGGCTACATCAAGTCGAGTCTCATCTTTCAGGTGATGCCGAATTCTGGAGCAAATACGTTCATGACCCTTGCTCATACACTCGAAGCAATGTACCAGCTGATGATTCCGATTCGACATTGGGTGCACTACTTGAGTGCAAGACATTTGAGTACCGTATTGGTCCTACTCGGATCTTTTCGCTGTGCAGCACCCAGGTCTCAGAAGTGAAGACCAAGCTTGCTGCGACATGTGAAAGGATTGCAGTGCACCTTTCCGAATATTTGCACATAGCACAGGCGCAATCGGATGCTAGCGGCTTGAGATTCGATGATCACTCACCGGAAATGGGAGAGCTGAAGAGAGTACTGTGTATCCTTACACTACGGCAAATCTTTGTCAGCACCAATTACCAGATCTATGCGAAGCTCAGTGAGCATATTCGTCGAACTGGAGGTTGCAACGGCGTCTCCATATATCAGCCAGCTCTAAGTGCTGAGAAAGGCACCATTGCAGGTGTCTACAATGTGAAAGCAAGCTGTCCGAATACGTGGACCAGTAATACCTGGTTGCGGGAGAAGATCCAGCCTGGCATACACACTGAGGCAGCAACTGCTCTAGCAGTATATCTGCAACTTGCAGTAACAGCGTTTCCGATTGATGATCTGCCTGGAAAGCCAGCGGCTTTCAGAACAGCAAGTGTGTGCCCGATCAGTCCATTCACGGATTATGCATGCCGTGAGGTCGGCTTCTGTGCTGGAATCGACTTTCGTATGCCTGAGAATTTCAATCTTGTTCTTACAGATTTTGGTCGTGAGGCTTTGAAAGCTACCAGAGTCCAGGATGTCACAAGCTATCGAATGACCAGCTTCGAGTACGTTACTCTCCAGCTGGCATCTTCTACTACGGCGTTTGAAACTACGGTAAGATGTTCGGCGCCGCGGTTGACAATCACTGCAGGAACATCCGATCCTGCTATAACAGCGTCCACTCGTCGAAACGCTGTGTCGCAGATCTCCTATGGCGCCGCTGTCCATCTGCACTTGGTGCACCAGCTCATGGAGCAGATAGGCTTGCACCCGCTATCAGGTCTCGGGCATGACGCCTTTCTGCTGCCTGAACATATCAAGTTCAGTGATGGGTGCTCATATGTAACTACCGAAATCTCGATTGAATCGCGTTCACGCAGAGTGCATCTCCTTTCTTTGCCCCCAGAACTTCTGTACGGCACAAACGTGAACTCGCATGAAACGAGGAGCGCTATCTTTGGACTTCTTGCCGCTGTTCGAGATCTTGGTGCGTCAGAAGGTTTCCGAGCACCTTCGCACTATGTCATCAATATGCGAGCGCAAACAACGCACGATCGTCATCTAGTACTGCTTGTCATACCACTACCGGACGCAGGTGAGGAGTTNCCTCTCACAGCTACATGGGTAAGTGAGTTCATGAAAGNCTATGACTGGTTGACACCCGGGTATACACCTACTCTGACATGGNTATCCTCAGAAATATTCAGGACATTCGCNACGCTTACCAGATCAGGATGGACTTTCCCACCCGTCTACGTAAGCACAGATAGGCAGTTGCAAGACTATATCAAGCTGCTATTCTACGTGATACCGAAGTCAGATTCTGCAGGGACGGATGGATACCCGTACCGACTTGGAATTAACTGGCACTTGCTGACTAGCACCTTCGAGGAGAGAATGTCAGGCATGACTGAGACGCAGTACCGTACGGCACGGCTCGTTAATGATACTCTCCTCAAACGGATAGTCGGCCATTTCCTGAAACACGTGCCCAGCAGATCAACAGATGACGTGCGTAATCTGAAATCTTACGTGCCTTCTCAATGGGGTATCTGGAGCAACATCAGACCCATTACCGGCAGGGATATTTCTTGGCATTCTAGCACATCGATTCATCTGTACTTCCTGCACCTTGTCCTGATCGATACATTCGCTGTGTCAACTCTGTTGCATACCACATCATGGTACTTGCTGGGAAAGCTTCTTAGGCACTTCAACATTCTGGAGCTACTCAACAGCCCGTATGCGTGGCGCTGCGTCGAGCTCGCCAACCGTGTGGCACTACCGAATAAGATCGACCCGATCTTGATGGTCACCATCAGTGTACCAGACATGTCCGAGCTTGCCAAAAGCCTCCGTTCTTGTTCCATGAGACCAGAGTTTCACTGTTTGTACTCGGCCGCCTTTGCGAGTCATCACTGCGATGGGTCGCATCAGAACTTTGAAGTACTTCAGATCACTATGCCTTTGCGCGTACATCTACTAGGTCGAAAAGGACTCGGTATGGCACCAGTATTCGGCACCCTGTGCGAGGAGTTGCACCATCAATATGACCTTTTGTGTAACGTTCAGCCCGCGGACTCTTTGTTGCGCAACAAGCTGTATCGAGTACTGGAGTCACTGGAAGTAATGATATGTGTCGCATCGGGGTGGTCAGATCTTGCCAGACTGACCACCTGCCCGACAGGTTCACCGATTCATGAACTGATTCAGCGCTTGCCTAGTGATGGCAACCCTGGCAATCGAGATCAGCTTGAAAAGAACAGACAGCTTTTCGTTCGTTACTTCTCAAACAAAAGAGTCGAACAACGCCGACTCCCGCGCTTCTGTCCAAATCCAGCAGTCGGTGTACTTACTGCCTCACGACAGTGTGAGCAGTTGGCAGACGTCACCATCATTGACCTCGCAAATGTGACTCAGTCCTTCACGAGCTTTCTCGGCGCTCAGCAAGCAGTACCAGTCAGCTTTCTGTGTTTCTTCACTCATCTGAGTTTTACTATGGAACGAGTATTTGATGAGGCCAGGCACTTTTCATATGGAGTATCATCATGCGGTACTCCTGGGTCGAGCCAGATTCATCAAATGACGGACACATTGCATGCACACGTGATATCAGTGGACACATCCCCATGCGACCTCGCTAAGGTGTGTACATTTGATCTGGCACACTGTTTGCAGCAGTCGAACCTACCGTATCCGCCGAAGTGTGATGCACTACTGCCATCACTATACACTGGCCTTATTCCAGAGTCAGGTCTTGAGCATGTCTACCCTGAAACGGTCGACTTTGATTCGCATCGCTCAATATTACAACATGCGAGACCCTCAGGGCAAGCATCGAGCAGTAATGCCTCGGACTGCACTTCGCGGCATGGATCTGATTATGGCAATCAATATCCGCGTAGTTCGAGTTCGTATTCGGACTACAATTATCATCGTCAATCATACACTCCCAAGGTTGCCAAGACCAGCACGGACACCAGGTTTGCAGAAAGTGAGATTCACTCTAGTGCTCTGTCTGATCCAGGCACCTTATACAAGGAGATTCAACGGTGTAACGACGACATACCGCACCTGGCAGCGCGATTTGCGAGCTTCTTCAATGTCATAACAGGAATCGACGCTGAAGTACGCGCGCAACTGGCTACAAGCCAGAGTGAACATCACTCGCTATCGTCTGTCATCCCTATACCTCTGCTTGATATAAAGCATGAAGATTTCGACAGCTGGCACAGAGCACAGGGCCTTCGTGCACAACCGATGTTGCCAGATTGGGTACTGTTCACACAGCCTGCGCCCTGCACCTTACGTATTGCTAACCGTTCGGCATACAATGGAGTTGAGCTTCGTGGGCACTCTCATTGTGTACACAGACCGCGCAACCTTCAGGGTGTGGATCATACTGTGTCACATGACGACTTTCATATCAGTCTCTTTGCGGGTGTGGCAGTCTTAATGAGCACTGATCGAATCAGTAGTCGCTCCCCACAGGAAATCGCCTCTCTCAGAGCCAGAGCTGGTACAAAAGGCCAAGGCCTCCAAGGTGCCGGTCCCTGCGACTCCTGTGACGCGTTCGAAGACACTTTGCGTGACAGGGTAAACGTTGATCACTGCGTTCAACTTTGCAACCTGCTATGCACTGCCCATCAAGATGAGATGATTCTCGCTTTCGACCAGCCAGGATCTTTGGACTCGCGCACGCTGGACCTCGAAAATTCCAGGTTGCGAGGTGGAGGTGATGAGACTGATCTCGACAGTTATGATTGGAGTCGCTTCACCAAGCGAATATGTTTCTCCCAGCCGGTTGGACGGATTATCGTTCACCCCGCCGCTATTAAGAGCGTCTTTCATCTGCACGCGCAAGCACTCATTGTCACGATGCATAAGCGTCTACAGGGCTTGGGTATCGTCAATGTTTTCGGTAAGTGCATGGGTCCGAATGGCCTTCGCCGTCTTACTCGAGAACTCTCCGGGGCTACAATCCAAAGCGATCCGAGTGATCTCTACCCTCTAGGCGTTTACTGTGGCTCAATGACGGCTCGTACTTATGGAAATCGGATAGGAGCACCAGGGATTGACAGCTTTACCCTCGATTCATCGAGCCGCACGCTTATACCCTCGCACGACCTCTGTAACGGGACAGCACTGCTAGGAAATTCGCGTGTTCTTATGCGCCTTCCGACGGGGCTACATGAGCCTCTGCCAATGACCTCGCTCTTACACGACGCCATAAAGCTTCAGAGCATCGATGGCCAGCAGGCGCTGTTACGAGTACAGACTGCCCGACCGAAGTTCTCAGTTGCCGCCGAGTGGTACCTTCTCACTACTCACGAGGGTATGGCAGCAATGTCCGGTTCGTCCAGAGAGCCCGAAGCATTTGAGAGGTACCATGAGCCGCAACCAGTTCAGGACTTCCTACGCGTCAATCCTCATCTGGTAGCATCAACAGGGATGCGAAACTCGTTAGCGTGTGCTCTTTACGAGCTTGAGGTAGCAGTGCCTCAACTCATCGCTAACTACTGTCAGTACTGTGTTTCACAATCCAATGCTCGTGCAAGCGGCCTACCATCGTCGGCGCTGTCACCTTTGGCACCTGCCGACTCCACCCGATTCACGCCGCAGATGCTGTTTAGTATTCTGCGTTGCAGTTCTGATTCAGTCGAGCGATTGCGTGGTCACCATCATGATGGTCCCGTGGCTCTCGAAGCCATCATCGTCGCCTTAACACGCTACGAGGAGGACAGCATAATGGAGTGGCATGATTCAGCTGCGCAACTGTTTACTCGCAAGGATGCGCGATCAACGGCAGATGATCATTTCTATAACAATGCTGGCGATCCTGCTGCGCATCCTTACAGTCTCGAAGGCTTATTTGACTCCGAAATCCGCGCTTCCTTGAATACCTATGGCGTGATTCAAGTGGACGTTGCACTGCGAGCCGTACAACTCGCAGGTGTGCCAATGTCTGAATGTCGTCTATGGTATGGTGCGAGTCATCCATCTAACGTTCATTCGCTCATACGACTCCAAGAAGTGAGGGACAACATCGTAACCTTACTTGCAGAGAAGTGTATATTCGTCAACTATGCAAGGATCTGTGAGGATCATGCCTCGGACATTAGCTCCGTGCTTCAGCAACATGCATCGAGCACTCTCGCTTTCCATGCAATCATCGACCACGCGTTTAGCCAGATGCGTAATATAATACGCGATGCCGGCAGCGTAGTCGCATGGGCATCAGAATCTCATCCCTTGTCGATCATCGCGAAACTATATGGTAGCGTGACACAGCAACGTGCGCTACGTGCCGGACACCAGATCGATCTTCACTTACTTCATACTGAAATCGATCATGCGGAGACAACGTGTCGACTTCTACATGCCTATATCTCACTCATTGGAGGCATGGCTGAGCATTACACGCCTCCTGAACAGGATCGCGAAAACCCTAAGGCGTGGGCTCAACATGACTGTCCAGAGTTGATGGCGATGGGACGGCAAGACCGCATGAAGCCCGATCCTCGAGTGCTTAATGCGCTTCGCTACATACACGAGACAACAGCTGGAGAGCGAGCTCTCAGCGACTTTGGCTCGTATGCGCTCACGCTGTTTCTTGCTACAGCCGAACGCTGGCAGCGAGTCGCAGACATTTACCATGATTGCATGCAGGAATTCATCGTTAACGACCTCACGCTGATGGTACTCGGTGTACGTCGCTGGCGAGATCAGTATCGCGTGGCCGACCCCACTTTCATCATCTCTCTTCCTTGGCAGNCAGCAACACTGCAGGCGATTGACATCCCTCACGATGTCTTAATCGGCGGATATAGGGCTCTCGTCGTCGCCGAGCNGTGCGCACTTATCGCGATNAANTCTGTCATCGTCACTCGAGATCGTATTCCTCTTCCTCTCACGACGNTGGNACATACNCNTGTGTGTACGCTTGCTCANCAGCAGATGCTACTNTTGCTATTAGACTGGCGAAAAGGTGGCGAACCACTCGACACGATCCACATGGCACAGCTTGCTGTGCTTAATAAAGTACGCATCGCTGTTGTCGAGCTGAGTCTCAGAGTATGGTGCACTCCGAATGAGCTGTTGCAACCCCACCAGGCCGGATGGAATTATGTTGAAGTATATCCGAGGCACCCTTGGTGTGTTCTTATACGTAATGGACGCAATGGTTGCGCCGTCCTGTGTCGACAGCACCATCCTTTCTCATCACTCATCGGTGACAACGAAATGACTCGCTTTTTCGAGATCAACCAACTCAAACGTATCGACGCTCAACGTATGCTTGCACCTCCACTAGGACTCGGCTACTGTGTGAGAGAACAGACGCATGCTACCTCACCCACCACTTTACGACTACTGGGTGCCGGCGTGCACGTTGATGACCAACTTCAAGACGATATTACGTATGACATGCCCTTCACGTCGGCAGTGTTTCTTGAACAGACGGCGGGATGGTCTGGCATTCATATCGCTGAAATTTTTTTTCGCATCGTCAACTGCGTCATATTCAACATTCCACTCTCTCAGCTATCAGCTCAGTTATCAGCTCGTGCAAGTTATGCCAAGGCCGTGCCCATGTTGGTCACGGTCCAGCCGGTCCAAGCGACGGATCCGCCCTTCGTTACCACGAGATGCTCCTCTCATTCTGGTACGTTGTACCCTAACTTTCTTCATAGCCCTGCACTGCACGTTGCAGTGCTGATACCCACGGGCGTGGGGGTGGCCGCATGTACTGCGCATGTGGTCTTTGCGACGTGCTGTGCAGGTGCGCAGTGCGCCGCTGGCCTCGGCACGGCCTTGGCTATCGCCGCGTCCACGTTCTGCATACACTCGATCACGCATCAAAGTGTTCTACGTCATCGCTACGCCATGACCATCGCTCTCAGATATGCTGTACCCGCGTCATCCACGCTAGGCAGGCCTTTCAACGCTGCCGCACGCAAGGAGCGCTCGCGGGACTGCACCTCACGCTGTCCGCGCTCTCCCGAGCGCATGGCCGGAGCCAGCGACGCCTTCGCCCGCTCCGGCTGCGGCTGCCCTCCGGCACGGTTCAGGCGCACCCGTTTTGGCGTGACGCTCTGCACTTCTGGCTCTGCACTTCTGGCGCCAACGTCAACGCCTGCCCTTAGACGTCCATTACACTTCACATCGCTCACGCGCACCCGTGGCCTCTCGCTGCGTTTGCTTGGAGGGGGTGATATTGATAGTGCTATGGGAAGCAACACAGCTCGAGACGATGTAGCTAGCGACGGGTCTTCCGCATCCTGCATATCTATGGCCACATACGAGGTGGTCAAGAGGCATGCGGCTCGCGACGATACCCATATCTTGAAACCTGCCGAGATCAAGGCAATGATACATTGGTGCTCCAGAGCTCTTGTCGGCGCGACCCATCGAGACCTCCTCCGCCGAGGCATCGTCGATGAGGATGCAGGTCGGACGCAGTCGGGCAGAGGGTCTTCCAACATCGACTTACATCGGAGCCACAATGATAATCCTGCTGATACTCCCGGTAGAACATATAGATACACAGTGTTCAATTCAGCCATGTGGCGGTGTTCAGTATCTAACGGTGTCGGCACGGAGGGGTACGAAAGTCCACATCTTGCGATTGCAAGCAGAACATTTCACCCTCCTCTTGACGTCATCAACGGCAGCGATTTATTGGGACATCCTAACGATATACAGTCGCTACCACTGGCCAGGTATATTCCAGTCGATGTTGGCACTCTTGGGGTCAACATCTGTAGGCGTATTCATGAGACTGATCCTCAGCGAGCTCTAGTTGAATCACCGGAACTTTTATCTGTACGCCGTGATGACTTATCATTCTGGTATGGCCAGCTTACAGGCACAGTCCCTGTCGCGATTGACGCATCTAGCCATTTCGAGTGGGGATCCGTACAGAACTTTATCGCACGAGAAAAATATTGGGTATTTCAAGGCCATCCTCGTTCGAATGTTCTAGCTGGATCTGTGGAACAGGCTCTCAAAGCCCTCGAGCCGGTTCGTGATGCTGCCCGTCCCGCTGAACCGTCAATTGCCTACTGTGCTGAGAGCACTCCAAGATACACGGAGTCACATTTGCAGGCGTTACTCGAGTATGCACAATCAACGCTCCCGCATCTGCAAGGAGCGTGTCCAAACTTTGAGGCCATCTTTGTAGTCCTGGTGCCACGAGAGCCGCATAACCGAACGTGGCAAGATTTCAATGCTGACACATTTGTGGATTACACGGCATCACGAATATCCTTCAGCCACATGAGGTACGATGATGTTCGGAGGGCTCTGGCTCTCTACGGTGTCATACCGGGATCGGTCATGAGCGCGGCTGTCGTCGCGTCTGGAGTATCTCGTGACACCTGTATCAGTTGGCTTAAGGAGTTTCCAGATTTTGCAGATCTAGATCGTGTGCGCCATAGGATAGAACTCGAGGTCGCTGACTTTACCGATGAGCATCATGAAGTTTACACTCGCCTTGATTATCCGCGAGCTGCAGAATTATCAGCCGATACTCTGACGCATAATGCGCATGCTATTGCCTATGCTGTCCTACTCGAAAAGGCGCTAGAAGACCTCAAGGATGTGCTACGAGCTGCTTCATCTATATATGCATGGCCCCGAGAGCGGCATCCTCTATCCCGCATTGCGATCGTGTACGCGCAGGAAGTGGAAGTCGGCATCATGCATACCGGACTTGGGCAGACATCGAAAATATGGAGGGCTGACAAGCTTGACGACCAGTTGATGCATGCAGACACCGCCTTCCAATTTGCTCAAGCCTTCGTATCTGTAATTGGTGGTATGGGAAAACCTTATGGCCATGATCTCACTACTGGGATACGTCATGGCATGATCGACCCGTACTATAAGCGTGATTATGAAAGCATTCGCTGTACGCTGAAGAAGCTGTACGTCACGGGCGTGGGGGAACACACTCTTTGTCAGATGGCAACCTATGTATCGTCCCTACTACTGTCAGTGACATCACGCACCCAAAGAATACTCGAAGCCTATAATGAGGGAATGATGGAGTTCATCACGCAGCATGCTCTACCCGCTGTCCTAGCTCCAGGCAGAGCCGACGCTGGGTTAATGCATGAACCGGTATATGTAACGCAGCGCTTGTTGGGGAGTGACACTCCTCTCATGCGATGTGGACGCGTGACATTTGCGGGACATGTTCTTCCCTCTAGGCATCCATTATGTGCTATCAAAACGGTGATTGCTACACTGGAGTGCTGCGATTTACCACTGGCGCCCGAAGTATCTCGTCGACTGGACGAGGTCTCTCGGAACTATCTCACAGTCACCCGAGCTAACGTTCATGTGGCGCGAGATCAGAGTGCGGTTGATGGCAGGACGCTAGCGTCTTTAGGAGTGCTCAAGCGAGTACTCATTGCCGTCATTGATCTTCATATCAGGACGTGGTGCGTACCCAATGAGATACATGAGGAAGTCCGGACTCCGAGACCGTATGCAAGGTCCTCGGCATCCAGACCCACAGATTCAATGAAGAACGGACCAGACGATTCACGTATCTGGTGTGTCCTTATCCGTACGAGTCGACATGGGTGTGCGGCGCTTAGGCTTCGGCATAGGCGCCAGCTCATGCCGATTGGTGATCTCCAGTTTGGATGCTTGATTCGCTCCTTGCAGCTCTGTCGAGTGCACTCATCACGTCTTCTTGATCACCCACTTGGGCTCGGCGGCTGTGAACTATCAGAGACCAGATGGCTAGAAGATGAATGTAGTGTATCTCGGATCTACAATGTTCAAGCTTTGTTACCGACACGCTCACGGTATGACGTGGGTGTGGATGCTTCCGAGGCAGCGGCCAGTCTCACGATTAGCTCGGCTGAAGCCACTGACAAGACTCCTTACGTCGTCAAATCGGGCTCCACACGCTACGCTGATTTGTTACGCGAGACGTCTCAGAGACTCGAACTTCCCTCTCGACCGCTTTTGCTTGTCGTCCGGGATAATGCTTCCACAATACTCGAGATCTTTGGCCCATTCCTCGAGAAGCATTTCCAGGCCAGCGACTTACTGATCTCGCAATTATGTGAATGTCGGGGAGAGTACAGGTCGCTGACTCGGCATCGGCGCAAGCTACACGGTAACCTCATTCATGGGAACAGAGCAGGAGTAACTATTCTTTCTCTTGATGGACGCCGTGCTATTCAGGGTCAAATCAGGACTACGGATATTGAGCTGTATAGACTGCGGCATCTAGTCGAGTCGCAGACACTACTCGTCAACCAGTCTATGACCAGAGCGCTTTCGATTGGTAATTTCTTAGAGGCCCTTTCGCTGACGCCGTCGCTGAACTTCAAGAACTTCCTGATCAAGCCTCAGATTTTCGAACAGCGCTTGGCTTCCATAGCCATTGCCGAGCACAAGGCAACGACCATGCTACACCAGAGTCGCGCAGATGCTGTAAGAAGCATTCCGTACCCATGGGTGGGCACAGATGTTTTGGCCAGTGATAACAATTGTGCTATCAAAGTACTCCTAGCTTATCATAAAGGAGTGAGGTGGCCAATGTTAAGTACTGCTCACGAGCGTCTTGACGACGAAGCGAGATGCTTGTACGATGTCACTTCAAAGGATCCAACTTTAACCGGAGACGATCCAGTATTAGCTGATCAACTCGATGAGGTAGCACGAGAACTTCGACTAACACCTTGTTACATCGATCTCTGTCGAAATCTTGTTTGCTTCACTAATCCTCTGAAAAGAGATGAAGCATCTGTGCTTCCGGATTGCGTTGTTATAATAGCCGAGCCTGGTCATTGCATCGCAATGCGCTCAGACACTGAACAGCACTTTCGACTCCTCAGCCAGATGGAGTCATCTCGTTTTGTATGCTGGGCTGAACGACTTCAGCATGTTACGTTGGGCGAAATCTGTCAAGGAGGCTTGGGCACGAGTCGAAGTAAACGCTATGTCAGTGAATCGCATGACTTCTTAGGGCGTTCAACTTTCATTGAGGAGACACGCCTGCTACAGGAAGATCTAACACGGCACTTCGAACGAGGCGTAGCTATCGAAACGGTCACTCGCCTCCGACCTGATTCGGATTATCTCCAACGCCTGGCACGCATCAAAGGAGAAGAGCACGTTTGCAGAATCTTACGTGGCCTAGGTTGCGAAGGTCAATTCGCTCACCGTTTCAATCGTGAATATGGACCGTCAGCCCGACGGGCGCATGGTGAGGTCAGGTTTCGTGACCCGATCTATGAACCATTGCAAGACATGCTTCGAGGCCATAAAAGGATGGAAATTCAAGAGAGCCCGCGCAGCTCCATGCGGGGTGGCGTAAGGCCGGTTGCAGGAGCCCTGACTGAATGGGTACCAGGACATCTCCATGATCCATCTCTTTATGAGCTCGCGAAGTACATCTTCGACAGACTGCAAGCCAGTCAGGATTCTCGTACAGAGCTCATCAATCACTGGAACGCGGGACATGGCCCCTATTGCCTGACGCTCAGTGCATGGGTAGCCCTCGCCAACGGTCAACTGGGCCCGCTGCGTGTGCTATGTGGAGAAGTACATGCAAGTGACATCGAGCTGAACATTGCCAACGGCGAAGTACAGTCGTACCACGCTGTCGCTGAAAATCTTTGGCTCTCTCCTATCATCACGAGGAGAGTACTGGATGGACTCACATTGGCTATACAGTCGTGGCATGATCAGGAGTATAGTGCTGCCTTCGATCGATTCTGCAAGATATCAGATGCACTACAAGACCAAGACCGTGCACCATTCCACCAATTGCCACCTTCAGGCTTTCATGTCCTGACGCACGTACTTGGAGTGTTGATGGTACAGGAAGATGACAAGGCGTGTTCTAGCTATAATACAAAACCGCCTTGGCATGCTGGACTCAAACGATGCACGGTACGTGCAGCACTACTACGTCTTGGATGCCTTGATCATCGAGCAATCTATAACGCGTATGAGAACTTGCAACCGTCGACCGATGGGACTGATCATCGCGATTATCGGTACCTCGAAAAGCAGTTGTCCGCGTCGGAAGTCAACAAGATCCTTACTGACGCTGATTCACATCAGGCTAGGAATGGACCTGCATTTTGGCCTGTTAACAGTCTACAAGGCCAGAGTGTAGCTGGCGTCTTCATGCCGTTCACGTCAGGGAGCGGCCCGCGCACCCCCGTTGCTCAGCTACCAGAATTGTCATGCGAACATGTCGTCATGACCTGCACTCTCATAGTCCGCATCAACCTGCTGATAGATCATCTTGACGACTGCGTTATTGAGATGGGCTCCGTAAAGCATTGGCCTACTTCTCCTCATCATTACCTATCCAAAATCGCGGACGTATTTCGTGATGAGTTTTCCACTGGTGCTGTTGAGAACAATGAAGACGCGGTTACTGAGATCCTTAATCATACAGACGCCCTCCGCGGAACTTTAGGCTCTCTTGTATCCCTCATCGGCTGTATGTCTGGGCACCAATCTTATGATCATACCCTTCGAGTTCAGAGTTGGGTTCGGCAGTCCAACGCATCGAACGATGCAATGGACTGGTCGAGACTTGATGGCGTTGATAAAGTCGGTCATTACCTTTATACGATTGGACAGGTCTGGAGAAATTCCCAAGATAGCCTGAAGGCTCACTTTGGAGTGCTGTGGGGAGTTCAGCACGCTTTAAGCGATGCAATTGGTACCTATCATGGCACGCGCACTATCATTTGTATACTGGCGCAGCAGCTTCAGCTGTTGACTACATATAGCTCTCGCGTCGATCGGGCGGCCCGAGTATACAATAATGCGATGTCGCGATTTATTTTTGGACCCTTGATGACGATATGTGCCGGAAGAGGTAATTACGATCCTGCCTATGACTCGTTCACACCGAGGCCGCGCATACACGTCACTAAGCTCCTGAGTAAGTACGTAGCAGATGATCTACAACCATATTTTGGTTGCTGCGTACCAAAGCTTGTGTTGAGCTACGCATACCGATGTGAAATTCCTATGCTCGACAGCGTGAATGATCGTTTGGACAACGAGGCCAAGCGGCTCATGATGCTGTTCCGCGGTGCACCAGAAGGAGAATTTTGCTGTGCATTTCACATCGAGTTTTTGGCATCGATTACTCAATTGCGCCTTATGGTAGCCGATCTCGAAGCTGGAATTTATGGCGTCACGCGAGACCAGCTCGGAGTGGCTTCCTCTGCTTGCCAATGGGGTATCATACTACGTGCAGGCAGTAGGCCTACGTACTGCCACCATGGGGTGCCGGTAAGCTTCCTGCACCGTAGCGCAACTGTGCCGTTCAGCACTACAGAGATCCACAGGTTCATATGCGAGCACGAGCTAGTCAGCAGGGACCTGGATCACGTATGCGGTGAACTAGGCTTTGGAGGTATCATCGAAGACCAGATGGCAAAGAAGAACCTCCTTCCATTCACTCAGCGGATAGTGCTGCGCGCGACCGAATGTCTCACCGCGTGCTATCCTGGCGTAAAGCTGTGCAACGATCGATCGTTGGTTCGGAAAATGGACTCCCCCTACGTTGATGCTGAGGATTGGAATCGGCAATCATCTTGGCGACTCCAATTAGGTGACAACCAAGAGGAGTATGATCCGGACGCATGGTCAAGGGAAATCATGGGCAGCGAACGTCTATCATGTTGCCAACTGCTTGGTGACCAGCCTCGCACTTGGTGCGTGGGACCTCTCGGTCATCAAGGACCTTGTTCTCATGATCACGCTGCGTTTGTACCAGAAATCACGTTCGACTTAGAGATGCGTGTGGCCTGTGAGCGGGCATTAACGCATGAAAACCAGAAGCTTCAGTGTTATGGAGTAACATTCAGGGGAAAGCCCGCGATGGAGAAATTTGTCGCTGGCATTCTACGACGTATGATTTCTGACAGGCTGTATTGCACGGTCTGGGAGTATCAATGGATGCTGAAAATAGCTCAGCATAAGTTTGAGGCGCTCGAGCTAGGTGAGACAGTTGATGAGGTATGGCGAGGCCCTAGTCTTTATCAATATCAACCTGGCGGAGTAGCACTTGACCGCATCAATTGGGGTATACTATCCAGTGGCCGGCATGTTAGACTCGGACAGCGAGATCTCGCCGAAGAGCTCTCGGGCAACGATCCACTCCGAATTCGACGCAGGAAAGTCGCCCAACTATGCCGACGCATTGGCCGCTGTGATATCTTACGTGTTCGAGATCGAGTCCAAGCACATGGTGCGCGGTGTTATCTGTGCGGTTGCGAGATCGATCCCTCGTTACATACATTTGATGTTGACCATGCTGAACCCGGATTTCTATGTGCATTGGCTTCGGCTATCATTTATATCAGCGATGGTCCTGACGTCGTCACGGATGACCCATCCTTGTTTATCCATGGTGACTTTATCCAGTTCGAAGATGGTTTTTTCTCAGACTGGACTGCGAATGCGCTTGTGGCCTACCTGCATACGAACTTCACCGTCTGCGTACCTGTGCATCCAGAATGCCATGTAAGCCATACGCGCGAGCAAAATATTCAGCAAGCCATGTATGGCCAGCCAGTACGGCGGTGGATCAGCAATCTCATTGATCACGTGCATGGGCCCGATGCTACACTTTCGAGCAAAGCTATATTGGCAGCCTACAGCGAGTACCAAAATTACACTCGTCGAGAAGAAAGTCTCGGAGGGCCGCCATTACGCCTCACTGGAGCGGGACCGGAAGACGCGACTATACCTCGATGGCCGGTAACGTTGATTGACACTACCAGTGAACATGAACTTCTTAGCATCACAGTTGATTCTGTGACCGCGGCTGTGCGTAAGCTGTTGTCGCAGTCGGCTCCTATGAGGACTTTGCAATCAGCGCAGCCTCGTATCGCACTCACCGTTAACCCGTGCCTTGCAAAGTGCGTTACCTCTACGCATGTCACTACTTTTGGTATTTCTAGCTCTGCTGTGATACCGACTTCGTATGCTTTTTCGCAGTATCAGAGGCGCATTCGTCGTGAATGGAAGTGCACTTTGGATGTGCTTCGAGCACCGCCTGACTCGTACTGGCAATGGCGTGAGTATTATGGGTATGCTCTCATCCTTGCTCTGAAGGGATTAGCGATGTCGAGTGTCATATGTGCCTTCCTCGATTCACTCGAAGAGCTTGCGATTTGGTTCGACTTATTATCTATGGATCATCGATGGTATTTCGAAATCACTGATGCCATGCAGGAGACCACGCTTCCATCGATCTGTAACATTATCATCAAGGATTACGGCAGTCGATTTCATCCTAATATCGTTTTGCTGAATCGCCTACATGATGCATTGAGCACCTTGGCGGAGTGTTGGTACTGTAAGATCTTGGATGCTGATTTTCTCTTTTGTTGCCATCAGGAAGAATGGAGGTGGTGTGAGGAAATCCTCATGATGGTTATCATTCAAGCACTGTGTGACATCAAAGATCCCATGCGAAGCTTGGAAGACCCCTGGTACCGTGGAGGCGCTGGAATGCTTGTACTCTCTGAGAACGGAACCTATTGCTCTTTTGAACGGATGCTTCAGGGTGATATAAGACCTCCGGTCACGTTCATAAGCAGGTATCCACGGCTGGCTCGGGTGCTAATGACTGTTATTCCATTTCCGAGTCAGAGCACTCATTCCGATGCTAGCTCTGTTTATACCCAAGAGGCAGTTCTCGACGAGTTCAGAGCAAACCATTATATATCGTTGGCGGATGCAACAGGTGGCTTCTATCTCAGCTTGGGTTCGAGCTGCCTAGAACATCGCTTGCATAAACAGATAGGTCGTCAGCTTAAACTGGCTATACTGTCGCGTGTATTATGGCGTGGCATCATAGTGCATTCCTTTCAAGCATATTTGTTAGAACTGCACTCTATGCGCCCTGGTGGACAAGCATATCTTGTTAGCGAAGCCAGCTTTTATACGCACGCCGCGCTAATGCACAAACCGAGTACATCCTCGTTGCGTCTGAATGGAGCTGGTCTTCACTTTTCAGACGGTAGCGAAAATGACGGTGCAGTCAAACAATCGGCTACTCTTCGACAGACCGGTTTAGCAGGCGGGGCTTATGGAGATGACATTCATGCCCTCTGGAATAACGTGCGAGTACGTGTGATGCAACGCCTCACATCGAATGTGCTGAATATTCGTACGGGATTAGCAGAAGGACGCGACACAGTCCAGGCTAATGCTTTCTTCATTCGTTTCGATGACAGACCATTTCATGTCGTGAAGGTCGACTTAAATCCATCTCTACGTCAGTCAGAAGATGGTTTCCTCTGGCTTCTTGGACACTGGCAGACGATTGGTAACCCCCGACTTGCACCTGACCCTGAGGATCCTAATGATGTTCATGTATGGACACGTGGAGTTTGCCCGCACTGTTGGTTTCCTAGCGACGAAGTCAACTGCCCGTCATGCGGACGCAGTCCCAGCCGTCAGCTACGGTCTCAAACCGGACCTTCACGAAATCCCGATGGCTCATCATCGCTGTCGATGTCATTGATGAACCTACGGTACTGTACGCTCGAGATACAATCACTCGTGGCGGATGGCACGGTTGAGCCACACTCGTGCCTCTGGAGCTTGCCTACGACTCATCAGATAACCAGACTTGTAAACCCAATGCAGAGAGAACATCTACGCGGAGGTGGACCTCCGGAGCTGAGAGTAAATTGTATGACCTCTCTCAAGCTTGGCCAGCAGGAATTTGGCATGATGAATATCTGTGTTAAGCTCAGGCATCGAGTGATGCCCCTTGCGACTCAGTTACTGCATAAGGTTGCGCGAGAAGTCGCCCAGCTCGAAAAATTTTTTTCGAGTCTCTTTATAGCATCACTTTGTCGTCATTGTTGCATCAGTCTATCGCTGTCTCGCTCGCCTTCGTATCTCAGATTGCTCGGAGGGGGTGATATTGATCATGATGATCTACATGATAACGGTAGCTTTGACAATGCAGAGATGCAGTGTCTGTTCGCAATTGGTAAGAGCAACTCGAGCTACGAAGCAGAGCGAAACGCCCAGTTTATTGCTTCAATACAGGGCACCACGGACTGTCTTGGATTAGGCGGACTGAGGATCGCAGCTGCGGTTAAAGACCTACTTCGACATCAGGCCTTGGGCCATGTGCTTACATGTCATCAGCACTTGATGGACTTGGGTCTGGTAGAAGGATCTACAGGACAGGTAGCGGCCAGCCACACAACTGGCAGCGTTGGATCCTATCTTGGAATAAACCGCGGACCGACGTACGTCCATTTCGCCAGGTATGTTATACCGTTCCGAACTAACTCGAGCAAGCACTTGCCGATCATGCCATCGGAAGGCCAGACACTATCGGCGCCATTGGATTTGCAAAGTGGCCTCTGCCTGTTCGGCGATCCGAGTACTTTAACTGCTCTACCTCCCGGCTTGTATATTCCGGTGCCAATCTTTGACATCTGCTTTCAACACATGTCACCAAATAAAGGTCATCTCATTCAGCGTCTTCCCTGCTTGTTAAGCACCTCGCTTGACAAACTGGAAGACTGGTCGGACGTAGTCATCGACAACCTTACGACACGGGAAGTCAGTGATCAAGACGTTCTAGAGCGCTACATCCGAGGAGACACATCTGATATTCTGTACTATTATAGTATCCCACTCGATGTCTCAGAATCGGAGAATGAAAATGTCATGAATGCTCTAGCTCGACTGGAGCAGTCGATGGACGACATGGAGACTCAGCGCACGTACATGCGTGATGGGACCCAGTCGAGCATCGATATTGACTATGAAAAGCGAGACCTGTTTGTACTAATCGAGTACATGATACGTGCCGGACGAGCCAATCATGTCACCTCCGTCAGCACGAGACCGCGCATCATCCCAACTATCCTTGAGGCGGCGTTTGTGGGACTCGTTAATGGACCGTACAGCATGCGTTTTTGGCATGATTGTGGTTCGATGATGGGTATCCATTGCATGTCTGGCACGGCGAAAGTATTCTCGCTCGATGGATTTACGAGTTGTGAAATTGTAGCACGTTTGGGTTTGGCAGGTGCCAGGCACTGGCAGTGGATCAGCGACTCACTACACCAACGACATCTACTGCAAGGACGAGATTGGTTCCAGGACGACGTTACGCAAGTGCTTACTCAAATGGAGATTGAGTTAGTCCGTCTTGATGTGCATCAAGCTATGTTAGCGTTCGCGAGCATGACCATGACGGAACCAATCGACTTCTGTTCAGAGGTTGGCGTGCGATGGCAGCTGTTAACTCCATTAGAGCAACGACATGCTTACGCCACCATTGTTGAGGCAGCCCGTCTCGAAATCCTAAGAGATCGACTTAAGGGACATATACAATCAATAGGCATGATATACGCCTGGACCCGGTCTGAGAGCACATCGGTAATTGTACATTGCCATCCCCTGACAATCATTGCAAGGACATTTGCCCTGGAGATGCAGATGCCCATACTGACGAGCACGACTTCCAGAGCCGACGCTGAGAAGCGACTAATACCGTTAATGAATCATGTCGATACGGTTGTCGCCATGGCCCAAGCGCACTCAACGTTGGTAGGCGCGCTTGATGTGAGCAATGATCAATCAGCCAAGGCCCTTACCCCGGTAACCACTCCAACAGCCACGAGAAATCGTCAACTCCCATTTGGGAACCTGATGAGTCGTCTCAGGTACACTGGAGATGGTGAACGCGAGTTATTCGACCTAGGGAGTTACGTGTTGACCTTACTCCTCCCGTTGATCGACAGAGTCGGACGCATGGCTGATGTCTACAATGAATGCATGGGGCGGTACATTAAATCACAGCTTTTATCTTCTCTGCTCGCTGGACACAGCGGATCAGAGTTAGCTGACCCCTCACTGCCAGCTGTAAAGCGGTCAGATGAAGTGTACCACAGTGAGCTTGCAAGTTCCGAATGGACAGTTTGTACTCTACGGAGCTCGCATCCCTATCATGCAGTCAAATTGCTGATCGCTGCCTCGCAAAGAGTCGAGTTACCTATATCAGAGCAATGCTCCTTTGAACTAGATGAGCAAGTATACTGCTGTCTGCAGATCCTACTTCTGCAAGATCGACAAGCTTTGACAGTATCTCGAACGGCTATGCTCGCGCAACTCCACTCGACGCTTCTAGCTATCCTAGACTTCAGAAGCGGAGTTTGGTGTACGCCTAGCGAGATTCTCTTTCCTGCAATCATTCCTCGACCGCCATCCCTACATGCTGGCGACCATAGGGACACGGACCCGAGTCAGTGGTGTGTTCTTGTCAGAGTCGCTGAGGACGAGTACTGCTTATTAAGGCGAAGGACCTGCAACAGGTTAGGATTCATGGGGGGAGCTCAGGTAGCTGGCATCATAGACAGATACAGTCTCTGTCAGATGACAGCGAGAGACATGCTTCCTTCAGGGCTGAAGTTTGTACGACGCCAGGCCACCTCGTCACTTCGACTAAATGGAGCAGGACCTCCATCCACTACCTCTCAAGCTGTTCTTCATCTCATAGGCGGAGGCGACGAAACGCCGGAACCTGAAGGCAGCTTGCCTCTTATTATTCCACGGCTGGTATTTCCTTTCATTGGTGACGGTTTGACAGTGTTAAGTCGTCTAGGCCAGCTGGGCACGAACTTTGAGGAAGCCTTCAACTCTGAACCGGGATCATCTGTACTGAATACACTCGTGGCTCACGAACCGCCAAGGAACGCCATCGAAGAAGTTCGCGAGCGGTCGGAAGCTCATTCCTGGATTGCCATCTACGTGGCAGAATTATCTGTGAGCCAAGCCAGTAGTACCCTCGAGGTGGCGCATAAGCGCCCCAGCGGTGCAGATTACACTGCAATACTGGTACGAGGGGACGCAGAAGGTCTTCCATGCTTTCTGATCAGGCATGATTGGGATGTGGATGATGTACTGGACGCTGGCAGTCGCATTGCTTCGTTCATCATTGATCAACTCCCATCTCACTCCCCAGGAGATGTTCATGAACTTCAACAAGAGCATCTATCGCGCGCGTTGCATGAAGTTTTACAAGCTCTTGAGGAGACGACGTGGGCAATCAGATGTGTGCCTTGCGTACCCATTCTCATCATGAGTCACACTTGCGCAGCCTTTGCACCTTGTGAGACTCTTCTGATTCAGAATGTCGTGAATAGCTCTACACTCGACATTGAGTATAATTTGGAGGGTACGGGTATCTTCCGAGAGTCAGAGATATTCTCTACGATTGCGTGGCATGCCCGCGAATACCTCTGGCACATATCCTACTCACTCGCAGAAGATGGTTGCAAGTACATCACCAGCTATGACCAAGTGTATGCCATAGGATATGGCATTCCCTTCCATGGACCGATCGTATTTGAGCCGCCGGCTTATGTTCCCAAGGAAAAGCCGAAATGGTTGCAACAGACTACCAATAGGGCACCTCCTTGGTCTGCCTTCGGTGGTAATGTGCAACGTCTTCGACCTAGGTCACCTCATCATGCATGGGAATGTGCACTATTGTATGCGAGTGGCAGTAAGCGCTCTTGCCTAACTTATGTTGAGGCAGAAGCCTCGCAACGGCTTCTCCAAACTCTGATGACGGTAGCTGTTGCAGGAGGACATTTTTCGTTTCTTGCTGGCGCTTTACTGATGCTTGAAGATACGCGCATACGCACTGATCGGCGATGGGTTAAGTCAGACACTACTGCACTGTTTCAGACAGTGAGAGGCATTATGATTGCTATGCTGGAAAAGCTTGAAGTGTGTACCCGAAGGCCAGTCCTTCCCTCAACGGAGACTGACCCTAGTAATCCAGGACCAACGCATCGCATCGACCGGCGCCTGACCGATAAGTGTCTCACGCTAACATGGTCTCTTCCTCCTTCGTGGAAATCGCCACCTGAATTTCCATTTCAGCAAGGGACTGATGACACGATCCAGGTCTGGGTTAGTAAGCGTACTCGACCACCATCGATTACTGGCAACAGCATAACGCACGCGTATGTCCAAGGAGAAATCGCTATGATGCGTAACCCGCCCGAGAGTACACTCGCTTCCGTAAGAGAGGATTTGTCTCAAGTAGCACGGTTGACTGACATAACCACGGCATCTCATCTATGCTCGGCTGTCCTTGTTCTAATCGCATCTCGATGGCCGGAAGGAATGCCTATCGATAAACAATCGACCGTCGCAGCGTGCCATCAGGATTACGTATCATGGCTTGGATCGTTGGGAGACGTGAGCAAGAGCACTGTTACAACTCCTCCCAGATACGGCAAACGTTCGTCTGCAGTGCATACTGTCCCTCGTCTATCAGCCAACCATGCCCCTAACCAGTACCGCGTGGCTATGGATATGAGTACGGATGATGAGAGAGAATTTATTCGTGCGTTATTAGGCGAGCCTGTAACAGCTTATGAAGACATTCCGCTTCCACTCTGGATATCTCTGCTCAGCCTGATCTCTACCGTCTCCTATGCGATGCTACCCGGAACTCGTGCACTCGACTTCATGAATGAGTTCATAGGTGGACATTGTGCTTTCCAGTCTGATCACGCGAAATCTCACCTTGATGATGCCTCTTCATCAGAACAAGACGGTAACTCTGTCATGGGCGAGCCCACTTCAAGATTTGCGCCTGATCCTTCGGACACAGAGACTCGTACCGTAGGTTCACCCAATCGGAAGGTGGTTGCCGAAGAAGTGAACGAGCACATAGGTAATCTGCGTTCTCGTTTAGAGGCAGAGTTGCAAGCCAACATCATCAAGGGCCAGTCTCAGAACGAGACGAACATTGGTCAACTTCGATCAGACGTCGTTAGTCTTAAGGACGAAATGCGGCGTTACTCACTATCAATGTCAGCCGCTCAGCAGAAGCATGAAGCTTCAGCGAAGGCCATGGCGACTTCTCAGTCGACGGAGTCGCTGAGGCGTGAACTGGAAAATAAGGAGAAGGAGCGTGATACGGCGAGAGCTATTAAGCTCAAGCAACAAGAGGAGGCTGAATCCAAAGCGAGAGCAGCCTCGGTTGCGGATCGAGCGACCATCGCCTCCCTTACATCTATGGTCAAGGCCAGCGAGGAGAGAGACAGAGCTCGACAAGAGCAGATGGCCGATCTTGCTTCTAAGGTTAGCAAGGTAACAACGCCAGACTCTGCCTCCAGCGAAAACGACGTGCTGAGGGCTCAGATTGAGACTTTGTCTGCTAAGCTGACTGAGCTCACCGATGCCAAGCGTGACAAGGAGTTGCTGGGTTCTATATCGGGAAGGACACGACGCATTAAGCATCCTGGTGAGTCAGGTGATACCTCATCGCGGCAGAACGCTCCATCCAGTGCTCTTCTGTATCAACAGCGACTACGACCACAGCTTGGAGCGGGGAAGAGCGTAGAAGACCCATCAGGTGGTAAAGATCCAGGTCGTTCTGATGACGACTATTCGCACACCAAGCCGCGAAATCTCTTCAAACGGCATGGTGAACCTGACGACGAGTCCGAGGGTATACATGTGGTCTTTACTACGGCTGTGAGAGAATGTCAGGTAGCTCATGAGGCGCATCCACGCGCATTCCTACCTCTCTCACCTGCAGGCAGTGCCTTGTGTCCTGCACTATTCAAGGAGAATGCGTATTTCCCGTTTGCATATGTATCGGATGCTGCGGCGGCATGTGTTGGATGTCACGATTTCATTGACTCCAATCATCCACAGCATTCGGAGCTTGGCGAGGTCCTGATTACGGAATTCCAAGAAGCCTTGACTAATGCATGGATTGAAAATGGGAATACCGATAACGAGCACTTCACGCGTCTCCTAGATAAGTGTACCGTGACGTCGACTGACACCCCCCAGGACATCAAGCTATCCGGCGTGTCAGTTCCCGTACGCTCAGTATCTATCATACTACTCACGCTACCTAACCAACAGGTAGGATCGGTGGCGATCGAGTCGGAGTTGATAGTGCACTTTGTGACTTCTGGCAAGCACGCTCGTAATGATATGGTACTACCATCTTTCATAGGTACACCGCAGCGCGCTTTCAACTGGGATAGTACTCAGCGGCACATATCACTCGGAACGACTTCTTCTTCGTTGATTCAGTTTTTAACCGCTGTCTTTGATGCATACTTCTCGGCCAACACATCCGGTGCACCGATCACCTCATCTCGTATGCTAGATGGTCGGTTACGTGAGGCTAGAATGTTACCCACGACGGTTAAAGATGCCGAGGCTCAGATCAAGCTACGGGATACGGTGATTGCCAAGTGTAATGTCAGGATCAAGTTGGGATCTGACAAGCCAGGCAAGATACTTGGGTGGCTTGAATCGCGTCAACCTCTTTTAAGGAAGCTGGTTGAGATGGCTGCGGACATTGCTATTCTCGAACTTTCCCTTATCAGCAATGTCTATCCCCATCTTCTAAATCAACGACCGCCTCCATCGACACAGCTCGACTCAGAAATGTGGCGCAGTCATCCTCGCGATGCCTCCCACATTGCTGAGATTCTCATGACCCTCATCACCGCTGATGGAGCCGACGCAGCGATGGCTCGCGCGCTTGCAGGTCCTACTAAAGAGGAAGCAGTACGAATGATTGCTTTCCTTTATGACACATATTCAGCACGTGCATCAGGACATGCCGACTCAGTGGCAGAAAAGATTGCTCATGTCATACGTTTGGCACTTCACATGTGGACTGATGAATACATGAAACTACACGGCATTCCAGAACTCTCGAATAAGTACGATAACATCTTGTACTACGATGTTTCGCCGTTGCGACAGCCTGATGCTTCAACGTTCAACAGCCCGATTTCATTCCTGAAGTCGTGTGTCTATGTGCTCCAAAATGTACACGAGCTCTATCAAGGAACCGAGTGGAGACTGGTGCAAGAGGAGATAGCCTTATCGTCATATGCCCAGCGTGTAATAGTGGAGTTACGCGACAATTTTGTTGCTACTTCTGCTACTCTAGCTCACATCGTGCACATGCATCTCGTGGATACTCAGCATCAGAAACGAGGCCATTCTAAGACGTCTGGTCGCGACTATGATACGATGGTCCATCAGATGACATTGCGTGCCAATCGTTATTCCGGCGTTACGGATACGCTGGTCAAGCAGGCGTTAGCGGGATTTCAAGAAGCACCTGAGGTGATATCCTTCTTGAAAGGCCTGATTGAAGGAATTCATTTCTCTAAGAAGGACAACGCAGCTAGCGCTGGCACTGCAAGCAAACCTGCTACCAGTGCCACGCCACGTCCGCAGCGTAGTACGCGGACGGCGCAGTTCGCGTTAGGTTGCGTTGACAACTCTGACGACGAGAACCAGGAGAGACAGGAGGTTGAGGTAGAAACTAGTCACGACATTTTGAACGTTGATACCCCAACACTCAAGTCTTTGACACAACTCATCAACGAGCTGCGAGTCAACATGACTAACCTGGTTAGCGGGCAAAAACAATTAGCTAACCGTCAGCAGACCATGGAGTCCTCCTTGTTCATCAACTCGCCCGAGCTTCATAAGCAGGCCGCTTCGACAGCAAAGACTCAAGGGTCCACCTATGCTCTTACACCAAGCGATCCTGTCGACGCTTCCGGTGCCCATGCTGCCTCGCTCGCTGAGATGAAGCAACAGCTAACTAATCTAACGGCATTGATGGCACAGAAAAGCGCGACTACTCCGTCGACGTCCGACTCGCCAGAATCGCCCCAGCTTGTTGCGCTCAAGCAAGAGGTATCTACGATGCGAGCAGAGCTTCTCGCTATGGCAGAACGTCCACCTGCGCCGACACCATCGCAAGGAAATGCGTCAGCTTTTCGTGGCTGGGCCAACCAGAGACAGGCATCAGGCCCATCCACAGGTCGCAATCGAAACATGAACGGACCGCTTCAGGCTAAATTTCCGCCTACTCCTGTCGAGTCCCACTGCCCTGAGTGTGCTGAGATTCTTCAGAAAATGAAAATCGTATCGATCGACGACCCGCGCTACCTGAAAGTGCATCCCAAAGGTTGTATGTTTTGTGGCAGCCTTACTCACGGTGGAGCATTCTGCGGAGCTGCCTATATGCTCAGTAAGAAGGCACCCGCCGGACGATACTCGGAGCTTCAATTGCAGTCGGCGCGCGAACGTATAGCTAAATCGCCAATGCTCTTCTCAGACATAGCCCATTTAGTGGCTGATGACGAAGATGCTATGTGCATGCTGGCCATGATGATCATCAGTGATACAGTGGCCGGCACAGGTTTATGTTCGACAGACGATTCCGGATTGTACACGTGCTACGACTCTTATGTCCCTGCCGACAAAGCTCTACGCCATCAGGGCGAGCCAGCGCAGCTCCAGCTGTTGCTTACCCCTCAATGACAGCCCGGCTCGCCGCGCCCTCTTCCAACCCAGTCCGTCGAGGTTGTGGCGAGCGAGTCTGAAGGATTTAGGGATAT
>NHEP01000211.1 GCA_002171515.1 bacterium TMED88 | reverse complement strand
TCTGACGGAAGACCTTCTGGTGGAAGTGGATCCCGTGGCGGTTTCGGGTCCGGGCACCACCTATTATGTGAGCGCAACGCTCGGAAGTGATGCGAAGGATGGGCTGTCGGAAGCAACGGCCTTTGAAACCCTTTCTCGGGTGAATGCATTGAGCCTTGGGCCGGGTGATCGGGTTCTCTTTAGATCGGGTGACGTTTGGTACGGCATGCTCTGGCCAAAAGGCTCGGGGACCGGCGGGCAACCGATTGTAATCGGTTCGTACGGCGGGAGCGTCAAGCCGGTGATCGATGGGGACGGTTATCAAGCCAGCCTTTTGATTCTGGATGACGATTACTACGAGATTTCCGACCTTGAGCTCACGAACGAAGCATCGCATTTGGATGGAAGTGGCCAACCCAAAGTCGAAGTTGGCTTTGGGGGTCCTGAGAACAACGAAGGGAGTGGTGAAGATGTTCGTTTCGGCCTGAAGGTGGTGGCCGCGACGCGATCCCTTTCAGGATTTGAGTTCTCCCGACTGGATATTCACGACATCTACCCCACCCCAGCCTCATCCAATGTGGCACTCAAGCACCAGGGCTATGGGATTAAATATGAATCACAATCCGATTTGTCGGTGGGAAACATTTTTACAATTTCCAGTGTCCTGATGGACGATTTATTGGTCAGTCGAACAGGACACTATGGGGTTTGGGTCAGGCCACTGGGTCTCAGTGGAGTCGATACGTACAAGCATGACGATTTCACGCTCAGGAATTCGCGGTTTCTGGATACTGGAGGAGCGGGTTTCGTCATCGTTAAGGCGTCGAATGTTTTGGTGGAAAACAATGTCTTTGATGGCACAGGTTCACACTTGGATTCGCGCATGTGGCAGAGAGGCAGCGGGCTGTGGCCTTTTGATTCGAAAGATGTCGTCATTCAGTCCAATATTCTCAGGAATGCGCGAGGCCCGCTCGATTCTTACGGTGTTCATATCGACTACAACAATGAAGACGTCCTCGTCCAATACAACTACTCGTACAATAACGAGGGCGGCTTTGCGCAGATCTTGGGCGCCAATGAAAACTGTGGCTATCGATACAACGTGAGTGTCAATGACGGGTACAGGGTCGATGGCATCGATGGGGCCGTGCAGGACGGCCGAATCTTCAACGTCTCGAACTTTTGCAGTTCGGGTGGTGGTTGTTCAAGTACGGGAAACTTTCTCTACAACAACACCGTTTATGTCCCCAATACGTTTAGTCCCGATATTGTCTTTAAGGCCGGCAGTGGGGAGACGCTCTTTCACAACAACCTGATTGTGGTCGAAGCGGGGAGTGATGTTCTCCAAACCGACATTGCTTCATCGGGTGTCACCTATGACATCGAGCGCAACCTCTTTTACCCCGCCTCACTTTTTTCTCTGGCCTCGGCGCTGACCACTGATGCGCTCTATGTCGATCCGAAGTTGAGATTGCCTGGTGCAGACGATCCGACGATGTACAAGTTGCTGCTGAGCAGTCCGGCTCGGTTCGCCGGCGCCTTCGTGCCGGCAGGGCGAGATTATTTCGGCTTGCTGGTCGAATCAGGTGTCCGTCCTCATATTGGGGCCTACAACGGCAATCAGGTTCTTGGACCCATCGATGTGCCCGTGCTGGCGCCGCTCTGGCGATGGCTGATGGTGGTCGTCGTCGTCGGGGCAACGGGCCTGGTCTCGATGCGCTTGGGCTGGGTAGGAGGGGTGGCGCCCGGCTCAACGGTGGGCCGGATCCTAAAGTCTGATCGGCGGCGCCTGTAGGGTGGTTTCGGCCCGAGCTGCGAAGCCCGACGACCCCGTCCAGGTGGTTCTCTTGATGGGCGTCTGCGGAAGCGGGAAAACCACCATCGGGCGTCTTCTGGCCAAGAGGCTGGAGTGGGCCTTCCTGGAGGCCGACACCTTTCACCTTTCGGAGGCGCGTCGACGGATGGCCCAGGGAAAGCCGCTCGACGAAGCTGACCGAGGGCCCTGGATCGGCCGCATCGCGGAGGCGCTCGCGGCGCAGGTGGCTCGGAGAGAAGACACCGTGCTGGCGTGCTCGGCGCTTCGAGCCATCCACCGCGACCGCCTCGCTCGGGTGGCTGGCGGGGGTTGGCATGTGGTGCATCTGTCCGGTGCCCCCGAACTCATTGCGGAGCGGCTTCGTGAACGAAGGGATCACTACGCGGGTCCCGAGTTACTGGAGAGCCAGCTTGCGACTTTGGAAAGCCCCAAGGACGCGCAGAACTTGTCAATCGACCAATCGCCGGAGGCACTGGTGGAGTCGATTGCGTCTTGGCTCGACGAAGAGTCCTCACCGACCTAAAACGCAAACGAGATCGGCATCAGCCCTGCGTTCTTGGGGGGTGGTTCTTTAGCTCTTCATGTCCGCTGCAGCAGCGGCATTCTGAGTAATCGCAACCCAGTCCTGGGCGTCAATCAATGCCGAAGTCGCAATCCAAGAGCCTCCCACGCAGGCCACATTCGGGAGAGCGAGATAGTTCGGGGCCAGCGCCTGGGTGATCGAGCCCGTTGGGCAGAAACGAATCTCAGGGAGCGGGCCTTTGAGTGACTTGAGGTAGTCGAGCCCCCCCGCCTGCTCGGCGGGGAAAAATTTTAGGATGGAAAAGCCGGCGTTCGCGGCTTGCATGGCTTCGCTTGGGGTCGCGACCCCGGGGAGCACCGGGCATGGGGCGGCCTGCAATTTTGGTTCGAGCTCGCGGGTGAGACCCGGAGAGACCAAGAAGTCAGCCCCTGCATCCAAGGCTCTTGCCACTTGGGCGGGCTGCCGGATGGTTCCCATTCCGATCCACAAGTCGGGTTCAGCGGTTTTCATTTCCGTGAGCGCCTCGAGCGCGGCGTCCGTGCGCCAAGTGATTTCAATCACCTGCAAACCACCGGCTTTGAGGGCCCGAGCCAAGGGGACTGCGTCTTCCAGCCGAGTCACGGTCAAGACGGGAATCACCGTCGCGGCACCGACCAGTTCATCCACAGTGATCGACATCTCAAACGCCCCTTGTTTCAGCCAAAGCCGCGGCACCGAGCAGGGGGGCGGCCTCGGAGAGAATTAACCAAACCGGAATGTCCGACGTATAGCCGGTCATCGGCCCCCGTTCCGAGAAAGCCGGATCGAATGCGCTGGCTTCAAGCAGGGGACGAATTTTCGGAAGAATGCCGCCGCCCAGATAAACACCGCCGCGAGCCCCGCTCATGGCGGCCACGTCACCCGCGTAGCCACCGAGCACAGCGCAGAAAAAGTCAACCACACGTTTCGAGTGGGAGTCGGAATCAGCGAGGGCTTCTTTCGTGATCTCTTCCGGCCGACGATCTGGTTCCGGCCGCCCCTCTAAATGACAGAGCGCCCGATCGATGTTGACGAGTCCAGCTCCAGAAAGCAGACGTTCCCACGACACGAAGCCATACAATTCGGAGAGGATTCGCGCCACGGCGTGTTGTTCTTCGCTCCGGGGTGCAAAGGCGGCATGGCCGCCCTCCGTGGCGATGACGATCAGACCGTTCGCGCGTGGCACGAGGAGGCCGAGACCGAGACCTGTGCCGGGCCCGAGGACGGCGCAGGGTGCGCTGGGCTCGGGGGTAGCCTGCTTGATGACGATGCGATCTTCCGCGGGCGCGAGTGGAGCGCCCCGAGCTTGGGCCGCGAAGTCATTGACCGCGACGAGACTTTCCAGGCCAATTTTTTGGGCCAGCGCTCTGGTTTCAAAGCACCAGCTTGAATTGGTGAGTTGGATGACGCCCGACCCGACCGGTCCCGCCACGGCCACACAGCCGCGCTGCGGACGGTCGCCCGTGCAGCTTTCGATGTAGGTCTGCGCAGCGTCTTCAAGGTTGGCGAAATCCTGATTCTTCAAACGCTGAATATTTTCGAGGCGAAAACCGTGGGTGCTGTCGCCTCGAGCGATCGCGAAGCGGGCGTTGGTGCCTCCGATATCGGCTACGAGGTAGGTGGATTGCGAGGTCATACCGGAATCTTCTCCGGGGGGCTCGGGAGCGGAGCGGCTAGGTCGGGGATGGAAAGGGCACCGCACTCGGCTGAACCCGCCAGCTGCCGAAAGCCGGCAAAGAGTTCACGGCCCATGCCAACTGAGCGGGCGTGAGGTGGCTGGGCGAGTGGGCGCGCCTCGAAGTCCTCGGCCTCGATATTCAGCAGGCCGGCTTCAGCATCGAGGGTGATGAGGTCGCCATCACGGATGCGACCAATTGGCCCGCCACAGACGGCTTCTGGACTGAGATGAATGGCGGCGGGGACCTTGCCTGAGGCCCCCGACATCCGTCCGTCGGTCACCAAGGCGACCTGGAAACCCCGATCTTGGAGTGAACCGAGTGCGGGGGTGAGGGCGTGCAGCTCGGGCATGCCGTTGGCCTGTGGCCCCTGGAATCGCAGCACGGCCACGAAGTTCTGCTCGAGCGTTCCCGCCTCGAAGGCGGCCTTGAATTCATCTTGATGGGAGAAGACCCGCGCCGGGGCCTGAACGCGGCGATGCTCTGCTTTCACCGCCGACACCTTGATGATGGCGCGCCCCAATGGGCCATTGAGAACCTTGAGTCCGCCATCCGGCGAGAAGGGGTCGTCGTAAGGACGAAGGATGTCCAGATCGGCACTTTCTTCGACCACGGGCTTCCAGATGATTTCACCCTCTTGCAAAAAGGGTTGGCTCGCGTAGCGACGGAGTCCCGGGCCCATCACGGTCTGAACATTTTCGTGGAGCAGGCCGGCGTCTATGAGTTCGCGGATCACAAAACCCAGCCCACCCGCTGCATGGAAGTGATTCACATCGGCTGGACCATTGGGATAAACCCGACACATCAGGGGTGTGACCGACGCGAGGTCATCGAAGTCATTCCAGTCGATCAGGATCCCCGCCGCGCGCGAGATGGCCACAAGATGAATCGTGTGGTTCGTTGAGCCTCCGGTGGCGTGGAGCCCCACGATGGCATTCACAATCGCCTTCTCGTCGACGATTCCTGCAATCGGCGCATAATCCTCGTGGCCGTCCACCATCTCGGCCGCCCGCATGGCGGCGCAGCGCGTCAGGGCTTCGCGGAGCGGATCGTCGGGATGGATGAAGGCTGCGCCCGGGATATGGAGCCCCATGATCTCCATCAGCATTTGGTTCGAATTGGCCGTGCCATAAAAGGTGCACGTGCCCGGCGAGTGATAACTCTTGCTTTCGGCACTGAGCAGTACGTCGCGGCCGACTTCGCCTTCCGCGAACAGTTGCCGGATCCGCGCTTTTTCTGGATTGGGCAGTCCGGACCGCATGGGGCCGGCGGGCACAAAAATCGTCGGCAGGTGGCCAAACCGCAGGGCGCCAATCAGGAGACCCGGTACGATTTTGTCACACACGCCCAGGCAGAGCGCCGCATCGAACATGTTGTGTGAAAGGGCGACGGCGGTGGAGAGCGCGATCACGTCTCGACTGAAGAGGGACAACTCCATGCCGGGCTGCCCTTGGGTGACTCCATCGCACATGGCGGGTACACCCCCAGCGACTTGGCCGACCGCGCCGACGGACTGAAGGGCATTCTTAATGATGTCCGGATAAGTACCGAAAGGCTGGTGGGCGGAGAGCATGTCGTTGTAAGCGGTCACGATGCCTACGTCGACACTGCGGCCGTTCTTGAGGGTCTGTTTGTTGGTCCCACTGCAGCCCGCGAACCCATGCGCGAGATTGCCGCAAGACAGAACCGATCGGTTGGCGCCTTCGCGGCGGGCCGCTTGGATCTGTTCCCAATAGGCCGAACGGCTCGCTGCGCTCCGCTCGCGAATACGCTCGGTCACCTTGTGGACAGTGGGGTTGAGACGATTGGGCATCATTGTGTCCGGGGCGCTAGGGCGCCCAATGGGTCTCCAGGTGAAGGGTTAGATCGTGAAGTAGGGCGCGGACCGGCTTGTCCTCCACAGGGCCGGGAGTGGTGGCTTCTTCCCAGGCGCGACGTTTGCTTGCCCCCGAGATTAAAAGATCGATCTCGCCCGCGCCGGAGAGCGCCGCACGGGTCAGCGTGATGCGCTCGGTCAGGGAACCGGTGACTTCGCTTGGGATGGCGTGAATGGCCGCGACACAGGGCCCAGTCGGAGCCAGGGCCGCCGCCAAGCCTTCCGCATGGGGAAACCAAGACGCGGTGTGCCCATCGTTCCCCATGCCGAGGACGACGGCATCGAAGGGGCGGACGACCTCGGCGAGACGCCCTTCGGCGGCCTTGAGACCCTGGGCCGGTGTCTTTCCGGGTGTTTTGAGACCGACCCATCGCGCTTTGGCCGCCTTGCCCTGGAGCAGACTGGCCCGCACGAAGGTTTCATTGGAGCCTTCGTGCCCCGGTTCCACCCAGCGCTCGTCGACCAGCACCACGGTGGTTCGCATCCAGTCGATCGGGCGGTCGGCGAGGTGTTCGTACAGCGCTTTGGGGGTTGAGCCGCCTGATACGGCCAGGCTGGCTTCGCCTCTATGCGTGATGGCCTCGGCGAGCCGCTGCGCGATTCGGTCGGCGAGCGCGTTGGCCATCGCGGAGCCGCTGGCGTATTCGGCGAGAGCCGGAGCCCCACTAGGCGCTTGGGTCATCGAACCACTCCCGGTCTTCGCGGGCCAGCAGAAGGGCGGATTGAGTGGGTCCGTCCGTGCCGGCCGGATAGTTGTAGAGCGGGGCTTGCCCAAGGTCCCAGGCTTCGATGATCCCGTCCACCCAGCGCCAAGCGGCCTCGACCTCGTCGCGTCGCATGAAGAGGCTGAGGTTTCCGCGCACCACCGCCATCAGGAGCCGCTCGTAGGCGTCGGGGTAGTTTTTCTCGAAGTGCTCCGCATAGGCAAGATTCAGGGGCACATAGCGAAGCCGTAAGCCACCCGGGCCGGGGTCTTTCGTCATCAACATGAGCTTCACGCCTTCGTCGGGTTGTAGACGAATAATCAGACGATTGGGATGCTGGGCGCCGTGTTCTGCGCCCACCACATCGTGTGGGACGGGTTTAAACTGCACGATGATTTCGGAACGCCGAGAGGACATCCGTTTTCCGGTTCTGAGATAGAACGGCACGCCGGCCCAGCGCCAGTTGTCCACGTACGCGCGAATCGCGACAAAGGTCTCGGTGGCGGTCTCTTGACCGACCTCGTCGGCATAACTGGGAACCATTTTGCCCTCAACGGCCCCAGCCTGATACTGGGCGCGGACGACATCTTGGGCCAGCGCCTCAACGGAAACCGGCCGCAGGGCGCGCAGGACTTTGAGCTTCTCGGTTCGAAGCGCGTCGGATTCCANCGAAGCCGGNGGTTCCATGGCGACCAAACANGCCAACTGGAGCAGATGGTTCTGCACCATGTCGCGCAGTGCGCCGGACTGTTCGTAATAGGTGGCGCGCTTTCCGGCCCCCAGCGATTCCGCCACGGTGATCTGCACGTGATCGATTCCGTTGGCGTTCCAAAGCGGCTCAAAAAGATAATTGGCGAAGCGCAAAATCAACAGATTCTGAACGCTCTCCTTGCCGAGATAGTGATCGATTCGGAAGATGGCATTTTCGGGAAAGACCTCACCCACTTGGTCATTGATCGCGCGAGCCGACTGCAGGTCGGATCCGATGGGTTTCTCAAGCACGATTCGGGCATTCGGGGTATTGAGCTCATGCCGGGCGAGCGATTCGCAGACGGGGCCGTAGAGAGAAGGGGGCAGGGCGAGATAGAAAAGCCTGACCTTTTCAGGATCATCGTCCAGAGAATCACGCAGAATTTTCCAGCCTGGACTTTCGCCCGCGGTATCAAACGACACGTAGGTGAGATGTTGGGCGAACTCCGTCCACTTCTGGGCGCGCTCGCCCTCGCCCGGATGAATGTGCTTGGCAGCCATTTCGCGAAACACGTCCTGGGACAGATCGTCTCGGGACGCAGCCACGATGCGCGAAGAATCCGAAAGCTGCCCGTCGCACCAACGATGGAAGAGCGCAGGCATCAGTTTTCGCAGCGCCAGGTCACCGGTGGCCCCAAAGACCACGATGTCGAAGGGTTCAACGGGGACCAGTTCAGCCATTCAATCTCTCCAAGACCCGGTGAAGAAGCCGTGGAGGAAGATACGGTCAACGCCTGTACGGGGCCGATGGTTCTGGCCAGGTTCGGCTTGGGTTCGGCCCAGGTGATCAGCGCTTGCGTTTTCCAGTGTCAGCTTCTCGTTGCAGCGTTCGCATCCCCAAGGCCAACCGGTCCGTCAGCCTCAGACCGAAGTCGCCCATCTTGCGAGCCGCTCTTTTTTCCGCCGTTGCCAGCGAGCTGGGCCGATGTTTCTCTCGGACCCCAAAAACACCCTGCGAGGGCCAGCCTAGCACGCCTCGGAGCCAGGGCGGTGTGTCGGCTTCGCGGGTTGCGGCGACCCAATGCGCCAAATCCGGCCCAGGGTCTGCGATCGGCCAGTTCATCGTGAGGCGCAAGGAGTCAGCCGACGTGATCACGTGCCAATTCGCGCCGCTTACCAGCGGGCCCGCAGTCCGATGGAAACGCGGCGGTCCGAATCGCCGACCCGCACGGTGGGGCCAGTTGGGAAGAGCGCCGTTTCACTCGTGATCGCCTTGGTGAGGTTCACGCCCCAGAGCAACAAAGTGAAGTGATCCCAAGACCCGGGCAGACGGTAGGAGATCTGGGCATTCAGTTGACCTCTTGCATCTCGATAGAGAGGGCCACCGTTTGAGACGTCACTGGAATCTTGGAGTAGAAAGCTGGATCTCCAGGTGTATCGAACACGACCGCTGAATCCGTATTTCGGCTTTTCATAATAGACCGTGATGTTATACGAGTGCTCGGAGAGGCCGCGAAAGTTCAGGGGGAACTGAGCAGGGACGCCTTGATTCTGCCAGACTTGACCGATGGTGAAAGTGGCATCTCTCTGGCCATCCTGATAGGCATAATTGGCAACGACCCCGAGACCCCTGAAGGGCTGAGGGAGGTAGTTGAAGTAGTGCTGGAACGCGACCTCGACACCTTGGATCCGTCCTCCGGGCTGGTTGACAAAGCGAATTTGATCGACGGGGACTCCACCATTCGGGCATAGGGCTGGATCGGGTGGGGTATCGGACACAGCGATGGGATTACAAATGATGGGATACTTGGCGGTCCCGACCGGTGGCGGACGAGCGCCTCTGCTCTGGAATTCCTGCCCGATGACCTGTTCGAGACCCTTGTAGAAGTACCCCGCACTTAAAACGCTGCCTTTTCGGAAGTACCACTCGACACCGAGGTCGACTTGTTGGATGGTGCTTGGTTGCAGATCGGGGTTCCCAATTCGAACGGCTTGACCGCCGTTGAGGGGGTAGTTGAAGGTCGGCGCGAGCTGCGCAAAGTCGGGGCGCCTCATCGT
>NHEP01000210.1 GCA_002171515.1 bacterium TMED88 | reverse complement strand
GTCGTTGCCCCAGTAGAAGAGACCGAAGTCGATGTGGCGAGCGCTTTCCGGGGCATGCTGTGCGTGAGTCGATTGGCCGGGCTTTCTGTCGAGGTAGACGACGACTTCGAATCCCCGAGCAAGCGTCCACAGTAATTCTAAAACAGAGATGTCGAAGGAAAGGCTCGTCACCGCAAACCAAACGCCTGGGTGATCGGCATCTGATCGAATAATTGTCTCATCCATGCCCTGGAAAAAATTGATGACATTCCGGTGCTCGACCATCACGCCTTTGGGTTGCCCGGTGGAGCCAGACGTGTAGATCACGTAGCAGAGATGGGTCGGGTCTGCCGTTTGCTCGGGGGGCGCCTTTATCGAGGTTCGGTCTTGATCGATTCGAATCACCTCGATTCCAGATGTCGCGGGTAGGGTATGGATCTGTTCCCGGTGAGTGAGCATCGTCCGCAGCCCTGAGTTTTCGATCATGAAAGCGATTCGATCTCGGGGGTAGCTCGGATCCAGCGGAACGTAAGCGGCACCGACTTTAAGGACGGCCAGAACGGCGACGGGCAGATCGAGCGAGCGCTCGACGTAGATCCCGATGCGGTCCCCGGGGCGGACCCCTGAGCGGACAAGCCGGTGGGCTAAGCCGTTGGCTTGCTGATCGAGCTCGGCATAAGAGAGAGCGCTTCCTTCGAAATGGACCGCTGCACGGTTGGGCGTTCGGCTGACTTGGTCTTCAAAGGCTTTGTCGACGGTCGATGGACCCGTCGCCGGTTGCATAGTGCGGTTCCAGTCTTCCAGGACCTGCTGGCGGAGCGCGGGCCCCAGAAGATCCGCGCGGCCGATGGTGGAGCCCCCGGAAAAGGATTCAAATGCGGACTTGATCTGCTTCGACATCGCGATGCAATCGGCCGGATCGACGCGCGCGTCTTGAGACACAAGCCGGACCGCTCCACCGGATCTCTCAATCTGCAGAGAGAGGGCGACATGCGGTTTTAGGGGCACCTGGGCCTCGATCCGGTCAGTGACCACGATTTCAACCTCTGCCCAACTCTGGTCCCGGAACTCCTCCCTGTGGGCGAGCGCGGGGGAACGCCTGATGACATCGGTCAGCCAACTCTCCGTCGCTTTGAGAGCCTGAACTTCCTGGCCGAGTCGACCCGCGAGATCTTCGAGAGTTTCCTCGGGGTCAAGTCGCACCTCCAGCAGCGCATAATCGCTGAAAGCGCACTCGAGGGCGGGAGGAGTTGGCCCAAGCCCCCGGATCGGCACGATCAGCTCTTCACGGCGGCAGATTCGCGCCAGCCAGGCGATCAGCCCAGAGAGGAGGACCTCTCCGTGATCTCCCCGCGGAGTCCAATTGCTTGGCAATTCAATTCTGACTTCTGTCCAGGATTTTTGCAGATCGCCAACGGGCGAAAGGTAGGGGCAATCGAGAGAATTGAAGCGCTCGAGCCGAGGCAACCAGAAACGTTCTGCCCGAGCGATTTCGGGCGTGCGATGCTCGAGCCTGTCCCGGGCTTCCGGATCGAGGGGTGGCAGGACGACTCCGGGCTCAAGTCCCCGCTCCGCGGCGACCTCTTGGGGCGAAACAGCTTCTCCGGAAAGACGTATGAGCCCGTGGATTTCAAGGGCGCCTTCGACCGTCTGCACGGTGATTGCGTCCTTGGACACTTCCAGGACTTCACCGGGCTGGAAAACCGGATCGTTCTGCGAGCTGAGCCGAGCGCGGGCTGCAGTGACCCAAAGAACGTCGCCGTCAATCACCCACTTTGCCGTTGCCAGTGGATTAAAATAGGGCCCAAAGTCAAGGGCACGAACGAGGGCCTCGAGGGCCTGGGCGTCTGTCTGATGAAAGTTGAGGGTCCCGAGCAGGGCCGGTTTCTGATCCCGGGCAAAGTAGCTCCGTTGTGTGGAATCTTGGCTTTGTGGCTGGGACTGACCGGATGCGAGCCGTTGAATCAGGTTGCCAAAGCTTTCCAGAGCTGCTGCGAAGCATCGCGTGTTCAGGGAAAGGGATGTTTCGTCTGTCGCAATATCAAAAAGAACCTGCTCGAGAATATCGCCCTCGTCGGCTCGAACAGTCATTTTATGCCAGGTGATTCCGTATTGGGTCTCGCGATTCATCAGGGCCCAGGCCGGCGCATTCAATCCGGCATAGCGAGGCAGTGGGCCATCATGAAAGTTAATCGCCAATCGTTGGGGAGTGCGAAGCGCTTCCGCAGAGATCATCCGTAGATGCGTGATGCTAAATAGATAATCGTACGCTTCGTGGGATAGAATCCCCTGCGGATCCTTGAGGGATGACTCAACGTTGAGCCCGTGGCTGAGAGCCCAAGCCTCAACCCGCGGATTGTCGGTCAGGACACCCCGAATCGAGTGACCTCGATCGATCAGGAGCTTTCCACATTCCATGAGGAGCGTGTCGCTACCGATCAGAAAGCAGGAGAATTGTTGAAGCATTTCAAGCGGCTCCGTACCAAGAAGGCCTAGCCCTCAAGGCGAAGGGAGAGAGTAGGTGGAGCGGAGACTACAGTCCGCCCCGAGAGTATCGGGTTCGGCGGCCTGAGGCTTTCGCCGACAAAAAAAATCGCGTGGATCCCGCTGGGCCTATTCCAGGAGGTCACTCCGGCTTCGATTTCAAGCAGCTTCATGGCGTTCTTTTTCTCGTCTCACGAAAGCTGATTCTTGCCTCGCCCATGGGTGCAAGGTGAAGTGGGTAAGCTGCTCGATACCGATCCGGTCCAGGCGGCATTGTTTCATCGGTAAGTGGCCACGGAGGGCCCGAAGGGGGCTCTTTTTGTCGACCGAAGCTGTTTCGGGGGGGGCGTTTTGGCGTGTAGGCGGAATGTTAAAGAGCTCGCGAAATATTGGAAAGTTTGTGTCAGCGGCTGCTTTTGTTTCGAAAAGATGACTGCGTCCAGCTCGCGCCGGAGGGGCCACGACCATGAAGCCGAAGGGTTGCGCTAGCTTCCAAGCGGCATAATTCTCTAAGCGTGTTCGAGCTCAGTGCCAAAGCGGAAAGGTGAATAATGCGAATCCTTGTGACGGGGGGAGCAGGGTACATCGGAAGTCATACCTGCGTAGAGCTTCTCGTGGCGGGTCACGATGTTGTGGTCGTCGACAATTTAGACAACAGCAGTCTTGTCGCCTTAGATCGGGTCGAGGAAATCGCTGAACGGCGCCCCGTTTTCCGGCACGTGGACATCAATGATCGGTCTGCGCTCGAGGGGGTCTTTGAGGAATTCGGTTTTGAGGCCGTCATTCATTTCGCCGGACTGAAAGCGGTGGGCGAATCAGTAGAGGAGCCCCTCCATTACTATCGTAATAATTTCTGCGGGACCGTTCAGCTTCTTGAGGTGATGGAGTCTCATGAGGTTCGCCGGCTTGTCTTCAGCTCATCCGCAACGGTCTATGGGGAAGCGGAGACGGTTCCCATTCGGGAAGATTCTCCGCTCTCGGCCACAAATCCCTATGGGCGAAGCAAGTTGATGATTGAAGATATGCTCAGAGACCTCGTTCGTGCGCGACCGCTCTGGAGCATTGACGTGTTGAGGTATTTCAATCCGGTCGGGGCCCATGAAAGCGGGTTGATTGGGGAAGACCCGAAGGGCATTCCAAACAACTTGATGCCTTTTATCGCGCAGGTGGCGGTAGGCAAGCTGGAACGCCTCAATGTTTTTGGGGAGGACTGGGAGACTCCTGATGGCACAGGAGTTCGGGATTACATTCACGTCGTAGATCTAGCGAGAGGTCATCTCTCTGCTCTTGAGCATCCGGCGATTGGTCCCGGGCTGCGGGCTTATAATCTGGGGACGGGAAAAGGCTCCTCCGTGCACGAGGTTCGAAAAGCTTTCGAAAAGGCTGCGGACAAGCAGATTCCGTTTGCGGTGTTGAGTCGCCGGCCAGGGGATGTGGCCCAGTGCTATGCCGATGTCGGTAAGGCCGAGCGGGAGCTCGGCTGGCGGGCGACACGCGATCTCGACAGCATGTGCACCGACTCCTGGCGGTGGCAAAGCCGCAACCCCAAAGGCTATCCAAATAGCTGACTCGCCTTGTTGTGTGATCGCATCCAGGCTGCGCCTCCTTGGCCGAGGGTAAAAGCAAGGGCCATGAAGGCGATATTTTCGGGCGTGGGGTAGGAAATCGGGCCTAGCCAAGGTGCAATCATCAGGGCGGAGATGGGCCAGAGCAACAAGCAGCTCTCGAATGTTCGTGGTCGGTAACCAGCACCGAGAGGCAGGAACAAGGCCATGAGCCACCACCGGCCCAATTCATGATCGACGTCGACACCCAGAGCCCGGCTGGGTAGCCAGAGTTGCCAGCTCTCCTGGAAAGGAACGGCTCTCCGACACTGCCGTCGCCTGTTTACCTCAAGGCAGGTTTCGGTGTTGGACTGCTCAACCCGGACAACGAAAGCCGCTCCCCGATCAAGCTCTGCAGGGAACGCACCGCGCCACCAGAGCCGGGGCGATTCTAGCCCCCAGTGATCACCGAGACTACGAAGACGGTAAAAGAGGTTCGTGCCCTGCAGTCCGAGGAGGGCGACCTCACGCCCACTGTCATCGGTGATGTAAAACAGCCCCGACAATTGACTCGGGAGGGGGCCTGCTTCTCCACGGATTTCAAGCCGATGCGCGATCGAGAAGTCCGAAGCGAGCACGCCCACGGGCAGGGGGCCGTTTTGCACAGGCTGCCCGTTGAGTTTGGCTTCGAGCAATTTTCCACTGTAGGGCTCGAGATGGCCAAGCTGGGGCGGAGCATGCACATACCAAGGAGTGACGGGGAGATGAGGGGTAAAGGCAACAGGGGCGATCACTAGGGCCAACGTCGTGATTGCCACCCAGCCAAGATAGAGCGCCCGATGCTTTCTCCAGCGCTCGGCCGGAGCGTTGACGTACCACACCGTCACATGGTGTCCGATCCAGGCGCCTAAAACGTTGGCCAATACGTCGAGGATGGACGGCACACGGCCCGGAATTAGGTTCTGAAGAGACTCGATAGAGATGGAGACGAGTGCCGCCGTCAGGAGAACGTGTTGCGTCTTCCACCGTCTTGTAAACGCCGCTGGAACGCCAAAGAGAATCAAATTCCGCAAGATGTCGGGTGGGTATAATCGCCATTGTACGGATAGCGGAGTATTACGGCCTGATGGGAGTTCCGACAGGGGCCACAGTGTCCCGATGAGAACGGCGCTCCCCGCAAAGCCAGCCAGGAGCAGCCAGAGGGCCCTTTGTCGTATGGGTCGAGTCAACTGCGAAACCTGCCGAATAAGAACTGCAAATGGACGAAGGTTTTTGCCACCTCGATGCGTACAAGGGATACATACAAGCTCGCGTCCGATTGAGTCAAGCCCTCGTCTGCAGGGGACTGGGGCGAGTGGCTAGACTCACGGCCGGAGTGACAAGCCGGCTCTTGGCGCACGGAGCTCCGTGCGTGAACGGCCATCGAGGCTCGTGCTGCGAATAGAGCATGAAGATGTCGGAAACACAGGGTGGGGCCCAGTAGAGCGGGCCGGGTAGACGCAATGAGTGAAGGATCCAGCCACGAGACGGATGTGATGGAGTCCACGCTGGCGGTGATCGGGCTTTCGGGCCGGTTCGCTGGGGCGAACCACGTCGAGACATTTTGGCAAAATATTCGAAACGGGGTGGAGTCCATCCAGCGGTATAACGATTCCGACCTATTGGAGGCAGGGGTCCCGCGCTCATTGCTAGAGGACCCGGACTACGTGAATGCGGGCGCTCCACTGCGCGATATGGAGAAATTTGACGGCGGATTCTTCGGATTCACGCCGCTGGACTCTTCCATCATGGACCCGCAGCATCGGCATTTTCTCGAGTGTGCTTGGGAAGCCTTCGAGTCCGCAGGGCACGACCCCGATCGCTTTGAAGGGGCGATCGGAGTCTGGGCGGGCTCTGGCCACAACGCTTATTTTGCCGCAAACCTGCTCAGCAACCCAGAACTTGTTGATCAAGTGGGTCATTTTCTCTTGCGTCACACGGGTAACGATAAAGACTTTCTCGCGACACGGGTTTCGTACGAACTCAACCTAACAGGCCCAAGCGTCAATGTTCAGACCGCGTGCTCTACTTCTCTGGTTGCGATCCACATGGCTTCCCAGAGCCTGCTTGCGGGGGAGTGTGAGATGGCCTTGGCGGGAGGCGTCACCATCGAGCTGCCTCATCGGCAGGGCTACGTCTTTCGCGAGGGCGAAATTTTGTCGCCCGACGGACATTGTCGTGTTTTCGATGCCAATTCGCGCGGGACGATTTTTGGAAGTGGGGTCGGTGCGGTGGTCTTGCGTCGGCTGGAGGATGCCCTGGAGGATGGAGACCAGATCTTCGCCCTCATCCGGGGGTCAGCGATTAACAACGATGGCGCATCGAAGATCGGGTATCTGGCTCCCAGTGTCGAAGGCCAGGCAAAGGCTATACACGAAGCACTGTCCGTCGCAGAGATTTCGCCCGCATCGATCCAGTACGTCGAGTGTCACGGCACGGGAACGGCCGTTGGGGACCCGATTGAGATTGCGGCGTTAACAGAGGCTTACCGCCAAGGAACCGATGCTCAGGGGTTCTGCGCCGTCGGCTCCGTGAAGCCGAATATCGGTCACACCGACACGGCGGCAGGGGTGGCTAGTTTCATTAAAGCCGTGCAGGCTTTGCGACACCGCGAGATCCCGCCGTGTATCAATTTTACTTCTCCCAATCCGGAGATCGACTTTCAGCAGAGCCCCTTCTTTGTGAATGCGCAAACCCGGGAGTGGGCTGCTCGCGGCGATGAGCCCCGAAGAGCCGCTGTAAACTCTCTCGGCGTCGGCGGAACCAATGCGCACCTCATTCTGGAGGAGGCGCCCGAGCGGTTGCCCTCGAGCGACTCGAGGCCCTGGCAGCTGTTGGTTGTGTCGGGCCGCTCAGAGAATTCTCTTGATGAGATTTGCGAGCGGTTAGCCGAACGGCTCAGGGAAGACTCGACGTCCAAGCTTGCGGATGTCGCCCACACTCTCAGGGTCGGGCGTCGTCGTCTCGATCGTCGGCGAGCGATTGTCTGTCGGGATACTTCCGAAGCAGCCGAGTTGCTTGAGAGCCAGCCAGTGAGCCAGCGGATTCTGGAGACCGCTGGGCCGACCCGCCGATCGGTCGCATTTATGTTTCCAGGCGGCGGGGCCCAATATCCAGGAATGGGGCAGGACCTTTATGAATCTGAGCCGGTTTATCGCCAAGTCGTAGATGACTGCTTCAGTCGGCTCGAGCCGGCGCTGGCTTCCGAATTACGTCCGCTTCTTTGGCCGCAACCGGGCCAGATGGAATGGGCTGCTCAGGAATTCGAGCGGCCATCCTTGCAGCTCCCTGCGCTCTTTATTTGCGAATTAGCCTTAGCGCGGCTGTGGATGTCTTGGGGCATCAAGCCTGATGCCCTAATCGGGCACAGCATGGGCGAGAACACCGCTGCCTGCTTGGCGGGCGTCTTTGAGCTCAAGGACGCACTCGGACTCGTCTGTCTTCGCGGGCGCTTATTTGAATCAGTGCCAGAAGGCGCAATGCTCAGCATTCCCCTCGCTGCCGAGCAGGTTGAAGCTGAACTTGGGGATTCGCTTTCGCTGGCTTCGGTCAATGCACCGGAGCTATGCGCAGCGTCTGGACCCATTCCCTCTATTGAGAGCTTAGAGGCTAGACTGGAGTCCCTTGGAGTAGAATCTCGACGGATCAAGATTCAAATTGCAGCCCATTCTGCAATGCTGGATCCGATTCTTGACGAGTGGGCTGAATACCTAGCGGGATTGCAACTGCGGGCGCCTCAAATTCCATTTATCTCGAATCGCACGGGAACATGGATCACGTCGGAGCAAGCGACAGATCCTCAATACTGGGTCGATCATCTTCGGGGGACCGTGCTCTTTGAGGAGGGTGTGCGGTCTCTGTGCTCAGAAAGCGGCCGGATCCTCCTAGAGGTGGGCCCAGGGCGAACGCTGAGCAGTCTCGCGCAGATGCATCCCGAGCGTGTCCGTGAGCAGGCGGTGCTGCACTCCCTTCGGCACCCCGAGGACGATACGCCCGATTTACCGCAAATGCTGAAGGGCTTGGGGCGCCTTTGGGCTGCGGGGGTCGATCCCGACTGGGATGCTTTCGCGGGGGAGGAGAGCCGGGTTCGTCTCGCATTGCCCACCTACCCCTGGGAGCACCAGCGGCATTGGATTCAGCCCGGCTTGAACCATGCTTCATCGGGCTCCGGGACCAAGCTCGAGCGCCTCGAAGATCTGGATCAGTGGTTTCAGGCCGAGGGGTGGAGACGTCTCCCACCGCCCGTGATCACTGACACCCCCCGACCGATCGTTCTGTGGGCGGGACCGGACCCGCTCACGCGCCAGCTCACCGAGATTTGGGAAGCGATGGGGCATACGGTTTGGACGGTGACGGCCGGGCGGGAGTATCAGCGCGAGGCAGCGAATCGTTTCGTGATTCGCTCCAGCGAGACGACTGACTACCACAGGCTACTGGGAGCGCTTGAGGCGGCCGGGGCCTTGGAGGGGGAATGGGTCTATCTGTGGAACCTTGTCGGGGGCGAGAAGCCAACCCGTTCAGGCGGCGCGGTGACGGAAACATTTGACAGCCTCTTCCGATTGGCGCGCGGTCTCGCCGAGAGCGACCCGCGACAACCGCTGCGGCTTCACATCTATTCCCGGGGCCTGCGAGATGTGGGTGGGGAAGCCGTGATCGATCCCTTAGCGGCTCTGGCGCTGGGACCTGGCCGGGTCCTTTCGCACGAGATGCCGGGTATCCAGGTCCGCCATATTGACCTTGGTGTGGGCGAAGAGCCGCTGTCCTCAATCGGAGAAAAGATAGTCGGCGAAACACTGACCGCGGATCAGGAAACCGACTTGGCCTTGCGCGGTGGGCAAAGATTTACGCAGGGCGTTACGCGTCTACCGCTCTCCTGGGACGATTCAGAAGAGACTCCGCCTGTTCGCGAGGGTGGTGTCTTTGTGATTACCGGTGGACTTGGCGGGCTTGGCTTGGTTTTGGCCCGCTATCTGGGGACTCGAGCGGGCGCACGCATCATCCTCATTGGCCGAAGTCCGTTGCCGCTAGATGCCTCGACTGAGCACTCCGATCTGAGCACTGCTCAGGTCCAAAGAATCAGGGAAATCCGCGAAATCCAAGCAGCGGGTGCGATTGTTGAATCGATTCAAGCCGATGTATGCGATTCCCGTGCAATCGGAGAAGCCATTCGGTCGATCAAGGCTCGACATGGTGCCATTCATGGCGTTGTGCATGCTGCGGGTGCACTCGATGATGATTTGCTGATCAATAAGAAGCTCCAAGCCGCCCACCATGTGCTGAACCCGAAAGTGCAGGGAACGCTTGCTCTTTGGGAGGCCTTGGAGGGGGACGGTTTGGATTTTTTCTGGCTCTACTCCTCCGTGAGTGCCGCAGCCGGCTTGCCCGGACAGTCCGACTATGTTGCCGCCAACGCCTTTCTGGATGCCTTTGCGCAGGCTGAGGCGAGCCGAGGCCAGCCGGTTCTGTCGATTGCCTGGGGACCTTGGCGCGATGCCGGAATGGCCGCTCAACTAAATCGGGCTCCGGACAAGAGGGGCGAGGGCAGCAAAACGCCGCTCGCCCACCCCTTTCTCCAGGAGGTGATCTTCGATTCGCCCAAGCAAAAGGTCTTCTCGAGCAAAATGGGGCCCCAGAGTTCGTGGCTACTGAACGACCATCGGTTGGCGGGTGGAGAAGCGCTGATTCCGGGGACAGGATTTGTCGAAATGGCCCGGGCGGCCATCAGCCACAGCCTTGACGGTCGCGCCTTTGAGCTGCGGGAAATGTTTCTCGCCCTGCCGCTGATCGTTGAGGATGATGGTCAACGAGAGATTCGGGTCGTGCTTGAGCGAGACGAGGGGCAGTTCTCAATCATAAGCCGTCAAGAGGGAGCACCATGGGTGGACCACGTACGCGGCGAATTTGTCCCCATTGAACCGACGGCCTCGGAGAAAGTTGATCTCCAGGAGGTCCGGAGCCGATGCAGCATTCGGACAGAGGTATTTGAACAGCCGCCCACATCGCCCCACCTTCGCTTTGGTCCGCGCTGGGGTTGCCTCAAATCCGTTCACTTTGGCGCCACCGAAGCCCTTGCAGAACTAGAACTGTCGGAGCAGTTTACTGGGGATCTCGATCAGATCGGAGCCCATCCGGCTCTACTCGATCTAGCCACAGGCTGCGCTCACGATTTGATCGAAGAAAACGAGGCAGCGAAAGACTTCTTCGTACCGATGGGCTACGGACGCTTCCAGCTGGCCGACAGTCTTCCGCCTCGGCTCATGAGTCACATTCGATACGTCACCCCGGATGCTCCTGGGTCGGACGTCGTGTTTTTCCAGATCACGCTCTACGACCCGTCGGGAACTGAACTTGGACACGTCGATGACTTTATGCTGAAACGGGTTTCCGGCGAACAATCGCTCATCTCCAGCCAGAGTGAGGTGGCGCCCGCCACGCATGTCCGAATGTTCGATGATGCATCTGGCGAAGCGGATGCAAATCAGGGAATTATGCCGGCCCTCCAGCACGGGATCCGCTCGGAGGACGCTCCATTGTTATTCAATCGGCTGTTGGGGCGACGGGTCACAGGCCGCGTGACAGTTCTACCCTGCGACGTTGCGGCCTGGTTGGACGCCGTTCGCCCCGCACCGTCCGAACACACCGCACCTGATACGGCGGAGGATCCGATCCTTCAGGCGGATCTCAATGAGAGTCGAGCCGCACTGTTGGAGTGCGAAGGCATAGAGGATGCGTGGGTCACCGCTCACTTTGATCGGCCCGGAGAGCGTCGGCTGCTGGGTCACGTGGTCTTTCGATCGGACCATTCCGGCACCATCAGTGAGATTCGGAAAGGTCTGAGAAAAAAACTGTCCAGTGACCTCGTCCCCCAGAATTTCAGTGAATTAACTGAGCTTCCGCGCACGCGGGCAGGGGTCATAGATACCTCCGCCTTAGAGGATCCCTTTGGCTTGGCAGACGATTTCGAGGCACCCCGAAGCGATTCTGAAAAGGCGGTCGCCGAGATCTGGAAGGAGGTCCTTGGCATCGATCGAGTCGGCCTCTACGACAATTTCTTCGACAGCGGCGGCCACTCACTCCTGGCCATGCGGGTAATCGTGCGATCTGAAAAACGGCTTGGCGTCAAGCTCAACAACGCAATGATGGTGCTGCAGACCCTTGAGCAGATCGCAGCGGAGGTGGACAAGCAGACCGGGGCCGCAACCGTGCTGGACAAACACGCAGAGGCTGGGGAGGGGTCCGGGAAAAAACAGGAAAATCCCGAAAGCGGCACCGAACCCAAGGGACTGTCCCGGAGACTCATTCGAGCGGTTCGCCGAACGGTGAAGGCAGACTGACGTGTCCAATCGAAGGCGGAAATCTGTCACAGGCGGCGACGAACGATGAACGCTTTCTTCTTCGGGCGCGCGGATCGGTCGCTTTTTGGCGTTTACCATCCACCACAGGGGAGGACAGACCGTCGAGCCGGGATTGTGTTGTGTTCCCCTATGGGTCAAGAATATATGAGGTCTCACCGGGCATTCCGTCAGCTTGCGAACCTGCTGTCTCGAAAGGGTTACCACGTGCTCAGGTTTGACTGGTTCGGAACGGGCGACTCAATGGGTTCAAGCACCGACTTTTCTATCAAGGCATCCTCTGAAGATTTAGACGCGGCCATCATGGAACTGAGAGCGAATGCGGATCTAGAGTGCGTTTCGCTGATTGGGCTGCGGCTTGGGGCCTCAATCGCTGCGATGGGCGGGGTAGCGCGCCCCGATGTTCACCGAATAGTTCTTTGGGATCCGGTTGTTTCGGGCCCAAGCTATCTTGAGAGTCTGATTGGGGACCTGCAGCCCGAGCCCGAAGAAACGGTGGGCGCGCTTGGATTCCCGCTCACAGGCGCCATGCGTTCTGAGTTTTCAGGGCTCGATCTCTGCTCACTTCCCGCCGCGCCCACGGCGTTATTGTCTATTTTTGTCTCGGAAGAGAGCGATGAATACAAGATCCTCAAGAGGGGATGGCAAGGAGCGGGTATTCCGTTTGAGTATTCCTGGGTTCCCGCGGCCGGCAATTGGAATGAGGTGGATAATTTCGGGTCGGCGCTGGTGCCACAAGAACTAATCGGGACTATTGTGGCTAGCTTTTCGGAGGATGCGCACGAATGAGAGAGCGGGTCATACGATTTGGAAAAGGCGTATCGCTCGTCGGAATTCTGACTGATGCCGAATTGGGCGGCCGGGCTGATTCGCCGGGGATCGTCTTGGTCAACTCTGGCATCCTCCATCGAGTCGGCGCATGCCGACTGCACGTTCACCTCGCCCGGGCCCTCGCCGAGCGGGGATTTTCCACCCTGCGTTTCGACTTTTCGGGCATCGGAGACAGTCCTGTGAGACGGGACGATCTGGCTTTTGAAGAGAGCGCAGTCCTTGAAATCCAAGAGGCGATGAACACCCTTGGCCGCTCTACGGATCTCAAAACCTTTGTCTTGATCGGTCTCTGTTCCGGAGCCGACATGGCCTTCAAGGCCGCTCAGGTAGATGCCCGAGTGGTCGGGCTGGGTCTACTCGATCCATGGGTTTACCGAACGCCGCGGTACTACTGGACTCGTTATGGGGCTCGACTGACGAGCGCCTCTGCTTGGGCCAGTTCGTTTCGCTCACGCTTTCTGGCCAATCGTTCGCGGGAGCCAGGCCTCATCGCGGAGGCCGACGAGGGCGAAGAATTGGATCTGCCCACTTACGTCCGAGAATTCCCGCCTAAACGGCAGGCGGCAGCTGAACTAAAATGCCTGATGGAGCGAGATCTTAGGCTTTGCTGCGTCTTCAGCGGTGGACAGTCCGATTATTACAATCATGCAGGGCAATTCGGCGCCCTTTTTAGAGGAGCAGGGGTCCAAGGGCGCCTCAACGAAATTTTTCAGCCTGAGGCCGACCATATCTTCACAAACCTTGACGAACAGCAGAAACTTTTGGCCGCACTTTTAGCTTGGACATCGAGTGAGTTCGATTCGAAAATGGCCCCCTTGTCCTCTCCTGAGGCTCGACAAGCAGGATGACGAAGTCGAAATCGGCTAAGCCGAAAATGCGCATAGGAATGATGATCGAAACCGATGGGCCGGGTGGGGCCGAAGTGGTTTTGATTCAGCTTTCAGAGGAATTGCGGCGACGGGGCCACACCGTCATCGAGGTGGGCCCAAAGGAGGGGAAGGGGTGGCTGAGCGGTCGCCTCTTGGAAGCCGGTTTCGAGCGCCATTGTTTCGACCTGCGCCGGGCCATCGATCCAGGCTGTGTGTGGCGCATGAGGCGCCTGCTTCAAGGACTGCATCTAGACGTTGTGCATAGTCACGAATTTACGATGGCGGTCTACGGTGCCGCAGCCTGTAAGCTCGTGGGCATTCCCCATGTGGTGACACTCCATGGGGGCGATGGAGCTTTTCAGGCTCGCCGCCGCAGGGTGGCCTTGAGGTGGGCCAAGCGCAATAGCCAGGCATTTGTGGGTGTATCGAATCACACAAGCCAGTTCATGGCAGAAAGATTGGGCCTGCGCGATGACGACGTGCAAACTGTTCACAACGGTATTCCCGCGAGTCAAGGCGATAGAAACAGGACGCGAAATGCGCTGGGACTCACTGATCAGGACATCTTGGTGTTAGCGGTGGGAAATGCGCGGCCCCGCAAAGGCCATATGCTTTTACTCGAAGCGTTGGCCGAGTTAAGAGATCGAGGGATCGGGCAGTCGCTCCATATAGCCGTTGCCGGTGATGGTCCCGAACGACCCCGTATGGCCGAGTATGCCGAAAAGAAAGACTTATCCGACCGGGTGCATCTACTCGGATTGAGGCGGGATGTTGGAGACCTGCAGGCGGCCGCCGATATTTCGGCAATGCCCTCATTCTGGGAAGGCCTTCCCTTGGCGGTCCTAGAGGGGATGTTTGCAGGTAATCCGGTGATTGCCTCGAACGTCGGGGGAATCGGCGAGGCTGTTCGAAATAGTTCAGAGGGGATTCTGGTTGCGCCGGGGCAGATCGCCCCGATCGCCGATGCGCTTGCTCAGCTTCTGAACCATCCGGAGGAACGAATGTTAATGGGCCGGGCCGCATTGCAGCGCGCTCAGAAGCTATTTTCTGTTCAGGCCATGGCCGACCACTACGAGAGGTTGTACCGGAGAGAAGTCTCTCTGGGGGCGGAACCGCAATGATGCCCCCCCGGCAGGCCGTCAAAATTCTCATCTCAGTGGATACGGAAGAGGACAACTGGGCGGCCACTCAGGAGCCGGCCACAGTCGAGAATATCCGTGCCTTGCCAAAGGCACACGAATTCATGACAGGGCTGGGCCTCCGCCCAACGTACTTTGTCAACTATCCCGTTGTGACGACAGAATGGTCGAGGGATATCATTCGAGGCCTTCATCAATCGGGTTGTTGCGAGATCGGTGCCCATCTTCACCCCTGGAACACGCCACCTCTCGAAGAACCGTTCACGCCCGAAAATACGATGCTGAAGAATCTACCGATCTCACTGCAGCAAAAAAAACTCGAGGTCTTAACTGAGGCGATTCGAGGGGTCATCGGGCAACGGCCCACCAGCTTTAGGGCGGGGCGTTTCGGCCTCGACGCGGCGGGCATTCGAGCCTTAATTGATCTGGGCTACCAGGTCGACAGCAGTGTTACACCCTTTGTCGATTGGACGGAATACAGCCGAGGGCCCGACTTCAGCCGGGCTCCCTATGTCCGATACCGATTAGATGGAGAATCGGAGATCGACGTGCCATCCGCCGCCGGCCCCATCTTAGAAGTCCCGATTTCGTGCGGTTTTACCCGACTTCCCTTCGGTTGGCGGGGACGAGTCCATCGTGTTTTGGAATCGAGCCGGATTCGACCGTTCAAACTGCTCGGGCTCGCGTCCAGAACCGGAATACTCCGCCGAGTCGTGGGAAGTCCTGAAACCGATGGAATCGAGGACCTTGTACGCCTAGCGGAGTCGCTCATTGAGTCTGAAGTGGGCTACCTCCATCTCTTCTTTCATAGCTCGAGCCTCATCCCAGGAAACTCTCCTTTTGTTCAAACGGAAGAGGACGCTCAAGCTCTCACAGCATGCATCTCGGAATTCGTCTCTCGCGTATCCGGTTTTGCAGATCTTGAGTCGGCGACCGTGAGCGAATTGGCCGGGGCGAGCGCCTGAATGAGTACATCAGAGCGACGCCAGGCTAGAACCGCCGCCCCCTCGCACGGACAAGAGGTTTTGCCTCGTGTTCTTAACGGATGGGATTGGGCTCGAATGGCACGGACCCAAAACGGCCGACAGAACCTTCGCTATGAATTAATCCGTATTGTGTCAGGCTCACCCAGTTTGCCGAAGTCCGTTTCTAACGCGCTTGTGATCTGCCATGGGAATATCTGTAGAAGTCCTTTTGCCGAAGCGCTTCTTCAATCAATGATGCCCAGCCTCTCGGTGAAGAGTGCCGGGCTCGCGGCGACCGGTGGAGACCCTGCGCAGCCGGGGGCGCTCAGGGCGGCGCGAGAGTTTGGCTTCGACTTGTCCGATCATCGGTCAACGCCTCTAAAACGATCCGATCTAGAGTGGGCCGATTTAATTTTAGGGATGGAAGGCCGCCACGTTATGGCCGTGAAGCAGCTCTTGGGAGGGCCGGCTTCAAACGTGGTGACTGTTGGGGACTTCCTCGAGCGCTCGCCGCACCTTATTCCTGATCCATGGGGGCAATCGGACGACTATTTCAGAAGGGTGTTTGCACAGATCACGGCCGGAACCGAAAAACTTTACGCGAAACTGCAGCAGCAGGAGGAATCGTGCTCGCTCTAGCAGTTTGGGCCATGGCGTTGAGCGCGGGGTGGGTGGGCTTTACCTACCTGGGATACCCGATCTTGCTCGGCATTCTGGCCCGGTGGGCACCACGTCCCGTTGAACGAGGCGACGTTACGCCATCTGTGACGGTCATTGTGGCTGTTCACAATGGTGAGGTCGAGTTACCCAAGAAGCTCGAGAACACTCTCAGCTCAGAATACCCTGGCCAGCTCCAGGTGATCATCGCTTCCGACCACTCGACCGACGGAACTGAGGCCATTGCTCTGGCTTGCTTGGACAACCGGGTCACTCTCGTCATTAATTCAGCCGATCGAGGAAAAGAATCGGCCCAGGCGGCAGCTCTTCGGGACGCAGTCGGCGAGATCGTCGTTTTTACGGACGTATCGGCGGAGCTCGCCCCAGACGCGCTGCGATGCATTGTGCAACCCTTCTTCGACCCGCGTGTTGGTTCAGTAAGCAGCGAGGATGAAGTGGCAGGCGATGGCGGGGAGGGCGCCTACGTTCGCTATGAAATGGCGCTCCGTCGCATGGAAAACGTCTCAGGCGGGCTCATCGGCCTTTCGGGTTCATTCTTCGCTGTCCGGCGGAGCCTCTGCGATACCTGGCCCACGGATTTAGCCAGCGACTTCCGAACGGCTCTTGAGACGGCCCGAAGGGGCTATCGCGCGATTTCGGAGCCGACGGCGAAAGCTTCATTTAAGGCCGTCGAAGATGCAGCGGCCGAATGGCCTCGTAAAGTCCGGACCGTCCGGCGTGGAATTGCTGTCCTGTTCGCCTACCGAGATCTCCTCCATCCTCGATACGGGCGTGTAGCCCTTTCGCTGTGGGGTCATAAGGTCATGCGGTTTACTTCTCCCCTTGCTCTGATTCTTCTTCTTTTGACCAATGCGCTCGCCGCCCTCGAATCGCCCCTAGCTCGCTGGGGGCTCTTTGTTCAGGCTGCTTTTTACGGGATGGGCGCCGTCGCGTTGGGATCCTTGCGCGTGCAACGGATGCTGCTTCCTCGCCTGGCTGGTTTCTTCATTCTCGTCAATGCCTCGATGCTCGTCGCTTGGTTTTATCACCTCTCGGGGCAGAGGTCGGTGCAATGGCAGCCGACCCGACGCTGATGGAAGAGGGCGGCGGTCTTGTGCGCTGGAGCGGCCTTTCACAATTGCCTCCAGCGGGACACCCCTGGACACGGCGCAATTTGATGGAACTTGTGCGTCACATCTCCGGAAAAAATATTCAGGCAAGCATCCTGTACGCNTTCAGTCAGCGCTTCCCTGATNGCGAGGTNGACTTTCATGCATCGGGGCGGGCCGCGTTGGCNTGGGCTTTTCGNGTNCTGGCAGACCGGACCGCGCGGTCCGAAGTTNTNATTCCTGCCTACACCTGTTACTCGGTGCCGGCTGCAGCAGTCGCGGCCGGTCTTCGNGTGCGNCTGGTTGATGTTGANCTTCGAGGTCAGATCGATGTCCATGCTCTGAGGAGACTGCCCCTTGAGCGAGCCGCCGCAGTGGTTGTGACAAACCTACTCGGCGTTCCAGAGCGAATCGGCCCACTGAAGACGCTTGTGTCGGAGGCAGGATCCTTTTTAATCGACGACGCGGCCCAATCTTTCGGCGGCTCGGATCAAATGGGTGCGGTCGGCCATCGTGGGGACATTGGCATCCTCAGCTTTGGAAGAGGAAAGCCTCTTTCCGCGCTTGGAGGAGGCGCTGCAGTGTATGCCCGTGGAGCGTTTGAGCGTTCCACGGAACTGGGGGAGGCCATTCCTGACTCAGCTTCCGTGAGCCGGGCAATCTTGGAGGCAAGCGTCTACAACGTAGCGCTGTGGCCCTGGGTATTCGGGGTGCTGTCCTCTATCCCGGGGTTGGGGATTGGCGAGACTCATTACGACCCAGGCTTTGGAGTAGGGGTTATCGGCCCAAAGAACCAAGCACTCTTGATGTGTGGCCTTCAGAACGTTGATCCGAGCACTCACCGCCGACGCCGCGTCGCTGAGGAACTCGCGCAAAGTATCCCAACCCGGAACGGCTTCTCCCCTCTCATTGCGGACGAAGGGGTCATTCCGGTATACCCACGCCTGGGGCTCGTAGCGCCGACGCCAGGAACTCGTGACAGAGCCTTGGTGGAACTCAATCTAACCGGCGCTGGAGCGTCACAGCTCTATCCCAGAAGCCTTGATCTCGTGGAGGGATTAAGACCGCACCTTGTTGACGACAGCGTGTGCCCGCGGGCCCGAGAATTCGCCCTTAGGCTTCTCACACTACCGACCCATGGCCGGTTGAGCGGCCGGCGACTCGCCAAGGTGCTGTCGATTCTGAAAAGTCTCGCTGCGAGAAGCCATGATGAGTAGAGCAAAGAAGGGCGTGGAGCCCGGTCATTCTCTGGATCGACAAAGGACAATATGGTTTTTTTGAGAGAGAGACTTCGGGCGGGATTGAGGCCAAAACAGGACAGGGGAACGCGACGTGTCGAGTGAACGGGAGAGTTCGAGCCTCAGGGCGGGGGCCGCAGTGGGTTTCGCAATCGGTTTGGCCCTGGGGATCGGGGCACTCCTTGAGCGACATGACTATTTGTTCGCGCTCCCCACTCTGTGGCCGGCCGATGCCGTCACGTTCGTTCTCAGGACATTGGGTGCCTGGGGGACTCCGATTTCAAGAACTGAGTCGGTCCTCGTCGTCCACGCTGGAACGGGTCTGCTTGCCGGGGGAATGGTGGGCTGGCTGCTGGGCCCCTTCCTACGTAGCTCGAAACGGCGCGAGGGAGGGCTGCTTCTCCTGGCGATGCTCGGGACCCTCGCCGTGCTGTTGCTTGCGATCTTGATCTGGTCTCGTCGGGGGTTGGCCGAAGTTGGGCTTCCCGCCATGCTCCTCGGAGCAGGCCTGCTCATCTGGACTCTCGGCTTGGCTTGGCCGATCAATCGCTTCTTGCAACGGGGCGGCTGGGCTGGAGCGGGCCTAATCGGTGGGACGGTCCTCATTCTACTTGCTGGCTTGTTCTGGAGAGGGCCCGGAAGCCTGCCGGGCTTCAATCCGGATCAAACCCATCGTTTCGATCGCCCTGTCTTGTTGATTGGCCTTGACGCAGCCTCGTGGGCCAACTTGGATCCCTCAATTGAGGCGGGCGTCATGCCGGTCATGAAGAGCCTTAAAGCGCGCTCGGCCTGGGGCGAGCTTGAGTCAGAGGATCCGACCTGGTCCCCCGTGATCTGGACAACCATTGCCACCGGAAGAGGCGGTTCAGGCCACGGGATCCTCGATTTCTCAAAGGACGGTGTGCCTTACTCAAGCAATAGCCGTACCGCTTGGGCTTTTTGGGATCTGCTCCCCCTGTTCAACGTCCAGTCTTCCTTCCATTATTGGTGGGCCTCCTGGCCTGCTGAGGAGGTGGATGGGCGTATCGTCACCGATCGCTTTCAACAGGAGGGCCTCGATCGGCGGGTCTACCCGCCTGAAGATGAGATGCGCATCGCGAATATCCTCCGGAAGGCCGAGGAGAAGATGCCTTCGCGATCAGACGTGCTCGGCGGGCAAAAAGCGACGTCTTTTGAGGAACGAAACCCGGTCAAACTCGGTGTACTCGAAGAGTTCCTGCTACGAGATGAGTTTGTTACACAAATGAGCATCGATGCGATTCAAGATGGACGATTCGAGCTCGTGAGTGTCTACCTTAGGGCGATTGATGCCATCGGGCACAAGTTTTGGAAGTGGCACTACCTACAATCTTCGCCCACGCTTGCCCGATGGGTTTACGGCGAGCGCGACGACGACCAGAGCGCTCTGGAGCCTGTCGTGCGAAACGTCGATGGACTCGTCGATGACTGGGTGAGCGAGGTCCTGGAGGCTGCCGGGCCCGATTGGAACGTGATCATCGTCTCGGATCACGGTATGCGGGCCACGGTACCCCACAGCGAGGCGGACGAACCTGAGACCGGAACTCACCATCGAAGTGGCCTGATTTTGATGTCCGGACCTGATGTCAAGCAAGACTTTATGATTCGCGGTGCAAGTATCTACGATGTGTTCCCGACGGTCATGTACTTGATGGGGCTGCCCGTCGCCCGCGATCTTCCGGGGCGGATCCTGTTTGAAGCGTTAAAGGCACCGGACGGTTCTCTTCCTCCGGTGCGATGGGTGACCCGATACCCCGAGCGCCCTCTCGGCGATACGACGCCGATCCGAACGGATCAGGACGATGGGTATTTGGAGCGGCTTAAGGCGCTGGGGTATGTAGTGGACTAGCGGGCTCCTTGCGAGCAGGACGCCATCCCCTGAAAAAGAACAACGCCAGGACGAAAAGCGTGAGATAAAAACCCCAGCGCAGCCAGGCGGTGCCCCAATCCGGTAGGCCCGAAATGAGGAGAAGGCCGGCGACGCCAACTGCCCCAATCTGCAGAGCCGGGACAGTCAGCGGTAGCGCTACGCAGACAAGAATGACCCGTGAGATTGACCAGCCGCGAACGAGGGCCAGTGTCCAGAGTCCGGCCATCAGCAAGAAAGCGGTCTGCCACCCAGCATCCGGCGCAGTGAGCTCCAGACTCTGACCCTGCACGATGAGGAGAGGACCGGAGGAAGTCACGCCGAACCCGAGGCCCTCAGCGAGCACTTGGCTGACCACGGCGGCGTAGAAGGATTCGAGCTGCGGCGTCGTTGACTGCATGACAAAAGTCGGGATCGGAACCGCAAAGAAGAGCAGGGTGAGCAGGCGCGGGCTTGGGTTTCCAAGACGCATCGCCATGCCGATTACCGCAATCGGCGCGGCCACTCGGGCGACGGTCCACGTCTGCGCGAGAATTCCAACGATCTCCAGACCGAGGCCGATCAATATGAGAGAAGTCCCGAGGGCGGAGCGGGGAGGGCTCGGCCACTCGATGCCTCGAGCCCAAAGAATCAAAACAAGGGGCAGAACGAGCGGAAAAAACCGAGTATCCGGGGCCCACGCATACGTCCACCATTCGACCAAGACGGGGGATAGGGCAATCGCGAGTGCCAGCCATTCCAACCATGCCCATGAAACACGCTTGGGTTTGGAATCCGTCATTTTCCGGCTTGAGGTGTCCTGATCGACCGGTAAGCGCGGTCGATTCGATAAGCGCACGTCAGACTGCCGGGGCCTGTCAGGCCAACCCGCGGAAGAGTCAGCGGTGCATCACCCAGAGTCGCTGCACGGGGCTCGGTCGTAAAGGCCCAACGACAACCTGCTTCGCGGACAGCATCAAGAGCAGCCTGAGAACGATGCGCCTCTCCACCATAGGGATAGGCGAATGTCTGGACTTCATCTTGGAGCTGGCCCTCGATCCCAGAGACGGAGCGAAGCACTTCGGCTCGTGCTTGGCTTGGGTTCGAAAGCCCCAAATTGGCATGATTGGCCCCATGCGCCCCCACTTCAAATCCACTCGCCGCCAGCTGCCTCACCTGGTCCCAGTCTAGAAGCGGCCAATCACGGTCTTCGAAACGGGGTGGGACCGAGAGTGCATGAGCAATTTTGTGGAGCGCTGCAGAAATGTCCGAGTCATGCATGTGCATAAGCATTTGAGAAATCGTCCAGTGGGCATATTCTCGCTCGCTAGCGGAGGAGAGAGGCAAAGCCTCATCGCTCTCACCATTGGACGGATTGAATTCACCTACGAGGTCGGCGTCGATGTGCGTGGCGTCGGTCTCTCGAATAAGAGATCCGAGCGTTTCCCACCAGAAGCGTCGATCCGTGCCGACAAACTCGCTATTGAGAAAAATGCCAGCAGGAACTTTCAGACGGGAAAGAATGGGCGCAGCCAAGTGAAGATTATCCGCATAGCCATCGTCAAAAGTCACAGTGAAACCCGGAACCCGGCTCCCTTCCGAGAAGAGGCGCGTGAGATGTCGCGGCTCAAAGTGCTTGAGCATGAACCGGATTTGCCGCTCGAAGACATCAGCGGTGACACCCCGCTCAACTCCATAGGCGGGTGGGACATGGGCTTGAGAGGAGGAGGCGGGGTCGATTCTGTGATACATCAAAATGACGACCGTTTGACCGGATTGGGCGTGTCTCCAGCGTCGCGGTGAGATTCCAGTGCTGTATTCAAGCGAGGCACCGATTTTTGCCAACATATGAAGCTTTCTGTGAGGTCAGAACCCGAGAAGAGTAGTCCGCCCGTGCCTGCATCGGTCAGATCACCACGAGACTGAATGCTGGTGCCTAAAGCCCACACTGGGTCCGAGCGAGCACTGGGGCGCCCCCGAAAGGCTACACCCAGAAGGGCAAGTCGCCGATCAACAAGTTGGATAGGCCGATCCCTTATTCGCCTCATCGGCGAGGGGAGAGCCCCGGGCAGCGCGAATGGCTGGCCACCGGGAGCCGGGATGAAAAGAGCGAGCACGATGAAGATCCTGATGGTTTTTGATGGCGACTATCCCTGGGATGTCCGAATTGAGAAGGTGACGAGATCTCTCATGGGAGGGGGTCACGAGGTCTTGCTGGTCTGCCGGAATAAGTCGGGCGCGGCGCCTCGCCACGAGCGGCTCAACGACGGGCTCAGGATCGAACGGGTACCCGCCTGGGGCCCGGCCGCATTGAGCCTGCCTATCTTTCTCAGTCCGCTCTGGATTTATGCGATCCGGGTGGCTGCTCGCCGGTTCCGACCCGATCTGGTTCTGGCCAGAGATCTCCCGATGGCGCCGCTGGCGGTTGATGTGGCTCGGGCACACAAGATTCCCGTAGTCGCGGACTTGGCTGAGCCGTACCCCGACTCATTGAGATCGATTTATCAGTTCAACAACCCTTCTTTTGTGGACCGATTGGTCCGTAATCCGAAGCTTGCGGATTGGGTCGAAAGAGCGGTGGTCCGGAGGATTGATGAGGCCATCGTCGTCTGCCCCGAGGCCCAATCGCGCTTGGAGCGCATTGGCCTTCCTACGGGACGCTGCACAGTGGTGCGCAACACCCCAGATACTGAAAGCCTCGTTCGAACAGGGCAGACTGTTCCGGTCCTCGCCGAGTGGCGCGAGAAATTTGTGATTTTGTTTTCTGGCCTGCTCGCCGGCGATCGGGGCCTCGATACGGCGATCCAAGCAATGCAATATCTTGAGAAAAAGCGGCCTGGGCGTTTTCGTCTGCTGATCGTGGGAGACGGACCCGTTCAGGAGGCACTCGAAGCTCAGACCCATCAGCTCAAGCTTTCCGAATGCATTCGATTTCTGGGCCGAGTGCCCTATGGCGAACTCGCCGATATCATCGCCGGCTGTTCGTTGGGCATCTTGCCTTTTCGCCAATGTCCCCACATCGACGCAAGTCTGGCCAATAAGCTTTTCGAATACATGTCGCTGGGGCTGCCTGTGGTGGCGAGCGATGTGCCTCCGCACCGTCGAGTCATCGAAGATGCGGGCAATGGCGTGCTCTCTCCTGCAGGGGACGCCGAGGAATTGTCTCAGGCTATTCTCCACTGCGACGAAAATCCGGAACAGCTCGCCGCATACGCTCAGGCGGGACTTCAGGGCGTCCGGAACGGCTACAGTTGGGACCACGATAGCCGGCGCTTGCAAGAGCTCATTCAGCGCTTTGCGGTTGAGGGATGAGACGAAGACGACATGCTGAGGAAGAGCTTCGTTTCACCCCGGCAAAAGGGAAACTAGCCTAAAAATGCTCCAACAGAGCACGATGGCCAAAATGTGGCGGCGACTGGGAATCCCACGAATTCTGGACTGGCCCGGTCCGTTGGTCGTGATGTACCACGGCTTAGGGGGAAGCGATGGCGTACAGGTCGACGAGTTCGCCACCCAATGCGTGCGCCTGGCAGAACTCTACGACGTTGTCCCGCTTCGGGCCGCTGTGGACGCGCTGGGGCAGCCTCAGGCAAGGCGAATGGCTTCGATCACATTCGATGATGGCTACCACGATTTTTCGGAACTCGCTGTCCCCGTCCTGAAACGACTCGGGCTCCATGCAACCCTCTTTGTCCCGGCCGGCAAAGTGGGGGGCCACAACGACTGGGATGAGGGGCAACGACCCCGTCGTTTCATACTCGATGAGGCAGGCCTGGCCAACCTCGACCCAACCGTGGTTGAAATTGGGGCACACGGATGGACGCACTGCCGGGTGGCTGGACTGAATTCGGAAGACCTCAAGCGCGAAACGGTGCGGGCGCGGCAGAGGCTCGAAGAGATTGTCGGTACCCCAGTCAGGCTATTCGCCTATCCCTATGGCCAGTTAGACGACTTTGATTTGGCCGCTGAGAGATCGGTGCAGGAAGCAGGCTTTGACGCAGCCTGCTCAACCCACTTTGGACGCGGCAGTCATCTCACAGAGCGCTTCAGGCTCCGTCGAGTAGGCATCGAATCCTACGATTCACTGGAGACATTTGAGGCCAAACTTGATGGGGACTACGACTGGCAGGCGCCCAAAGAGAAGATCGGCGCTTGGATCCGAACTCGAAGAGCATAGGGCGAGGCAGCGGGGCAGCCTCTCATCAGCAGTCGGTGTATCGATTTCAGAGCTGGGTCCCTCAGTCAGGCTGGTTGGACAATAGGCCCTCTTGAGCCAAGTAGTCCGCAATGGCTCGATGTCCCGCTCGATTCGGGTGATTCCAGTCGAGGGTGTCTCCTTCGTCGTACACAAAGAATTCACCCACCCCATTGCTTTCTCGAGCCTGTTCGGACGAGGTGTCATCGGGAACAAAGGCGTAATACGCATCCCAAACCGGAAGACTCGGTTCAAAGAAGGGAATGATCGTCTTCTGAGGACCCCGATCGATGAAGCCGTCCTCCCAGCGAATGCCATGCCCCGCATACACTTCCTCTGCCTCGTCTGAAATTTGCATTTCATACGGAAGAATGACCACTTGCATCCGAACCCCAAGCTCGCCCAGGGTCTCGGCCATTCGATTGATCCGTTCGGCGGTCTCGCGGAGAACCACCTCGTGCTCTCGGGGGTTGAGCTCGTAAGCCGTGTAGCCATGAAACCCGACACCCTGTCGAGTCATCATGGTTTTGATCTGGGTCCGCAGATACGTATAGATGTAGCTTCGCCCCCTGAACCAATCGAGATAGCGCCGCACGAAGCTCCGAAAGCGTCGCTTTGAGGTCTGAGGCTGTGGCTGAAAGGTGGAATTCGGGAGAATGTCATTCAAATTAAAGAGGTAGATCGCGTCGGTGAGGCCAAACCGCTCCGCCTTGCGGGCCGAATTGCGAATCTCTCCCTCGGAGACCGAAAGGCCGATGCCACCCAGATTTAAATGTTCGTAAGCGGGATAAGCCTCCTCAAGATACTCTGAAATCCGGTAGCCATAGCCCGCCCCCACGCCGTACGTGACGGAGTCGCCAAAGTAACCGACGCGAAGCGGCGAGGTCAGCTCGAACTCTTCATCGGGATATCCGTCCGAGTTAATCTTGATTGTGCCATAGGCATAGTTCAGGTCCGTATCCGTCACTTCGACTGATGTGTAATAACCCGGATTGTATTGCGCTCCGACCCGGAGACCGATTTCGGCGATCAGCGCAAAAAACAAGAGGATCGCGCCGTTCACCAAGAGGAGTGTCCACCCGGGATGCCTCTTAAACCAAGGTGTTTTCTTCGAACTCATGATTTTTCCTTCTGCGTCACAAGGGCGGGACGGATAAAAAGATGTCTATCAGGTGGGCTTAGGCTGATTTTAAACTTTGGATCAGGCGCAGCTTACCCGAGCGCTCTCTCTCGAGTTGAGGCACCACTGTCACTTGGCATTTCAGACGATGAGAAGACATCTCCTCGACGCGCTCAATCAGCGCCGCTCCGTGATGATCCTTGTAGCCGGGCTGGGTCACCAAGCGAATTTCCAGGTTTTTTGCGGTTTTCTGGGAGAACTGGGCCTGAAGGATCGGCACGCCGGATTCCCGAGCCTCTTCGATCATGTAGAGGAAGAATTCACCGTGGTAACGGGTGCCATCGGCGGTCTCTATAAAATCGTAGGCGCGTCCAAAAACCGTACGAAACCCAGCCAAACCGCGGCCACACGGGCAATCGGCCCCGAGCGGCACCACCCGGTCGCCTATTTCATAGCGAATAAGCGGGGTCGCAAGATTATGAAGGTCCGTCACGATCAGGGCATGCGCTTCGGGCTCCTGTTCGGTCGGATCGGGCTTGAGTTCGAAATGCAAGTTCTCCGCCATAGCGTGGAGTGTGCCTCGGTCGCATTCGTAAAGGATGGCCCCTACCTCCCCACAGCCATATTCATTATAGACGGGGGCCTGAAAGGCGTTCTGAATCAGGCTTCGATCTCCCTCTGTGAGCATTTCGGACGTGGTCACGACCGCCCTGATCTTCAGGTCTTGCAGCGGAAGCCGTTTGGTTTGGCAGTGCCGTGCAAATTCCGTGAGCATGGAAACGTAGCCATAAGCCCAATGCGGCTTTTGGATCCTCAGCTGAGCGTAGTACCGATCGAGATCCTTCGGGCCGAAGGCAAAGGCCGAAAAACGAGATCGATTGAGCACCCAGTCGATCGCGCGATAGCGCGCTCGACCACGGGCCCGTATCGGTGTGCCCCAGAAACGGGCCTGTCGGTCCCCAGCCTGCAACCCATACCAACCATAGGAGCGCCAGGATGCGGCTTGCTCGGCCGCAGTGGCCCATCGATTCTTGCGGAGCCTCACAGCAACACCTGTAGAACCGCCGGTCGTTTTCCAACTTGTGGTTCCCGGCAGTCTCCACGCCTGGAGAGCAGCGTTATTTTCTACGAGGTGCTGTTTCTGAAGGTATGGGAAGTCGCGGAGGTGCGAGGCGTTGAGGTCACTCGGCGCGATTCCGAGTCCTTCAGCAATCGCGCGATAGTACGTCGTACTCTGAGCAGCATGGCGTAAAATGTGTCCAAGCTTTTTGACTTGGTCCTCTCGGTGCCGCTCGGGGCTCCACCATTGGGACTTCTTGTAGCTTTCAAGTAGGGAAAAGACCGGCTCACCGCGAACCCAGGTCGCGGGTCGATAGACAAAATTGCGAGCGAGCCAAGGCTGCAAAAGAAATGGACTCCGTGAAACGGACCGCAACGAGCCCGCGTGAGCAATGAGATGTCGGCGCCCGGTTGCCTGAGACGCTTCCCTCGTGACTGTATCGGCGTCTTGAAAGAACGCTCAAGGGATAACGGATGGTTCATCTTTATGAAACTGGATCTTCAAGTGAGCGGGATGAATGGCCGATTTGAGATTTACTGTGGTTTCGTCAGAATCGTGGAGCGCGTGCAAGCAGACGGGAATACGCCGCCCGCATGACTGTAGGGGTTACGCCCCGTGGCGATCAGTCTTTTACCGCCGGATTGGAACGCTCGACCATCGTCAAATCAGGTTCGGGGCGTTCAGCGGAGGTGACAGCACATCTGAGGCGACGAATTTTCGACGTTGAGCGACAAGAAGCCTGGGGAATCCTGATTGAATTCGACAGAGTCAACCCTCCGGTGGGTACTCGGCAATACCCACGGAGGATCAACAAGCACCGCTTCGCGTAGCCCTAGAAAGGAATCGGCCTAGATGTGTGGAATCGGCGGAATGCTGGCACCTTCGGGAGAAGCCGGGCCGAGTCGGGACGAACTCGAGTTCATGCGGAATCGGCTCCTGCATCGAGGGCCCGACGACTCGGGACTCTTCAAGGAGGCTCAAGTTGGCCTCTGCCACACCCGCCTGGCAGTTCTCGACTTGTCCCCACAAGCCGCGCAGCCCATGGTCTCAAGAAGCCAGCGATACGTTCTCTGCTTCAATGGCGAGATCTACAACTATCGAGAGTTAAGACAGGATCTTCGAAGAGAAGGATTCTCATTTCAGACTGATGGAGACAGCGAGGTCATCCTTGCCCTCATGGAGTCGGGCGGGCAGGAAGCACTCAACCGACTCCAGGGCATGTTTGCCATCGCCCTTTACGACCGTCGGAACGAAACCCTTTTGCTGATCAGAGATCGTTTAGGGATCAAGCCACTCTTCTATCAAGTCAATAGACGAGGCGTCCAGTTTGCCTCAGAACCCAAGGCCTTGAAGACCGGGCGCGATTCGCCGTCTTCCGCCCGAATCGGGGAGTATTTGGCCTTCCGTCACGGAGCTGAATCGGAGTCTCTGCTTCCCGAAATTCGGACACTCCTTCCCGGGCAGGCGCTGATCACCGACGGACAATCGGTGAAGCTCAAACAATGGTGGTCCTCGAGAGTTGCCGATACGTCAGACCCCTCTCGAACGGCTGAGTTAGTCGATGGGGCGGTCCGGAAGCAGCTCGTGTCCGACGTCCCGG
>NHEP01000209.1 GCA_002171515.1 bacterium TMED88 | reverse complement strand
AGTCAGAAACACCGTTGATGTTTAGCTCAGTGGCGTTAGCAGCCATTGGAGCCAAAAGGCCCAAGGCAGCTGGGGCCACCAGCAGTTGATGGAAAAGTTTCATTTCGGCCTCACACCAAAAATTGAGGAACTTGACGTTTTGCGTCAATACAAAATTATTAAAACCACTCCCCCTTACCGAATAGCGCTGTGACAGAAAAGACGATGGAATGTATTCGATTAGACGAAAACGGAGCTGCGATGTAGCTTTTAATACCAAAAATTCCAGCTATGTATTAACACGAACACATCCAAAGAGACATGCTCGGGGAATCCAAAACAGCAATTGGTACACTGCGCCACAAAACAGGCTTGGCATTTCTAGCTTCAGCAAAATACCCGCGATAAAACAATTCACACAATCAAAGGGAAGACAGACATCGAGAAACAACAACAAAAACGATCGCGAATGAATCGATGGCTTTCACCCACAAATCAGCGCCAGGAAAACTTTTAGAGTGAAACAGAGGCAAAAGAAAGGCCCCAACTTAAAAAATTTCAGCCAAGACACTTCTCCCAAACAATCTATTAACAAACAAAGAAGACGAAAAGCAGGCAAGAACTTCAGTGAATTGATTGATGAGCCAAACAGAGACGCAAAGGGCTCAGCACACAGCACCAATCGAGTTCAAACAGGAACCCATCAGAGAAAGAGCGGAAACATCCGGCAGCCCTCTAAATACTGACCCCAGATGCAGCTCCTACGCACATCTCCAACAGACAAACGAAAATCCCAAATGCTACAAACCGAGAGCTGCTATTAAGTATTGACTGCAGTTGAAGAGTCCACACTGATAGCCATCGAGCTGAGAGGCATAATGCTTCATTCGAATGAAAGCTGCCGATGGCGCGCACAAAGGGCCACAACCTGCTCAAAGCGATCATCGTCGCCGTCATTCCAAGCCTGATTGTCTATGCGCTGGCCATCAATCTTAGCGCCATGGCAGGTATCAAAGGGATTCTGGTGATCAGAGACCTCGCTCAAACGTGTGATTCCGCGCTGGGCATCGGTCTGATTTCAAACTTGGGATACCTCCTCTGGATCGCAACAGCTGCGATCGCGCTGTTTACTGCATACGGCACACCAACAAATAGCCAGCACAAATTAAAAGAGCTATTGCTTTGCGGGGGCTGGTTTTCATTCATACTCTGCATAGACGACATGTTCTTATTGCACGATAGATACATTGGCCAAACATTCCTGTATGTAGTTTACGCAGTATTCGCCTTCCTCATTGTTTTCAGATTCCGAGAGCAGCTGATCAAAAACGGGGGAGAAATATTTATCCTTGCCGCAACTCTATTGGCTTTTTCTGTATTGACCGACAAGTTCCAACGCGATCTCGTCGACATCCTGCCAGTTAAATACGAAACAATACAGATTTTCGAGGAAGGAGTGAAGTTTCTCGGAATATCTTCCTGGTTCTATTTTTGGTGGACCACCTCCTCAAAATTCATAAGGAAAGCAGCAAGCCATGCAAATCGTTAGCCATTCGCTGATCCAATAGAATTATCTGCACATACGATGAGTCAAAGAAAAATCAAAAAGGCACTTTCGTGGATTGCCAACAATCTGGATCTCAGGCCAATTTACTTCCTTATTGTTTTATATACAGTTATTCGTTGGCTACCCTTTGGGATCTTCGGATGGCTTCAGAACGAGGACGGGCTGATGGAGTGGGGAAGCGTGGCCCTGTTAATCCTCTCGGCCATCAACGCTTTTCGCCTTCAAAAGCAATCACAGCAGAGATGGGAACGGCTTGGATGGCTGTTGTTGTTGGTTCTCTTCTGCTTCTTCATCGGTGAAGAAATCAGCTGGGGCGAGCGACTGCACGGTGCCGGCATCGACGCCATCCGATCGATCAACACGCAAGGAGAAACGAACCTGCACAACATCGCCGTCTTCCAGGGGAAAGGGCTCCTGCATCTCGGATGGGCAAGCCTCGGTCTGGTCCTCGGCCTGGCGGGATTCGTATTCCGCACCGCGCCCCTCATCCCCGCCACGCGGTTCACGCTCTATTTCACCTTGCCAGCGATCTGGTATCTGGGATTCGAATTCTGCGGGAAAGCCGGCGAATGCCTGATCACTGTCGCCAATCATCAGGAGATTTATGAACTCTTGATTATCGCTGGGCTCTACCTGCACACGCGCAGCTGGTGCCGAACGCGTGGCATTTCAACCCGTATCTTCGGCACTGGCTGATGCTCCTGCGCCATCAAAACCTGATCTGGTGGATCGCCCTCGGCCTGATCTGGTCGCTGAGCTGTGTGCTCGACCACACGTGGCTGCAGCTAGATCAACGCCTGCCCTCTTGGGATCAGGCCGAGTACCTCAGCAGCGCAATTGAGCATGGCAGGCAGCTGGGGGTGCTCGACCCGGGCCGGTGGGAGGGGTTGCAGGCGCTCCTGGATCTCTCACCAAAAATCCCTCCTCTGTCATCCATTCTCAGCGGAAGCCTGATGGCCATCGTCGGGCAAAACCCTGATCAGGCCGGATGGATCCTGAGCTTCTGGCATGGGGTCGTGTTGCTGACAGTGGCGAGCTGGGGCCGGTGCATTGGCGGCAGACCTCTTGGAATCCTCGCGGCGCTCTTTCTCGCCATGGCTCCTGGCATGGCAGAACATCGCGTTGAGTTCACCCTTGACCTAGCACTCACAGGTACGACAACGCTGGCCTTGTTCCTGCTGTACCGCTGGCAGCGACCTGGTTCGCAAGGTGGCCAATGGCCTCAGGCCATCGTCGCTGCCACGGCCCTTGCCGCTTCAGTTCTCACCAAGCAGAGTGCACTCCTGGTGGTGGCTCTCCCTGCAATCTGGGCCGGAGTGCAAGCTCTGAGAGAGCCCAAACGCAGCCTTCAGCTCGTGGCAGGTCTTGGAATCGCGTTGATCGCAATCATTCCCTGGCTGCAGCACAACTGGATCACGACACTTGGCGGAACACAACGCGCCGTGATTACATCGGCGGCCGAGGAAGGCGACCCCGGCCTGCTGCAGTTGGAATCGTGGATCTGGTACCCACGACTGCTACCGAAACAGGTGGGAGGCCTGGTGCTCGGCGGCGGACTTGCCGGGTGTCTGCTGCAAGCTATGAAGCGAAACAATTCCGATGGAATCGAGAAAACGGAAGGGATGGGCTGGCTTACAGGCACGGCAATCTGTGTCCTGATTGCGACGAGCCTGAGCCCCAACAAGGATGCTCGTTACATCGCACCCCTATTGCCGCTGCTGAGCATCATCCTGGCCAGGGGCTGGCTGCTGCTACTGCAGGCCTTCGGCAAACGGCCATGGCAACGGGCCATCGGCCCGATCCTGCTCCTACTGGCCTCCTTGCTCAGCGCAATCGAGCTCATCCGGATCCAGTGGAGTGACATCAGGTATGCGCCGGGATCTCCAGCGGCGGACGTGATTGCAAGCCTCAGACAACGAGAAGGGAATGATCACGTCACCGTTCTGATCGCCGCCAGCGACCGCGATCTCAATGAACAGACCCTGAGCTACCTCGGCAATCTTGATGGCGGAGCCATCGATGTAAGGCGTCTGGGCCGTTCCAAGGGGCANAGCACTCTCGCAAGAGAACAGGCTGAGTGGTGGATTCTGGCCACAGGTGATCAGGGCACCTCTCGCAAATCAGCCCGCCAACTGAGCAGAGAAGTAAGACAGGATCCTCGCTTTGAACGGGTTCAGACCTGGCCCTGGAGCAAGGGGAGGGATATCGAGCTCTGGAAACGCAAGCCGACGGCTCCTGAACCGGAACGCTTTGACAGGCGGTTCATTGCACTGGCANNAANCATGGAGGAAGGNCCTGCAGCNCTCGAAGCCATCTTCGGCTCCATTGAGCCCTGGCACCTGCTNGATCCGAGATTCGCATACCAAGAGCGTGTTGAGAACTGGGCGTTAGCGCAGCTNGAAGAAAGCCCTGATGACCGGGACGCTCTNTGGAGCCTGGCCTTGATCAACGTTCTGCGCAATCGACCGAACAANGCCGCTGACTGGTTTGAGCGCATCCAGAAAGTCGAAGGAGAAGAGAGCTGGGCTCGTACNTACCGGCTNGTCGTCTTGATCGCGAACTGGCAGACCTGCAAAGCATCCTGGTCGGCCTCCGATCAGATGGAGAAACTTCAATCCGGTCAGCAGCGAGACATCATCACGGCTCTGCGAGATCTTGCACGAACAGCATGCTTTGACCCTCGCGGTCCCATCGGGCTGTTCTCCAGTCTCGAACCGGCTGTGACAACAATCATTGACTCGATCGAAGGGACATCGCGCTAGCCCGNCGCTGTTGATCGCGACCTGAGCAAACGGCGAAGTGACGTGAAGCCATGCATCCAGAGGCCCAAGCCCATCAGTAACTCGATTGCCTCCTGATCATTGCGGATGCGATCGCCATGGCTGATCCATGAGACATCCCAGTAAAAATAAAACGCTGCAACAATGAGGAAATAAAGACTGAACCGACGCGCTGGGAAGGCTTCAATAGCAGGAAAAAATCGCCAACCAAGCCAGCCCAGAAAAACNCCTGCAGCCATAAACGAGGCGTGCAGATANTTTTGAACACCCTCAAGATTATGNAAATTTGATTCGCCTTGGGCATTGACCTCTCGAAGGAGATCAAATCCAAANCCNGTCAGCCTTTCGCCCCAGCTAATCTCCTCTCCGGCAACATAGAGACAAAAAACCGTCATCAACAACCACCACATCGCCTGAATACGACGGCGACGATTGAACGAAAGCAAAAAACACAACAAAGCCGACAGCCCTGCACCCAGATAAGCAAAAAACTGCAACCATTCAGCCAAACCGTCTTCACCTTTACGCCAAAAGTCAAAAATNCCAAAAGGCAAAAAATACACTATTCCGTATAAAACAATCAAATAGGCCAGCGGGAAAAGATCAACNCTAGGAACCAAGTCTCCCCAAGGAGTTTTAATTACACGTCGCCCAGGTTCTTCAGTAGCCACTTCCAAAAGACGCTCCAATCAATNCCATCGTATATCAGAGCAAATCNGGCAATTTGCATGGCTAGCCCTGTGAGCTCCCGCATGAAGAGCAGCCTGCAGGACTAGATCTAAGCGTTGGCCCACTATTTTGAAAAGNAATTGATGGATCATTNTTGACTTTTANNTGAAGGCTTTAGCCCTAAACATCTAATCTGCCTGAAGCTTGAATACTGTCAGCGCTACAATGGCAATGTCGCCTAGTTGGCTGACAAAAGGGTTCTGATCGAACAACTTGACCTATGACTTCACGCTAATCCATGCTCAACAGAATTCAACGCCTCCAACCAGAGAGTCGAATTAAATGGGTAGCACTTTTATTTGCTGGTCTTGGGATATTGCTTCTGTGGTGGAGATTGATAAGCCTTAGTGCTAGCTACGACCAGGGAATCTTTCTGCAAGTTTTGTGGAATGGCATAGGAGGCAACCCGTTTGAAAGCACACTTTCTTCCCAGCTCTCNACGAATGTAATTCATAGTGGAGAAGTTCCGTCCGTTGCCTATCAAAGGCTTAGCCAACATTTCACGCCAATTTTAATCACTTGGATCCCACTCGTTCGNCTCCTCGGGATCTGGGCACTGCCTGTCGTACAAATCAGCCTAATTACAGGTGCTGGCTTAGTTCTCTTTCAACTTGCCAAACTTGACCTTAGCCCAAACCTTGCAGAAAGGATCACCGTAGCCTTTTACTGCGCCAATGCCATTGTTGCTCCAACCCTGAGCAATTTCACAGATTTATGCCAATTACCACTCCTAGTTTTTGCGCTCCTTTACGGCTTAAAAACCAATCGCACAGCCTTATGGATCATCAGCGCGCTACTGATCCCATTGATACGTGAAGATACCGGGGTCGTTCTCGCAAGCATTGGCCTATGGCTCTCAATCAGAGATCAACAACGACGCACAATCGGCCTTCTGTTTGTTATTACAGGGCTTGCATGGGTTGGCATCGTCACGAACGTGCTGATGCCGATTTTTGGAGACGACAACAGCAAACGATTCATGGTGTCCAATTTTGGGCAATTTGCACCCAACGCAGAAAGTGCCTCAAGTTTTGACATCGCCAAACAAGTTTTTGGTCAACCATTGACCCTTCTCCGCGAACTGGTCAGCCCACCAGGAGACACCTTGATGTATTTCCTGGGCATGGGACTACCACTCCTGTTCGTTCCCTTAATTTCAGCTGATGCACTTTTAATGGCATCACTTCCCCTTCTAGGGCTATTGTTAGCGCGAGGTAGCAACGACCCTCTATCGATCAATATTCGCTACACATTTTTAGTCGTTCCAGGACTGTTCGCCGGCACAAGCCTGTGGTGGAGGTCACGGCAAAATCTATTTAACTCAAGAAAGCTCAGAAAGATTTGGGCTGGATGTATAGCATTATCGTTAATTTTTGCCGTTGCTGGCAACCAAAATCGAAGCTTTTCTTTCCTCATTCCAGACAGCATTCATCCATGGGTTTATCAGAGCCCCCTTCAGCAATGGGAGCATGGAGTNAAAGCCAGACANNCCCTTCAATCAATCCCTGCCAATGCGTCAGTGAGCGCCAACACAAACTTAATCCCTTGGCTTGCCCAAAGACAGGTTTTAGTGCGCTTTCCGCACGGCACCGAGTACCAAGACATCAATAAGCAAATTCATTCCGTTGACTGGGTTGCAATTGACCTCAAGACGCTGGCTCATTTTTCCGAAGCGTTTTCAAGAGATCGGGAACGTCTAAAGAAAAGTCTGAAGTGGCTTGATGCAAACTCCTCAATCTATCGAGTTCAATCCATTAAAGACGGCGTTGTGGTTTTGAATCGCAATGGCAAAACTGATCAAAAACTGCAGCAAGATCTAAATCGATTGATTCAGAGTTTTGAAGCTAAAACGATGCCCCCAAGCCAGAGGTGAAGCACCTTCTGGATTGGGGGCTCTCGCCGGGTCCGCTATGGCGCGAAACCGAATGATCTGAGGAATGCCCTGCCGTTATCAGCCGGCGTTCTCCGCGATCAGTAGACCCTGCATCAAAGAACTGGAACTCATGGACACCTCCTCCGTAGTGGATTGATGTTGCCGGCGATGCATGCGACAAAGACAGGTCGAGCCGAAGATCGATAAGTCTTTGTCGCACCGCTGCGAACTTTACCTATGCAGCATAAAAGAGAAATGCCTTGGATGCTTAGACACCCTTCATTGCTTCTCTGGCTCGCAACACTGGTTGTTTGGCTGCCATGGCTTGGAAACCAACCTCTGCGTGATTGGGATGAAGGAATTGTTGCCTCTGTAGCCCATGCAACGATGTCACAAACAGGACTAGACCGGCTGATTGCTATTCAGTGGACGAACGCCTATCTCAATAAACCGCCTGGACTGCACTGGCTGATTGGATACATCACAACCACCTTCACAACACAGGAATGGGGAATTCGTCTGGGTCCTGCGCTGATTTCCAGCTTGGCAATTCCACTACTAGTGGAATTGAGAACTGAGCTTGATCACAAAGACAAACAGACCAGCGGCAGATGTCGAAGTCGAACCGTTGCATCAATTGCAGGTGTTGTACTGATGACGCTTCTGCCAATGGCTCGTCATGGTCGGTTGGCCATGCTCGACGGCAGCTTGGTCTCATGCTCGTTGCTGTTGTTTTACGGACAACTCCTGGGCAGAAGGATGGCCGTGGGTGGGCTGCTCGCAGGCTTAGGCAGTAGCGGCATTTTGCTTCTCAAACCTCCAGCGATCATGGGCTTTCTGGCCATTGCAATTGCATGGCAATGGTGGCAGCGACAAAGAGTTAGTCGCCACTTTGTTTGGGGAGTGTGCATGGGGCTCATCCCAGGGATTACTTGGCATCTTTGGCATTTCCACGAGCGGGGATCTGCCGCATTTGTCATGTGGGGAAGCCAGGGATTGGCACGGGTCACCACCACAATCGAAGGCAATGACGGTGCTTGGATAACACCCCTACTGCAAATTATCCAAGGTGGCTGGCCATGGTTGCTCTTTTTACCAATGGGAGTGGCTTGGGCCTGGAAACACCGCCATCAAGATTCAGGACGCTTTGAGCTCATCTTGCTGACGGGAACTGCGCTCATGGTGTTGCCTTTAAAAACACAGTTGCCTTGGTATTCCCATTTACTTTGGCCTGCGATCGCCCTCCTCTGCGCAGAAAGCCTGTATGAATTAATTGATCAAGGAAGGCAACGCTGGGCAGGGAGATCTTTATTCGGTCTGGGTTCTCTGCTTCTCATAGCGATGGGACTCAGTGCACTCATCTGGAATACGCCTGTTGAACTTCCCTGGGGTTCAATCACGATGGCTGGCCTCGCACTCTGCCTGGGTGGCTGGCAGCTCAATAGCAGTGCAAGAAAAATTCGCTCACGAGGATTTTTCTTGCTGGCAGCGGGCTGGAGCCTCGCCCTCCTGCTCTTCTGGCAAAGCGAAACTTGGCTTTGGGAGCTCAACGAAACATGGGAACCAAGACCATTGGCCCAGCAAATTTTGGCCTTACCTACTGATGCAATTGTGATGCATGAAGGCCCTGATCATCCGGCTCTTGAATGGTATGCAGGTCGGCAAATTTCACGCTATCAAGAATCAATACGCGATCCATTCAAACCCACCTACATCGTTACGGATCAAGAGAGAAGCGGCTGCAATCTGGCTCAAGAGCATCAACAAAAAGGATGGAGCTTATTGATATGCCCAAGAGCCAGCAGCACGCCTGGAAATCTAAAAAATCAGCAATAAGTAGACTCTTTTCACAGCTAATCAAAC